>NZ_JBBBNV010000005.1:0-177639 GCF_037137075.1 Paenibacillus sp. y28
TTTTGTCTGCTCGTACTTATGAAACTGGACACCGCTACACATCACAGTATTCTTCAGCTTTATCGTTGGCTTAAAATTCTATTATGGGAACCGATGCATCAATGGATGGAACGAATTCACCGTAAACCTAGTCGAAAATCAGCGGGTAGGCGCAAGAAACAGTGAGCTAGTATTTCCGTCACTCAGGGGAAACTACATAAATTTACCAAATGGACAGAGAGCTACCTTCTGGTGGGCAATCGACTTTTTGGTAATGAAAACTAAAACCTTGTTCAGAATTATTCGAAAACTATGCCGCCGACTTTTTATGCAACGCTAGTGATTTAACGATTATTAATACCCTTAATATCCGCAATGTGAGGGGGGTGATGCGATGCTGCTTGATTGCGCGATAATCGGCGGGGGCCCCGCAGGCCTGAACGCGGCGCTGATGCTTGGCCGGTCCAGACGAAACGTCATGCTGTTCGACGATAACCGTCCCCGCAACGGAGTGACTCAGAGGTCTCACGGCTTTCTTACCCGGGACGGCGTGGCGCCGGAGGAGCTTCGGCGGATAGCCCGCGAGGAGCTTGGCAAGTATGCATCTGTTCAATGGCGTCAAGCCCGGATTACAGAAGTCACACGCCCAGAGGTGTTCCAGCTGGAGACTGGGGCCGGAGAGCGTTATCACGCCCGGACCATTATCATTGCCGCAGGCCTGCGAGAGGAGCTTCCCGCCGTAGATGGCATGAAGGAGTATTATGGAAAAAGCTTGTTCGGCTGTCCGTATTGTGACGGATGGGAGCTGAGAGACAGGCCGCTCGTGCTGATTACGGATCATGAGCATGCATTTCATACGGCCAAGCTGATTGCGAATTGGAGCCGGGATTTGATCGTGTGCACCAACGGCCGGCGTTTGCTGACGACTGCGCAGCAGGAGGCGCTGCGGGCGAAGGGCATTTCCGTTTATGAGCAGCGCATTGCTGCTCTTGCCGGAAGGCACGGGCAGCTGGAAAAGGTGGTTTGGGCCGATGGCGCAGAAGCCCGGAGAGCCGGCGGCTTCGTCACCGCCCGGTGGACACAGGCGGCCTCGTTCGGCGCGACGCTTGGCTGTGCAGCCGATTCATTCGGCGGGCTGCTCATTGATTCGTTCGGCCGAACAAGCGTCCCCGGTGTATATGCTGCCGGCGACAGTGCCAGCTTCGCCCCGTCCCAGCTCATTATTGCGGCCAGCGGCGGAAGCCGCGCCGCCATTGGCGTGAATACCGATCTGGTGCAGGCCGATTTCGGCTAGGGACGAAGGGAGCAGGAGCTGGCTGCCGCTTCACAGGCTTCCCCGCACTGTTGATCCGCTTCCGCCGCCATTCCTGTGGTTCACCACCGTCTGTAACGCCAAGCACCGCGCGGCCGGGAGCTTCGTGCGGCGCGGGAAAAGAAGGTTCAAAAAAATCAGACCAAAGGCTTCTGGCTGCTCAATCATACGCAGGACGGCCGGAAAATGCCGCCTGGCCTGATCCTGTGAATGACCGGCCTGAAACGACGCCTGGCCGATAATAGAAAATCGCGCTCTGCCCAGTCCCCGGTGCCCGAATCACATAGAATAGGGTGAATGACCCGTAAACTATGGATGAAAGAGGAGAGGGCATGGCCAGTTTCAAGCAGGCAAACCGAGTAAAGACGAATATCGCCCGGGCGATGATGAGGAAGCCGGAAATAACCGGCATCGGAGTCGGATTTGCCAACCCGCGCTGTCCGAAGCAGGGGGCTGCAATTATTATATACACCGAGAAATCGGCGGCAGCAGCAAGGCTGTCGTTGCCGACAAAGGTAACGAGCGCCGGTTTGACGGTTCCGATCCGGACGATTGCGGCCGGGATGGCGCGGCCGAATAAAGTCCGGCCGACCCAGACGTTTACCCAAAGAATCCGGCCGGTTCCGGGCGGCTACAGCGTGGGGTTCCCAAGCCTGAGCGGCTCGCCGGGGGCATCCGGCACTGCCGGGCTCATTGTGCGCAAGAACGGCAGCAGCCGGCTGCTGATTTGCAGCAATGACCACGTGCTGAACCGGAACAATACGGCCGGCTTCACCGAAACGATACAGCCGGGTGCCGCAGATGGCGGGCGTCCCGGTCTGGATCGTATCGGCCGGCTGGATCGGTTCGTCCGTTTGCGCAAGAACGGCGTCAATCTGCTCGATGCGGCTACCTCGGTCCCGGACCGTAACAAGCTGCTCAGCCCGACCTACGCCGTGGTCGGCACAGTCCCCGGGCATCTGATGACGTATCCGGTCGGCGCGCGCTTCAAGAAGGTGGGCCGGACCACCGGCTTCGTCCGGGGGACCGTGGAATCGGTCAATACGAATGTGAAGGTGAACTACGGCAGCTATGGCGGCCTCGGCATGATCGAGTTCGCGAACCAGACTATCGTTACCGGCGCTACTCCGGTTTCCGAGCCCGGAGATTCCGGCTCCGTATGGCTGCGGAACAGCGACAGCTTCGCAGCGGCGGTGAATTTCGCCGGTCTGTCCGGGGGCTTGCGCTCGGTCTCCTATCCATTTAACTGGTTCGCTCAAGTATTTGGCGTCCGGGTTGCCACCCCGCGTGGAGCCGGGGGAAGCAAGCCTTCCTGCAGCAAGCCCGGTATCCCCTTCGCCAAGCCGCTGACGCCCAGGCAGCTGGCTGGAATTCAAGTCGTTTCCGCCCGCCGCCGAAGACGGGCGTAATCGAAACAAGCCGCTGCCGGGGCAATGCAGCATTAGAACAAGCCCGGAATTATTTCTTCCATTTGAGGATGCTGGCGTTGCGCCGCACACAGCCCGCGGTTGACCGCCATCATTTCGGCTTGAAGCTGCCATAGGAAGATTGCCTTTGCTGCCTATGCCTGTCGTTCCGATAAGCGGTTACCGCAAGCAGCGCCGCCAATAACCCGCTGGTCTCGGGAACATTGGCGGCGCTGCCCTTTTTTCTGTGCAAGCCCGGCTTTCATGGGGATGCGACAGAAAGTCATGCTGGTTTTAATCAACGACGGTATCCGGATCAGCCATAAGCTTCGTACGTTGAACCGATTTTACCGATTTGCTGTACCCTGAATAAAAATTCCCCCGCCTACAAAATCGGGGACAGCAGCCGGGTGCACGACTCCCTGATTTTGTGCAGCCGGGGCCGGGCCTGATAATCCGCGTAGGTCAGCTCCCGGCTGTGCTTCATATCCTCTTGAAAAATGTCGCGGAGCCTTCCGGCCGTTCCGGTATCGTAGAGCATGGCAATGACCTCGAAGTTGAGCCGGAAGCTGCGGTTGTCCATATTGGCCGTTCCGACCGAGGCCAGCTTGCCGTCCGTAACGATCGTTTTGGCGTGCAGAAAGCCTTTTTCATACAAGTAACACCTCATGCCGATGGACAGCAGCTCGCCGAGGTACGAGTACGAGGCCCAGTACACCATCTTGTGATCCGGATTGGCCGGTATCATGAGCCGGACGTCGACACCGGACAGCACCGCCATTTTCAAAGCGGTAAGCAGGCTTTCATCCGGCACGAAATACGGCGTCTGAATATAGACGCTCTCCTTCGCAGAGCTGATTAATTTGATGTACACATTGCGAATATGCTCAATCGGATAATTCGGCCCGCTGGCTACAATTTGCACCCCCATTCCGTCCTGATCGGACATGGCGGAGAACAGACTTGAGCTCACGATCAGGTCCGACTCCTTCTTGGAGGCCAAATTCCAGTCCAGCAGAAACTGGGCCTGCATCTGTCCGACGGCATTACCCTGAATAAGCAGGTGCGTGTCGCGCCAGTAGCCGAACCGCCGGTCCATCCCGAGGTACTCCTGACCGATATTAAAGCCGCCGATATACCCGAATTTTCCGTCAATAATGGCCAGCTTGCGGTGATTGCGGTAATTGACCCGGAAGTTCAGATACGGAATTCTGGAGGGGAAGAAGGCCGCCGCCTGTCCGCCCGCAGCAATCAGAGACTGAAAAAATTTGTTTGAAATGCGGTGGCTGCCCAGGCGGTCATACAAGAAGCGGACCTGCACCCCTTCCGCGGCCTTGCGCGTTAGTACCTCCACAATTTGCTTGCCGAGGCTGTCATTTTGCACAATGTAATACATCAAATGAATATGATCCGTGGCGGCTTCCATCGTTTCCAGCAGGGAGTCGAATTTCTGTTTGCCGTCGGTAAAAATGTGCACTTTGTTATTTTGCGTATAATAGGCCGAGCTGCTTGTCAAATTCATATAAATCATATCGCGGTAGTCAGCCATGGACGGGTCCTTGAACTCAATTTCGTCCTTGGCCAGCTGGCGCTGCTGGGAGGAGATGAGGCCGGACATAATTTGACGGCTTCGTTTGTTGATTTTATACAGCTTCATCTTACTTAGATTTTGTCCGAAAATTAAATATAGAATAAAGCCGGCAGCCGGAAGAAACAGCAGTACCATCAGCCAGGCCCAGGTGACCCCGATATTGCGCCGTTCCAGAAAAATAACCACCATGGCCAGACCCACGTTGACAATGAACATCAAGGTGTACAAGTCATTTAGAATAAACATGCCCCCCATTCCAATACCAGTCTGTCGCTTTCTAGAATAACCCAAAACGGGTAAAAGTCAACATGGCCTGCGATGTACACAAGGGCGGAAGGTGAGATATAATCGTGATATATCCTCATTGTTCGACAGGAGCTGTCATGACGGACGTTCAATATAAATTACTGGCATTTATCCGATCCCTTCAGCGGGCAAGCGTGTGGACGGAAGAACTGGAAAAATGTGTGGAAGGCGAGCCGATTACTTATGAGCAGTTTGCCGGGGCGGTGTTGGCCTTAGAAGAGGGTGGCCTGCTTCGTGAGATGAAGTCGGCGGGCAGACGAGCGAAGCCGCCGAAGCTGGCTGAGCGCTACCGCATACACAAGGCAGCGCTTCGTTCGGAGCTGCATCAACGCTTGCACCGGTATCGGCTTGAGCTGCATCCCCTGATCTCCCTGGATCGGTACTTTTCGGAGGAAGAAGACCTCTTCGCTGGCGATCTCCCCTATCTGCAAAGCATTGACCGTTATTTGCACGATCAGGGCTTGCCTGATGACGCTGCGTCTGCAGAGGAGAGAAGCTTCGCCCTTGTCGGTGACGAGAAATGGGTGACGGAGAAGAAGGGCAGGGCGATCCTGGAAAGAATAGGCCTGTGGGACAAGCTGCTTATAGCGTTTGCTTCCGATCCCCTCATGATGGCGGTTCATCCGGGTCAGCTGGCCGGGTCGTCCGATACGGCCGCCTGCCTGCATTTAATTGTGGAGAACAAGGCGACGTTTCAGGCACTGCTCCCCGCATTGCCCGAAACACGGTTTCACACGCTGATATACGGATGCGGCAACAAAATCGTAGGCAATCTGGAGATGTTTCCTCAGCAGTATCCGATTCAGGGGAGGGAGCATCGTTTTTATTATTTTGGAGACCTGGATTATACGGGCATCCAGATTTGGCATCATCTGTCCATGAAGCAGCCTGTCATCCCGGCGATGCCGTTCTATACTGCTTGTCTGGACAGAGCCCCGGCAAAGGGCAAAACGAATCAGCGTCGGGATGACCAGGCTCTGCGAGATTTTATGCGCTGCTTATCGTCCCGGGATGGGAAGCGGCTTGAGGAGAGTCTGTCAAACGGTTGTTATTATCCCCAGGAGGCCTTGCCGGCGCAGGAGCTGCGGGACATTTGGAGGAACGCTGTATGGAGCTGAACGAAACCGTCGATGTGCATCAGATTGTATCAGGCTTTCATGAGCGGATGTCGAAGGTGGCTTTGTTCGATCCCCTTTTTGAGCTGCAGCGCAAAAAGCAAACGGATCTGGACGGAGCAAGCATCGATATGATGGAGCTCGGGCTGCTGGCGCTGCTGTATTTCTTCGAGCAAAAGCTGATGCGCAACCCGAAGGCAGGGGCTGCGGATTTGGCTGTTTTTTTGCGATCGGCGATTGCGGGACGCTTCCGTATGAACGGGGACGCATATGAGGACCTTGCCCGTTCCATTATCCAGGTGTTCCGTCCGGCTTCAGGCCGAAAAAGGTCGTTTTCTTTTTATAATTGGGAAACCCGGGGACAGGATACGGTGTATACGTCTATTTTGAAGACAAGCGCTTTTGATACCAGGACGAATACACAATATTATGCGCTCGATGAAGACGGGCTTGAGCTTGTATTTGCGACAAAGGAATTTTATCTGGAATTTCAGCTTTCTATTCATCAGCTTGTGCTGCGCAAGCAGCTGGAGAAAGGCGAGTTTCAGGGGGCGCTTCGGCAAATCAACGAAATGCGAGTGGATGTAGAAGCTTTGCAGGAGCGCATGATGAAGCTGGCGCATGAGATCAAACGGAGCATTGTTTCCGAAGAAACCCTGAAGAAGTACGGAACGCTGCTTGACGATATTTACTCCAGGCTTCATCGGGAGAATGAGGAATTCGAGGAGCTTCGGGACTTCGTCAAGGAGACGAGGGACCGCATCTATTCCGACACGCTGCAGACCAGGCAGCCGCACGCATATGAGTATATTCTGCGAATATCCAGTGAACTGGAGAAGGTTCACGGGGAGCATACCTTATTGCTTCAGCGAAGCATGGAGCTTAAGACCGGCGCGCTGCAGGCGGCCAAAGAATCGTTATATTACACCGGGATGGATTCATTCAATTTCGATCAGGATATCGCGAGCTTCATCTTCGGTTCTCCGCTGCCTCTTGTGGCGCTTGAGGGTGTGCTTTCTCCCTTTATGGGACTTGAGCATATGGCAGCCTGGTCGCCCTTGACGATATTCGCGGAACAAAATATAGCGGGTGACGGCGAGGAAGACAATCGGGATGAAGCCTTTCTGGAAGCGGCCGATCCGGATCGGGCAGGTGCGTTCGCACAGCAGCGGGGCAGGCTGTTTGCTGCGTTGATGAAGGATATGCTGGAGGTTCTGCGTACCAGAACGTCCGTGTACTTGTCGGATATCTTGAATCTATATCGACAGGACAGCGAGAGAGCATTATGGCTGGACAAGCGTGCGTTCTATGATTTCTGGCTTATTCTGCACCAGCGCAGCCCGATTCGATCGAAGCCTCTGCAGCCCGATGTGGAGGAGAGACCTACCGGCATGGAAGAGGCGCTTCGGCTGCTGGGGGATAGAACGCTCGTTCTGGTGGAGGAGCAGGGAATTCTACAAGTGAATGATCGCTATGCAATCCAGGAAATGAAGCTGCGATGGGGGGATGTGGACGATGCGCTATGATAATGAAACGGTGATGAGGGCGTTTAGCCTCTATGTCGAGCTGGCGCGGCGAGGTGTCGTGGAGCGGGAAGGATTGCAGCAGTATTTGGCTGACGACGAGATTAGAGGTCTTGTCGATCAATTCGCTCGGGAGGTCGATTGCTTGACACTCACGGCGGGGGATCAACTGCATTTGATTCCAATGGTCCGACTGTCACCTTTCCATGTGTCCAACGATTATTTGAAGAAAACCTATTTGCGCGGCCAGGCGGTGAATGCGGATTTGTATTTGTTATATGTTGCTGTCATGGTTCTGATCGGCGCATTTTATGATAGTTATCAGAGTATGGAGCCGACACGGGATTTCTTGCCGCTGGATGAGTGGCTGGGACTGGTTCAGGAACGAATTGAAGGTCTCAAGGAGCATGATCCGGAGCAGCTGAAGGGCTATGAGAAGCAGTTCTCCTATAACTGGTCGGCGATTATTGAGAAATGGGACGCTATGGACGATATCAAAGAGACCGCAAAGCGGCAAACCGGCAATACGATCAGTCGCTTGAGCTTCCTGGATACGGTTCGGCGGTTCGTGCTGGACCAGAAGCTGGCTGAAGAGATCGGGGAGCATGAGCTTGCTTTGACGGAAAAAGCGAAAATCATTGTGCAGCGGTATTTCATGGAGCTTCAATATAACCGCGGCATCCTGCAGTTTCTGTACCGGTTTGAGGAGGAACGGAAGCACGTCGATACGCGGAAGGAGGAGCATTCGAATGCCGACCATCTCCAAGATCAGGTTCACCCACGTCATCTATGAACAGGGAAATAAACGTTACAACAACGAGACCTTTGACTTCCACGGTCACAACGGGGCGATTGTGCTTGAAAATGGCGGTGGCAAAACGGTGTTTATCCAGACTGCCGTTCAAGCGATACTGCCCCATGCCGATCTGGCTGGCCGCAAGCTGAAGGATACGCTGGTGCTGGATAACGGTCCGGCGCACATTGCGATTGAATGGATTCTGAACGACAAGCCGCGTCGCAGATATGCGGTCACCTGTGTCAGCTTGTTTCAAACCGGCAATGGAATCGATTCGTTCCGCTATGTTTATGAGTACGGCGAGCACGACCCGCACGGTCTGGATCAGCTGCCTTTCGTCAAGCCTCACATGGGCAAGACGCGGCCGGCCGACAAAGGCGAAATGCAGGATTATTATTCCTCCATGGAGCAGCGCTACCCGATGCATGCCAAAACATTTGCCACGATCAAAGAATACAAGGCGTATTTGGAAGAGCAGTTTCAGATCATAACCGGCGAATGGGAAGCAATTGTGAAAATCAATGATACGGAGGGCGGCATCGAGAATTTCTTTGACGAATGCAAGACGACGACCCAATTGTTTGACCGGCTGCTTATTCCGACCGTGGAGCAATCGATCGAGGGCTATGAGCAGGGGGCATTCGCCAGGATGTTCGAGGCGCATCGCGAGGGATTCAAAAAGTATAAGGAATTGAAGGAGCAGATCGAAGAGAATCGGCGAATATTGCAGGAGCTGGGGCAGTATGTGAAGCTGTTTGCGGGGTTGGACCGCGTCGAGCGGTATTATGAGGAAAGCCGCGCGGAAGCCAAGGCTTATTGGCAGCTGTCGATGGAGCATGCAGCGGAGATTGAGCAGGAGACCGGCCGTTTATTGCTGCAGGAAGAAGATTGGCAGCGACGCAGCAAGCAGCATAAACGGAAGGGGAAATCGCTGGAGCTTGTCCGGGAGCAGCAGGAACAGGCTGCCATGGAGACGCTGCTTGGGATAATCCACGATGATTTGGAGCGCGCCGAGGAGCGGCTGGGGGAAGCGGAGGTCCAGTATTATTCGCTGCAATATGCGGAAGCTCGGGAGAAACAGCAGCAGGCGAAGGCCCGGATCAAGCGGCTTGGCGATCAGCTTGCCCGGGTTTCCCATTCTGAGGATGAGCAGGAGTTGCAGCGGCGCTGGGAACTGAACGGTGCGCAGCTCCGGTACTTGTTCACCCTACAGGAACAGAAGCTTACGGGCGGTCAAGTGGAGAAGGAGAGGCTTCTGGCTCAGCTGCAGGATGACCTTGGCTCCATGGATGGGAAGCGGCGGCAATTGGAGAAGGACATCGCGGACAGCGAGAAGTCGCTTCTGCTCCAGGAAGCCGAGCAGCGGGGAAAGCGGGAGCAGATGGCACAGCTTGCCCGCTCTATTCTAGCCAATCCCCAGCTGGAAAAGGTTGAGAGGCAGATGCCCCTCTGGGCCGAGGAGGAGCAGCGGCTGGAGCAAAGCCGGATTGAGCTGCTGCAGGAGCTGAAGCGTCTGGAAGGGGAGCGTGCTGCTCTTGAGGGCAGGCGCAAGGCGGCCGGCGAGGAGCGCGCGGAAGCGGAACGGGAGCTGGCGCGGCTGCAGGAGCAGGAGAAGCTTTGGCATGCGGATCATACGGAGCTGAAACGGGAGCTTGTGCGGCTGCGTCCGTCCTGGGAGCGGGTAGGCTCGCTATATGAGAAGCAGGCTTCGATGATGGAACAGATCGAGGAAGTGTTAGAGCGGCTGCGTCATCAGAAGCAGAGGCTGTTCATGAAGGAGAGATTGGCTTACCGCTATGTCGATGATCACGGGGAGCAGCAGCTGTTTTTCGCGGATGCGGCGGTTTCCGGATTGTGTGATCAGTGGAGTCATCATTTTTCCCTGCTTCAGCTGGGAACGGATTATATCCAGAGCCTGGACGTCACAGCTGTGGGCGAGCAGCGCCCTGACCGGCTGTGGGCGGTTACGCTCATTACGACGGCGCATGAGAAATCCGCGCTGCAGCAGAGGCTCAGGCAGGTAAGCGGCAGCCTTGCCTATCCTATTCGTATCCTGAATACCCAGGAGGCCGCCGATACGATCCAGGGACAAGGGTCGTCCAGAGAATCGCACGGCGAGTGGGTGGTCCCTGGTCATTGGCTTGACAACGAGCAGCCAGCACGCTTCGAGCAGTGGAAGGCGGAGCTGGCGGAGCAGGCCGCGCTCATTCGAAGTGAAAGGGAAGCTGTAGAGGCGGACATGGCCGAGTGGCAGTCGGCGCAGCAGAAGCTGGCTTCGTTCCTGGCGAGGTATCCGCTGCCCGCCCAGCAAGAGCTGGAGCAGCGACGGTTGACGGAGCAAGGCAGGCTGCTTGAGCGAGCCCGGGAGCTGGAACGGCTGGAGCATCAGCTTATTGTGAACCGTCAGACCGAGGAACAGCGGCGAAAAGCGGAAGCCGAAGCAGGGAACCGCATCCTGCAGCTCGGCGTGTGGCTCCGCGACGCCCAGCAGTATATGCGGCTCAGCGGCGAGGTGAACAAGCTGGAGCAGGAGTTTGTCCCGCTACGGGAGCAGCTTGTACTGCTGCAGCGACGGTTGGACCGCGAGCAGAGCTTGATGAAGCAGAAGCAGGAGGAGCACGACAAGCTGCGCCAGGACGTGCAGGAGGTCGTTTGGCAATTGCAGCTTTTACGCCGGGACGAACGGTATGCCGAGGTGCAGTCTTGCTCTTCGATTGCTGTTGATGGGACAATCGAGGAAGTGAAGGAGTCTCGCAAAGCACTGGAGCTGGAAAGGCACCGCATTCTTCAAGAGCGAACACAGCTGGAAACGGAGCTCTCCCGTGAGCAGGAGAGAGCGCTGGAGGGTCAGCGCTTTATGGAAACTCTGCTTACGGAGCATCCGAATCTAATGGAGGAGATGCAGCTTCCTCTGGAAGTGGAAGCGCGCAAACGGGACGAGTGGACAAGGATTCAGGATTACCGTCAGCTGGTGAAGAAGGTAAACCAGGAGAAGGCCGGAGCGGAGCGGGAACTGCAAGCTAGAAAAGGGGCGCTGGATACACTGCTGCGGCAGTTCAAGGCGCAGTTTCCAGGTGATGAGCCGGATCGTTTTATTGAACCGCTTCCGATGGTGGAGGATCGACTGCAGGAAGAGGAGGCCCTGCTGCAGCAGGAAGCGGAGCAGCTGCAGCGTCAACAGCGGCAGACGGCCCAGCACCAGGCGGAGCTGGAGCAGGTGATCGGCTTATGGAATAAGCATCTGCTCGTTCATGCGCTTGAGGATGTGAGGCTGTCAGCCATGGTCATCCCTGTCGAGAACCGGACGGAGTTTGGATACAGCCGCAAGGGGTATGCGGAGCGATGCATTCAGCAGTTAAGCGAGCGTCTTGCATTGCTTGCCAGAGAACGAAATCTGGTGCAGACGGGGCGGCAGCAGTTCAAGGATTTCTGCAGCAGTCAGGTCAAGGATGTGAAGCTGAAGCAAATGACCATCCAGGGGATCGATACGAAGCAGCGATACGAGGAGATCAAGGAATTCCAGGAATCTATGGATCAACGCATCCAAATGGTCATTCATATTGGGGAGCAGACGCTGCAGACGCATGATCAGGAATTGCAGCAGTACATTCAGCATATTCATACCCATTTGAAGCTGATCCTGCAGGAGCTGAAAGAAATTCCGAAGAAGACCCGGGTAAAGACCGATGAGGGCTGGAGAGACATATTCAGCTTCACCCTTCCGATTTGGGAGGAGCAGGAGGGCAAAGAACGGATTCGCAAGCATATCGACTGGATCATGAATAAGCTGGACCGGGCTGCCAGCGATCAGGAGCAGGCCGGCTGGCAGGAGCAGCAGGCCCTGCTGCGCAAAAGTCTGGATAAATGGCTGGACTCGCGACAACTGCTGCAAATTGTTCTGGCGGGCGAGGGCATGAAGGTAACGTGCCACAAAGTAACCAATGATCAGCAAGTTACCCGGGCCGCCTATTCGTGGGAGCAATCGAATCGCTGGTCCGGCGGGGAGAAGTGGAGCAAGAACATGACGCTCTTCCTCGGGCTGCTCAATTATGTCGCGGAGCGGAAACAGTATATCCAGACCAGAATGAAGCGTCATCGCACGGTGATTTTGGATAATCCGTTCGGCAAAGCATCCAGCGACCATGTGCTGAGTCCTGTCTTTTTTATCGCGGAGCAGCTCGGGTTTCAAATGCTCGCCCTGACCGCGCATATGGAAGGGAAGTTTCTGCAGGATTACTTCCCCATCGTTTACAGCTGCCGTCTGCGTCATGCGGCGGATTCTACGAAACAGATCGTGGAGGCGAATCAACAAATCCAGACGGCTTATTTTCGCGACAATGACCCGGACACCCTGGATCGCATCGGTACCCGGGTAAGCCAGATGGAACTGTTTTTATGAACCAAGGTCGGTTCGGCATGTACAGGGGATTTGCATAGAAATGAAATCGTATGGTTCTTCATCATGGATACAAAGCATCATCTTGTGATTCCTGCACTCGTGCCTCACGAATGGGCTGCTTCAACGAAGTGGCCTTTTCGGGGGCATTTGTGTTTTGCACAGAATATTCAAGGATGTTGTTGGATAGGCTATGCGTAAAGTCGCTGGCTTGCAGGTGGTCTATGACAGTTCTCTTTGCTTCGATTCTTCTGCTTCTGCTCGGATTCCCGAAAAAGCAGGTTCGCTCCAGGGAAACCCGGGCGGTGATTTCATTTCTTTCGGTATCCCTGGTTGCTCTGGCTTTAGCCGTGTTACACGCGTCAAAAGGGGGGGGCTATCTCTCGACGCTTATTCATCATCTGATGCAAAAGGTTGTCATCGCATTTGGAGGTTAGGGATCGTGTCACTTCTCCGCAAGCTCTGGAAAAAAACTAGTCCTGACAGCGCTCCAGCCCCCGGCCGGGCCGGCAGTCAATCGGAAGCTGCAGAGCCGCGCTTATCGGCCAGCCTGGCGCATAATCTTCAGCGCATCAAGGACAAGGTGCAGCATGCGTCCGACCTGATCGTCCGCGAGCTGCAGGTGCGGGGCGTAAGCGGCAGCCACACTGCGGCGGCCGTGTTGTATATCGACGGCCTGGCAGATAAAGATATCGTGCACCAATGTGTGATGCTGCCACTCCTTCGGTGCGAGGCTGGGCCGGGACTCCTGCTGAACCAAATTGAACAGCAGATGATTACCGCTAGCGGCGTCAAGCAGCAGGTACTCTTGAAGGATATCGTGGCCAGCCTGCTGTACTCCAGCACCATCGTCCTGATTGAAGGGGAGAGCGCCGCTCTGATCGTGACCTCCGAGGGCTGGGAGCACCGCATTGTAAGCTCGCCGAATGCAGAGCCGCTCGTTCGCGGCCCGCAGGACGCCTTTAACGAAGTGCTGCGCACGAATACCGCGTTACTGAGGAGGAAAATCAAGGACGAGCAGCTTGTTCTGGCTCCCTTCAAGATCGGCTCACGCACGGTTACCGACGGTATTGTCATCTATCTTCAGGATACGGCGAACCCGCGCATTGTGGAGGAAGTGAAGCGTCGGCTTGCGGAGGTGCAAACCGAGGGGATTCTGGATAGCGGACAGCTGCAGGAATATTTGGAGGACTGTCCTACGTCTCCATTTCCCCAGATTAGTTCAACGGAGAGGTCCGACAAGGCCGCTGCAGCAATTCTGGAGGGCAAGGTGGTGGTGCTTATTGACGGGACCCCGTTTGCTCTTTTTATGCCGGTGACCTTTCCAGAGTTTCTGGTATCGACCGAGGATTATTACGGCAAGTTTTTGGCCGCAACCATGCTGCGCCTCGTGAGAGCATTGTCGCTTATGCTCGCGCTGCTGATGCCCTCCATCTATATCGCCGTCTCTACGTACCATCAGGAAATGCTGCCTACACAGCTGATGATCGCCATTGCCGCCAATCGAAGCGGGCTGCCGTTTCCTGCTTTTTTTGAAGCGCTGATTATGGAGGTCAGTCTGGAACTGCTTCGTGAGGCAAGTCTGCGCATACCGGGATCGATGGGACAAACGATCGGCATTGTAGGGGCTCTTGTCATCGGTCAGGCTGCTGTACAGGCGAATATCGTCGGGCCGGTGCTGACCATTATTGTTTCGATTACGGCCATCGGCACCTTCGTCATTCCGAACTATAATGCATCGGTCTCCATTCGGCTGCTGCGGTATCCGATTATGATTTTCGCTGCGGTGCTCGGGATCTTCGGCATTGTGTTCTGCACAAGCCTGATTCTGATGCATATGATTCATCTCCGTTCCTTTGGCGTCAGCTATCTGGCTCCGATTACGCCGCAGACCATGAAGATTATGGATGATTCCATCTTGTTCAAGAAGCCCAATCCTCTGCTCCGGTTCCGCCAGTCATTCCTCGGCAGCAGAAGCCGCAGATAGGATAACAGCCCTATCGCTTGGAACAGAACCTTTTCGTGCAAGCAGCATGATGACCAGGGGCGCCACCGTGACTGAAAATGGTGCAGGTCCTATTGGGTCGACCGAACGCCGTCATGCAGCGAAACACCGCGCGCCGTATTAAGTAAGGAAGCTAGTTATCCTGCAGACAGGGAGGCAGCCGCAATGAGTGCAGAGCGTATTAGCAGCAAGCAAATCTTCATCCTGTTGTCCTTTTGCGTGTTCGGTACGATCTTCTTTACACTGCCCAGAACTCTCACTGATCTCGCAGGCCATTCGGGCTGGCTATCCATCCTGATCGCAGGCCTGATGTTCCTGCCCTTCATGTGGATGCTGACCCGAATCGGCTTTTATATGAAGGAGGAGCCCTTTATTCCTTTTTGCCTGAGGCTGCTCGGGCCGATGCTGGGCCGGTTGTTCGCCCTGCTTGTCTTGCTTCCCTTGGTCGTCATTTCGGCGATGACCTTACGTGTCATTGCAGAGCTGTTTATTTCGCTGGTGCTGCCGGAAACGCCAATCGAGCTGGTGCTCGCGCTGCTGCTTATCCTTCGCTATTATTTGACACTCGGAGGAATTTCCGCTATTGCCAGATGGGCCGAGATCGTGATTCCCGGCATCGCGGTTACCTTCATCACCCTGTGCGCCTTGTCGATCAACAATGTGGAGCTATCCCGAATCGAGCCGCTGTTCAACGCTTCCTTCGGGGAAGTATTCCGCGGGGCGGTCGTCATATTGAGCGGGCTGACGGAGATGCTGTTTCTACTCTTTGTCTGGCCGAATCTGAGGAATAAGCATGGGGTGTTTGCTGTGCTGCTGTATGCCGACGCGGTGCTGATGGCTGCCTTTCTGATCATTTACCTGCTATCCATCGGAACCTATGGCAGCGCCCTGACCGCGCATCTGACCTATCCGTTCATCGAAATGGTAAAGGATATTAATATTTTCGAGTTCATTCAGCATCTCGAAAGTATTTTTTTGGCGCTATGCATTTTTATGAATCTGACCAAGGGCAGCTTTACCTTCTACATGATCCTCATCGGCTGCAAGGATTGGTTCGGAGCCAGCAGCTATCGGCCGCTTATGCTTCCCGTCACCCTGATAATGTTTTATTTGGCGCTGGTTCCTCAAAACCTGTATCTGGTTCTGATTGAATATGAAAAAGCAAAAGGGTTGACCTTTTCCGCCTATGCGTATGCGCTGGCCGCCATCCTGCTTCTTGCTGCCAAACTTAAATCCCGGGGAACGCGCCATGAGCAGACGGGTTAAACAGCTTCTGCTGCTGCTTCTTGTCCTCTTGTCGGCAGCAGGATGCTGGAATAGGCGGGAAGCGGAGAAGGTCGAATATGTGCTGGCGGTCGGCATCGATCTCAATGAGCAGGGGCAGACGGTTATCAGCGTGCTGACCCCGGTGCTGGAGGCGCTGAAGCCCCAAACCGGAATCAAGCAGGAGCAGAGCAAAACATTAAGCGTCAGCGGAAGCACGACGTTTGAAGCTATTCGCAACTATTTGGATATTACCGGAAAAAAGCTGTTCTGGTCCCATATGCAGGTGCTGTTGATTGGAGAGAAGGCGGCCAGGGCAGATGTGCTTCCGATGATTAATTTCTTCTCGTCCGATCCCGAGCTGAGAGGGACAGCCACTGTTGCGGTCGTGAAAGGAAGAGCGCTGGACATTCTCGAATCGAATCCGGACATTACATCGAACCCGTCGGATTATTTGAACGATTTGCTCAAAAACGCCGATCTGAATGCCAAGTCGCCCAAAATCAACTATACCACCTTCTCCAGGCTGCTCACCGATCCAACAGGCGGACAGGCATTTGCTCCGCTGGTCTCCGTCATGGATCAGAACCAATATGTGCGGCAAATTGTAGGTACCGCTCCTTACCAGGGCGGAGACACGAAGCAGTCCGTATTATTCGTCACCGGCGGCATGGCGGTGTTCCAGGGCGGCAAGATGGCAGGCATCTTAAACAATGCCGAAACCCGCGGCTTTCTATGGGCGAAGCACATGTTAAAAAGCGCCATCGTCGTTGTACCGTGCCGGGATGAGCAATGCAGCGTATCCCTGGAGCTAAGCGGTGAAACCGGCGGCAAAATCAAGACCCGCTACAGTGATGGCAGGGTAAAAGCCGAGATTTACGTTAACGTCGAATTCAACATCGGCGAGAATACCGGGAAGCAGTTTGCTGTTGATGAGAGCATCATTCAATACCTGGAGGAACAGTTCAACCAAGTGGTGCAGCAGGAAATTACGCTGGCCTTTGACAAGGCCGTAAGGAAATATCACTCGGATGTGTTTGGCTTCGGTAATCGCCTGGAGGATTGGAATCCTGCGCTCTGGAAGACGCTGAAGGACGATTGGGAAGCCCGCCTGCTGCCCGAGGCTGAGCTGGAGATACATGTCGAAGCCAAGCTTCGCCGTACGTCCAGATTGCAGTATTCGCCCCGGGTAGTGAAATAAACATGGGGCATAGAAAGCAGAAAGCGAAGCCCGCCATAAGCGGGGCGCACTTTCGTGCTTCTTCGGGCTGCGCAATCCTGATCATGGACAGCCCCGTTATGCTTGACCAGATGCCCCCATGGACGAATACACCCCGATTAAAGCCATGCGTGTCAGCTGCAGCGCCATGTGGTGCGGCGAATATACCTTATTGTCGGACAGCCACTTGACCATAATCCCCGATGTGGAGAAGCTCACATAGTCGAGCAGGATATCCAGTGGCACCTGTAGCTTCTGCTCCAGATCCAGCCGGGAAAGGCGCACAAAGAAGCCCTCCCGGATCACTTCATTCAACTGGCTGCGAAAAACCCCGGCCGACGTGCGCAGCAGCATGACCCGATAAAACGGATCATGCCGGGACGCATGCTCAAACAAGGTCAAGAACACCGGATCAGGCGTAGTAAAGGAAGGGGCGAAGCGGGTTGAATCCGTGACGCCGCGAATCGATTCCTTGAGCATGTCGATTTGCTCGGCAATCATTTTTTGCAGCAGGTCTTCTTTGTCGATGAAATGGGCGTAGAAGGTCGAACGGTTAATATTAGCTTGATCGGCAATATCGACAATGCTGATTTCGTCGTAGGTTTTTTTGTTCAAAATGACCAAGAAGGCATCGCAGATCATGCTGCGCGTGCGAACAATTCTCCGATCCCGGCTCTGGTTTTCCTTCATTCTTCTCATCCCCCATAAACAACAAAATAGTCGAAGGTGTTGGTTAAGCAACACGAAGATAGCCCCCGAAAAACAAGGAATTGGCGTTGACTTGACCCGCGATGCTCGAATTGCAGATGCCGTATAACGGCAGGACTTCACCCCAATGTTGCAAAAAATGTGGATTATTCTCCACTTTCCCGACAGGATTTCAACTTATGTTTCTTAACCATCGCATCCGTGAAGATTGATTGTTGAACGAAAATGGTTAGTAGCTATAATAATAAATAAGTCTTACAAAATCAATCGGAATAGTTAAATTTAAAGGAGCGGGGAGAAGCAGCTTGAGGGGTGACAAATTTATAGCGAGTCTTCATGACGGGCGCAGCGTGTGGCTGGAGGGCAAGCAGATCGACCATCTTTCTGAACACACGGCCTTCACGGGGACCTTGAGTACGATTAAAGGGTTGTTCAATATGCTGGACGATCCCCTTCAGCGGGACAAGGTCGGCTATCTGGTTCCGGCTACAGGGCAGTATGCCCACAGCTCGTTCCTGGTTCCCTATACGCCGCTTGAGCTGGAAAAGAGAAGCCAGTCGTTCGCCTGCTGGTCAGCGGAAACCCAGGGGATGATGAGCCGTTTGTCTGATTATGCCCGCTCCCTGGTGACGGGCTGGTATGCAGCTCGGCACCAGCTGGCGGCGCTTGACCCGCACTTCGCGGACAAAATTACGGCGTACTATGAGGAGGCGCGAGACCGCGATTTATTTTTGACGACGGCGATCATTGATCCGCAGATTGACCGGTCCAGCGGACTGGATGACAAACGGATTGCAGAACGGTTCCTGCATGTGGTTCGGGAAACATCGGAGGGCATCGTCGTCCGGGGAGCCAAGATGATTGCGACGGGCGCTCCGTACACCCACGACTTTGTTATTTTTTCGTTCCTGCAGTTCCAGTCGCAGCATCATAAGCACGCGCATGTGCTGATCGTGCCAGCCAATTCGCCGGGCCTGCATATCGTGTGCCGGGAGTCCTTCGCGGATACCCGCGAGCTGAACCATCCGCTGAGCGCGCGCTATGACGAGATGGACGCAGTCCTCTTCTTCGATGATGTACTGATTCCATGGGAACGGGTACTGCTGTACGGGGATTCCGAGAAGGTGCTTGCCCTGCGGGCCAATCAAACGGCCAACGGACTGGCCTTTCACCAGAATGTCGTTCGCTTTGTGGCGAAGCTGGAGTTTGTAACCGGCATTGCGATGGCCGTCGCGGAGTCGATCGGGGCCACGGGCTTCCTCCACATTCAGGAGAAGCTGGGCGAACTGCTCACGCAGATTGATGTCATCAAGGCGCTGATTATTGCGTCGGAAACGAAGGCGACGGTTGATGCCGCCGGAGTGCTCGTGCCGGACCTGTCCTATATCGAAACGGCCCGGAGCCTCGGGACGAAATATTATCCCCGGGCGATCGAGATTGTGCAGCAGGTTGGAGCGGGGGGCTTCGTACAGACGCCTTCCGGCATTGAGGATTTCTACGGGCCGATCTCGCAGCTGATGCATCTTTATTTCGAGGGGGCAAGCGTGAGCGCGGAGAAAAAGGTGGAGCTGTTCAAGCTGGCCTGGGATTTAATCGGCAGCCCGCTTGGCGCAAGGCACCTCTTGTATGAACGCTTCTATGCCGGAGACCCGATCCGGAATTTGGCGAATCATTATAACCGGTTTGATAAGGAGTCGCTGACGGACCCGATATGGCAGCGAATGAAGGCCAACAGCAAGGGCGGCCTTACAACAATGTATTGAATGGAGGAATGAGCATGGAGCTATTCTGGTTTATCCCCACTCATGGCGATGGCCGGTTTCTGGGAACACGGGAGGGCGCCAGAGCGGTAACGCACCCTTACTGCAGGCAAATTGCCCAGGCTGCAGACGAGCTGGGCTATGCGGGAGTGCTGCTCCCCACAGGAAAGTCCTGCGAGGATGCATGGATTGTGGCTTCATCCCTGATTTCTGCTACCGAGAAGCTGAAGTTTCTCGTCGCGGCCAGACCCGGGCTGATGCTGCCGACAACGGCGGCCCGAATGGCTGCGACGCTGGACCGCTTCTCCGGCGGACGGCTGCTGATCAATGTCGTGGCTGGCGGCGATCCGGTGGAGCTCGAAGGCGACGGGCTATTCCTGGAGCATGATGAGCGCTATGCGCTGACAGACGAGTTCCTGACCATCTGGCGCAAGGAGCTAGAGGGCGAAGAGGTGGACTTCACCGGGAAGTACCTTCAGGTCAAGGGAGGGACGGTGCTGTATCCGGCGATTCAAAAGCCCCACCCGCCCCTGTACTTTGGGGGCTCCTCTGAAGCAGCGATGGAGGTGGCGGCCGGCCATGTCGATGTTTACCTGACGTGGGGCGAGCCGCCGGAGCAGGTCGAGCGCAAGGTGAAGCGGATGCGCGAGCTTGCGGCGCAGCAGGGGCGCACGCTTCGGTTCGGAATTCGACTGCATGTCATCGTCCGCCCGAGCGAGGCGGAGGCGTGGCAGGCTGCCGATGATTTGATCGCCCATTTGGACGAGGAGACGATTGCCTCGGCCCAGCAAATTTTTGCAAGGATGGACTCCGTGGGGCAGCGCAGAATGTCCGAGCTTCACAAGGGCGATCGCCGTTCACTGGTCATTAGCCCGAATCTGTGGGCTGGAATTGGCCTGGTGAGAGGGGGTGCGGGTACAGCACTCGTGGGTGATCCGGATCAGGTGGCGGCGCGAATGAGGGAATATGAAGCGATCGGCATCGACACCTTCATCCTGTCCGGCTATCCTCATCTGGAGGAGGCCTATCGCACAGCGGAGCTGCTGTTTCCGAAGCTGGGCTACGCCAGACAACCGGGAGGGGGAGACCGCGCGTTCATCAGCCCCTTCGGGGAGATGATCGCCAACAATCGAATTCCCGTCCACCGCGTGAGCGCTGCGACGAGCATGTCCTGACAACTGCATCTTCCAGCCGATTAGTCAACTAAAGGCACCTGAACGTAACAGAACAGGTGTCTTTTTGTATGCGTCTATCCATTCCTTCATTAGAACAGGGCTTGCCCTTATCTATAAGCTTTTATTTTAAATCAGAGGTGAGAAGCAATGTCATTAAAGTTTGCGTATTGGGTACCAAATGTAAGCGGCGGGCTGGTCATTTCCAACATCCCGCAGAAGACAGGCTGGTCCTTCGAGGCCAATTCGCGGTATGCCCAGCTGGCTGAAGCGGCCGGGTTCGAATATGCCCTGCTCCAGACCAGGTTTATTGCCAGCTATGGCGCGGAGAACCAGCTTGAGGCCATCACGCTCGCATCGGCGCTGGCGACGGTAACGACGAAGCTGAAGCTGATTGCAGCCGTGCTGCCAGGGCTCTGGCATCCGGGGACGATTGCCAAGGCGATTACGACAATTGACCAAATCAGCGGGGGCCGTGCGGCCGTCAATATTGTCAGCGGCTGGTTCAAGGGCGAATTCCATGGCTTTGGGGAGCCCTGGCTGGACCATAATGAGCGCTACCGCCGTTCCGAGGAGTTCATCCGCGTGCTGAAGCAGCTCTGGACAGAGGAGCAGACGAACTTCAGCGGGGATTTCTACCGCATCCGCTCTGCGCCGCACAAGCCGAAGCCGGAGGTTCTGCCACCAGTATTCCAAGGGGGGAACTCGGCGGCAGCCCGTGAGATGGCGGCGAAGGTGTCGGACTGGTATTTCATGAACGGCAACACGATTGACGGATTTCGCGCGCAAATCGAGGAGGTGTCCCGGCTGGCCGCCGCCCAGAACCGCAAGCTGAGCTTTGGTGCCAATGCATTCGTCATCGTCAGGGATACGGAGGAAGAAGCGCGTCAGGTGCTGCGGGATATTATTCACCATGCCGACCCTGAGGCGGTCGAGGGCTTCCGCAGTCAGGTGCAGTTTGCGGGTAAGGCTTCGCCGGAGCGGGAGGGCATGTGGGCCAACTCCAACTTTGATGATCTGGTGCAATACAACGACGGCTTCAAAACCGGGCTCATCGGAACAGCCGAGCAGGTGGCCGACCGGATTATCGAGCTGAAGAAGATTGGCGTGGATCTCATTTTGACCGGCTTCCTGCACTATGACGAGGACATCAGAGCCTTCGGAGAGCAGGTCATCCCGCTCGTACGGGAGAAGGAAGCAGCCCTGTTCAGCGCGTCGGCTACCTGATCCGTCTCGCAGCGTCTCGCAGCATCTCGCAGCGTCTCGCTGCGCAGCAAGCTGATCAGCGGTTTCCATTCGCATCCGGCTTGCCTTCTGCGCAGTTCCCGGGCGTGTACCGCCGCAGGCCGGTGTTTATCACAGCGCCGAGCTGGTCCCGCAGGCAAGTCCTCTCTGGTCAAAGAACGGCAGAGGTCTGCACTGTGCACGGCTCCTGGCGCGAGGTGGGACGACACGTGATGGTGATGGCAGTCCACCGCACGGCCGCAGATCGGGCCTTTGCCGGCCCGGGGCATTCATTTTCGGCAGAGCTGCCATGAAACCAAATTTGATATGGACAAGGAGAGTTGGAGTATGAGCATTCAACAAGCAAGCATTCAACCTGATTACGAGCAGCTTCGGGCGGAGATCCGCAGCATTGTGGAGGAGGTTATCAAACCGCGGGCGGAGCTGACCGACCGTGAAGGGATTTTTCCGAGAGAAAATTTGACAGCGCTGGGGGAAGCCGGATGTAACGGCGTTCTGATCCCCGAGCGCTATGAGGGCAAGGGGCTGGACCACGTGGCCTTTGCGATTGCCGCCGAGGAAATCGGAAAAGGATGCCCCTCGACTTCACTGGTATACGTCATGCACGTCGGCGCCGTTCAGACGATCGCCCTGTACGGCAACGAGGATCAGAAGGAACGCTGGCTGAAGCCGGTTCGCAGCGGCTTCATCGGCACCTATTCCACGAGCGAGCGCGCCTCCGGCGGGCATTGGTGGTTCAACTTCAGTGAGGCCTCCCGCGACGGTGAGGATTACATTCTGAACGCGGAGAAGTCGTTCACCACCAGCTCCGGCCAGGCAGATTTCTATGTATTCCAGACGAGAACGCCGGGAGCGCAGACACCGACGGACGTAAGCTTCTTTATCGTTGACAGCAAGCTTCCCGGCATCACGCCGGGTGTTTGGGAAGCGCTGGGTGTACGGGGCAATCACAGCGGCCCGATTACCTACGAGGGGGTTCGGATTGCGCCGAAGGATAAGCTGGGTACAGAGGGCCAGGGCCGCGAGATTCTGGAAAGCGGTGTATCGCCGGTGTATTTGATCGGCCTGGGCTCTACCTGGCTGGGTGTGGCGGAGGCCGCGCTGGAGGCGGCGACCGCGTATGTCAAGAGCATGATTCACCGTGATTTCAACAAACGGCTGGCGGATTACCAAATCATTCGGCAGCAGCTGGCCGAGGTGAAGGTGCTTGTTGAAAGCCTGAAGCCATGGCAAATCTCTTTGGCTAACCAGCTGGATAAGCTGCAGGCGCAGGGGCGGCCCCAGGTAGAGCTGCTGCTGCCGCTGGTAGAGTTCAAAATCCAGGCAGCCGAGGTAGCTAATAAAGCCACGAAGGCGGCGCTGGATGTGACCGGCGGCTACGGCTACAAGAAGGGCGTGTTCGAGAGGCTGTTCCGTGATGCGCGTGCAGGTATCGCCATGGGGCCTTCCAACAACATCGCCCGGGAATGGATCGGCAAGGCGCTGGTCGGCCTGCCGCTGGAATTGTGGCATGAGGGAGGGGACTGAGCCTTCTTACAGGCAACGCCACACTAGACGACAAGCTTCCAGAGCCGCACTATCGCGGGTCCGGAAGCTTGTTCGTGTGCTGTCTGGCTTGCAGACGATCGGCAGCATCACTTTAATGTCCGCCGTATCATTGGGGGCAGAAGGGGGGAGAATCCATCCCCGTTCACAAAACGAATGTCAAGCTTGCTGACGACGTTGGGCGTTCGCTTGGGGTATACTTGGCTTATTGTTCCTTCACCGGAGGCACGTTGTTTCGCCAAGGTGGTTGGAACAGGAGCTTCTCGATGTCTTTTGCAGAGTGAAGGGTAATCATATCGTCTGGAGTAATGAAAATGGGTTCTTTATGAATGGGGTTATTGGTGGAATCGTTAATGTATTGAACAGTGAATACTCTCCAATAATACTTCTCGGCATATAAAGAACGGAGAAGTTCAAAAAGCGTCTGGTATTCCTGGTCTATCGTTTCGGGATTAATGGAACGACTCAAGTCAACCATAGGTCGAATACCATCTCGATACGGATATTTTTTTATATAGTCGCTATATGTCCAGTATTTCCCTTCCGGATTTTTCCTTTCATCAGGGGAACCTGGAAATTGAAAATTTAATCCTACCTTTTTATTGGGATAAAAGGCCTTGATTTTCTCCATATAATCATCCTCGGCATCGGAATTAAATAATGCGCTCCAAATCATATACAAACTCAAATCATCCCCCAACATATATTCCCCATTCACAAAACGAATGCCAAGAGTGCTGACGACGTTCGGCTTTCGCTTCGGGTATACATAGACGTGAAAGTAGTTAGGGTCCTTATCCTCCACGCGCTCCCCAAACATGCAGCAAAGCTGCGTATCGTCCAGCATGTTTTTGATTTCATACTCTTCCTCGAAATTGTCTTGAAGGATTTGGAAGGCGACGGGCCGGATGCTGTTCTGAATTTCCTGACTCGGTGGTGTACGGCAGCCGAATAGGGAGAAAGATAAAGTGAAGATGAGCATCATGAGCAGCAGCTTTTTCATTCCTTGCAGCTCCTTCCATCGGATGAAGTACGACCTGAATATACTCTGAAATACGGAGCTGCGACACTAGAAAGCGGTATCAAGAAAGCAAGTGAAGCAAATGAAACGTGTACAGATCCCAACTCCCTGATCGGTGCTTGGTCTATTGTTCCTTCACCGGAGGCACGTTGTTTCGCCAAGGTGGTTGGAACAGGAGCTTCTCGATGTCTTTTGCAGAGTGAAGGGTAATCAGATCGTCTGGAGTAATGAAAATTGGTTTTTTATGAATGGAGTTATTGTTGGAGTCGTTAATGTATTCAACCCTAAATACTCCCCAATAATACTTCTCGGCATATAAGGAACGGAGCAATTCAAAGAGCGTCTGGTATTCTTGTTCAATTGTTTCGGGATTAATGGAACGACTCAAGTCAACCATGGGTTGAATACCATCTCGATACGGATATTTTTTTATATAGTCGCTATATGTCCAGTATTTTCCTTTTGAATTTTTCCTTCCATCCGGGGAACTTGGAAATTGGAAGTTTAATCCTACCCTTTTATTGGGATAAAAGGCCTTGATTTTCTCCATATAATCATCTTCGGCATCGGATTCGAGCAAGTCGATCCATATTGAGTACAGGCTCAATTCACTCCCTAGCACATATTCCCCATTCACAAAACGAATATCAAGATCGCTGACGACGTTCGGCTTTCGCTTCGGGTATACATAGACGTGAAAGTAGTTAGGGTCCTTATCCTCCACTCGCTGCCCAAACATGCAGCACTAGAAAGCGGTATCAAGAAAGCAAGTGAAGCAAATGAAACGTGTACAGATCCCAACTCCCTGATCGGTGCTTGGTCTATTGTTCCTTCACCGGGGGCACACTGTTTCGCGACGGTGATTGGAACAGGAGCTTCTCGATATCTTTTGCAGAGTGAAGGTTGAGCATGTCATCCGTGCTAATTCTAATTGGTTCATGAATGGGGTTATTGGTGGAATCGTTAATGTATTCAACTCTCAATATTCCCCAATAATATTTATCAGCATATAAAGAGCGTAACAGTTCAAGGAGTGTCTGGTATTCCTGTTCTATTGTTTTGGGCTGGATGTAGCGTGTCATAATTATATCAGGCCGTATGTTGTTGCGACCTTCTCTGCTCACATAGTCTTGATACAACCAGTATTTCCCTTCAGGATTTATCTTGCTTTCATAAAGGGTTAAACGAAAGGTTATCCGCGTTTTGTCTTCCGTATAAAAGGCCTTGATTTTCTCCATATAATCATCCTCGGCATCGGATTGGAGCAAGTCGCTCCATATTGAGTAGAGGCTCAATTCACTCCCCAGCATATATTCCCCATTCACAAAACGAATATCAAGATCGCTGACGACGTTCGGCTTTCGCTTCGGGTATACATAGACGTGAAAGTAGTTAGGGTCCTTATCCTCCACGCGCTCCCCAAACATGCAGCAAAGCTGCGTATCGTCCAGCATGTTTTTGATTTCATACTCTTCCTCGAAATTGTCTTGAAGGATTTGGAAGGCGACGGGCCGGATGCTGTTCTGAATTTCCTGACTCGGTGGTGTACGGCAGCCGAATAGGGAGAAAGATAAAGTGAAGATGAGCATCATGAGCAGCAGCTTTTTCATTCCTTGCAGCTCCCTTCCATCGGTTCTGGTTCAACCTGAATATACCATAACAGATATAATTTAGTTAAGAATTTCGCTGAATTGCGACATTTTCGACAAAAAAAGTGCTATTACCAATTATTTACTGGGAAAAACAAACGAAATCTAATACCATTTAATTAATTTGTAGGGAATTATAGGGTTTTATGGGAGGGATAAAGTGATTAAGAAAGAGATAGGGTGTCTTTATTGGAACGGGTGGGAATTACTTGAAATACAGGGTTATAAGTCTATTACCAGTGGGGATTTTAGCCAAAATGGGAGGAGTTTAATCTGAATAAAAGGAAGCTGCTCTGGTTAGCAAGCTGCGTTGGTATTCATTTATTTTGGATTATTTATACGCATGTAACAACAGATCTGTTTTCTGTAAGTGATTTTCCAGAAATAGTAATATTAATTGATTTTCCTATAACCCTTTTTCTTTCGTTCTGTATTTCCAGTGTTTGCACATTCTTATTTTTATTTTTCAAAGAAACCCGTGCTTTTCTCGGGTTCAATGTGCTGTTCTTGTATGGGATCAATTTCTTGGTTGTGGTTGCTGCATTTTGGTTCAATGCATGAATATGGGGGAAAGCCACTTGAAACGGAAGATATCACTTGTTCTAGTTTTATGCTTAGTAATTAATTTGCTGATTCCGCTACTAGCATTTTCGAGAACAAACTATAACACGAACTTATTTAGTCCTACTACAGTCTCCGAAAATACAGATAATCAATTTTCCAAGAGCGAAGCACCGTCGAAGACAAACCAAGAAACAAATGGAAACAATGTGTATCAGTCAGTATATAGACGCAATGATAATTTTGCTAACGAGAAAACAACGACAGTTATTACTGACACATAGTCTAGTTTAAGCGGTCAGCGCATTGCTCTACACGATTCCTGGAATAGTGACATCGAATCCATTCGCCTCAAAGATCTCCCTAGGCGTCTTTCCGAGCATGTATTATTCAATGAAGATCCGTTTAAATTCAGGTAGGCAATGGATGTTTCACTAACTCTTGTGATGTATGAGGTACTCGATAATGCTTTGCGTTGTGCCTCATTAAAATATATCTCGCTCATGTCATCCCCTCCGCTGCATCTTCCAGTATACGAAAAAGTACCCACAGCCCAAACACCTTTTTTTCAAAGTGTCCAGTCTATGGGTACCAGTTTATAGAGAAGCTCCTTTGCTTTTAACCGCCGTTATAAAGCAAAGCACCACACGCAGAACTCTGCATGCGGTGCTAATTGGAACTGTAAAGCAGGAGCGGTATCTCAATTCCACATACCGTTATTTAAATTCCCAGCAGCTCAGGCTCAGCGTGCCGTATTGGTATGTGCGGTGCAGCAGCTTGGCTTGCCGGCCTGCATCGCCGGCGCCCATAGCCAGCAGCAGCGGAACGAAGTGCTCCGCGGTAGGCACGGCTTCCCGGCCATACGGGGCATCCTCGGCATAACGGAACAGCGCTTCGGTGTCCCATGCCTCGAGGTTTTCCTTAAGCCAGTCGTCGAAGGCAACCGCCCAGGCTTCAGGCTGCTGGGCGCCCCGGCTGACGCGGCGCAGATTATGCACGGTACCGCCGCTGCCGATGACAAGCACGTCCTTCTCCCGCAGCGCTCCGATAGCTTTGCCAATGTTGTATTGCTCCTCGCCGGTCAGGTAACGGTTGACGGACAGGGCCACCACCGGAATAGCTGCGTCCGGATAAAGCAGCTTCAGAATGCCCCATGCCCCGTGATCAAGCCCGCGCTTTTCATCAAGCACGTTCGCAATCCCGTGAGCCGCCAGAACCGATTGGATTTCACTGCCCAGCTCCGGATTGCCGGGGGCCGGATAGGTCATTTGATACAGCGCATCGGGGAAGCCGTAGAAATCATAAATCGTTTCATACGTTCCCTTGACGCCGCTGACAGCCTGCTCCGGATTTTCCCAGTGGGCCGAGAACAAGACAATTGCCTTCGGCTTAGGCTTATCCGCAGCAAATTCCTTCAGAAAATTCGTATACTCCATATGATCCAGGATGAGGGAAGGCGCACCGTGCGCAAAAAAATAAGCGGGCATCATATTGTATCGCCTCCTTGAGGATGGGATGTGAAAGCCTGCTTCAGCCAGGACAGGAAATCCCGCTGATTGTCCGGCGAAACGCCGTGATCGGTCGGATACAGCTTGAAGGTGCAAGCGGAGGTTGCCGTTTGCCAGTAGGCGGCTGTTTCATGCCCGATACGGACAGGGAATACGGAATCGTATTCGCCATGAGAGATGAACACCGGCATTTGCGCCACAGGCTGCAGTGTATACTCGGTCTTCACGAATTCCGGAACGTAGCCGTTCAAGGCTACAATCCCTCTGATTTGATCCTGCCCCATTGTTAATGCGAGGGACATGGATAAAATAGCGCCTTGGCTGAAGCCCAGCAAATAGCGCTGCTGCGGATCGATCGCGTACGTCTCCGTAGCGTAGGCAATAAATTGCTCCAGCTGCCGGACCGCTGTATCAAACAGCTCACGAATCGGCTTGCCGAGGCTTTTCAGCTCGTAGAACTGGTATCCGGCTCCGAGCGGAAGATTCCCGCGAATGCCGATAATAATACATGGAGAGTCCAGCGGCTCCACGAGACCATACATGTTCCGTTCGTTGGAGCCTTTGCCGTGCAGTGTGAAGATGGCCGGATAACGCCGGCCCGGATCGTAGTCCGGGGGCAGATGAAGATCGTACCGGTAAGCCGGTTTCATAGGACAATTCCTCCTGCTGGGTAGGGTGTGCGGCTTTGTTGTGCCGTATGCAGTGCAGCAGCCGGCGGTTGTTGCCGCCCCGCACCATCAAGTCACAAGCGCGAATCCAGGCTCGTATTGCGGCACGGTATGTCGGGTGGCGAGCCCTTCGAATGGACTTCGTTCATGGGCCGCTATCCGCGGCCCCAGCATTATTCGCTCAGAAATGCTTTATCCAGAGACAGCGGCGTCGATTTGGCGAAGGTGAGATGCAGGGCAATCAAGAGGAAGCCCAGATCCAGTTCATAGCCTGCGCCCGTATCGCTGACCAGTCCGAGCGGGAGCTTCATCAGTACAATAGCGGCAACCATCAGCAGCACGAACAGGATGGACACATAACGGGTAAACAGACCGATAATGAGCATTACGCCGCCAACCAGCTCCAGCGGACCGGCAATATAAGCCAGGAAGCCGGGAGTTCCTGCGCTTGTGAACCAGGCGTCCACATTACCGAGGCCCATTTGAAACTTCATATAGCCGTGCACCAAAAAAATAATGCCGAGTACCACCCTCATCAGAGTAGATATCCAAGCTGACTTCTCCAGACGTGCTTCTTGTTCCATATTGTTCTCCACCTTCATCCAAGATATTAGTAATAGCAAAAACTGTTTTGTATGAATAATTTAACTCCGCAAGCACTAGCATGTCAATATAAAAATTGATAATATAGAAATATAATTTGTATAAGTAATATTTCAAGAAAGGAATGATCAGAATGGACATCGGTTCCACGATTCGGGCGATCCGTAAGCGCAAGAACATTACCATTGCCCAAATATGCGAAGCGACAGGGCTGTCCCAGGGCTTTATGAGCCAGGTCGAGACGAACAAAACCTCGCCGTCCATTTCCACGCTGGACAATATCGCGCAGGCGCTGGATGTTCCGCTGGCCTACTTGCTGCTTCGCAAAGACGAGCGGATGCAGATCATCCGCAAGAATGAACGGCGGGTTACGACCAGCGGGAGCCAGAACGTCAAGATTGAGCATTTGTGCTCCAATAAAGGAATGCGGCTGTTGATCGCAGAGATGCCGCCAGGATCGTCCAGCGGCGATGCCCCTCATGCCCATGAGGGGAAAGAAGTTCATGTCGTGATGCAAGGAACGGTACGTGCCGAGCAGGGAGAAGATTCGGCGGTGCTGGAGGAAGGCGACTCGTTTACTTGGAATGCCTGTACACCTCATTTGGTGCGCAACATCGGGGAGGAGACGGCCATTATTTTTATCGCTGTCTATTCGGATGTTCACAGCGATTCGGAAAGCGACATGTAAAATAGATGCGCCGCTGCCAGGCGCCGACACTGAAATGGCGAAGCATGGAAGGAGGGAGATGACAGGTGGAGGTACGCAGCTTTTTGAAGGCGGAAATGCGTCATGCTCCCAGTCACAAGGGCATCGGGGAAGTACGCAGTGTCAAGCTGTACAGTCAAGAGGATTTTGAAACGCCGCTGCGGTTTCTATATGATATGGAGCTTCCGCCCGGCACCTCCATTGGGTACCATCCGCATCAGGATGATGAGGAGATGTACATTATTTTGGAGGGCAGCGGCATGATGACGGTAAACGGGGAAGCCCGGGAGGTGCGGGCCGGAGATACGATTCTGAATAAGCCGTACGGCAGCCATGGCCTGTACAATCATTCCCAGCGGGACCTGAAGCTGCTTGTGTATGAGGCGGCGAACCGTTCTCGTTCTCCTGTCGGGCCAAATAATCCCGGCTGAGCTGCTGGCAGAACTCATTTTCGGCTACCCTTTGTCCTATCAAAGCAGTAGAAAAACCGGACAGCGTTAAAGCGCTTGTCCGGCTTCTTTGTGTGAAGGCCATCATGGTTCTCGTGATATATCCAGCATGTATTATGGATCGTTCTATAAATTGATAAGGGATTATGCTTTCATGTCCACCGCCTGAAGAATGGAAGACAGCAGCCCCGGAAAGCGGGCTTCCAAATCTTCGCTGCGGATGCTGAGCAAATGCTGGGTGCCCTGGACACGGACCCGCAGGACGCCGGCCTCACGCAGGATGCGGACGTGGTGGGATAACGTCGATTTAGCGATGGAAACGGATAAATTGTATTCGCCGCAGGGGCGCTCGCCCTCCAGTGAAATCGTCTTTAGCATGGAAAGCCGGATCGGATCGCTGAGTGCGCTCAGGACACTGCTGATATGAATGTCTTCCCGGCCGGGATGATACAAAATTTTCATCCGAATTCCTCCCCCGAAAGCTCTTTCATCTCACACTTTCACACTTTCGTATTGAAGTATACCATAATCCATGGTATATTTCTATTGTTCGATAAGCATGGAACTTTAATGAATGTGAGGGAAGTCCCCATGAATCAAGAAGCTGCGCTTTCCGCTTCCGCACCGTTAAACGATGTACCGGCCGTTCGGCTGAAAGAAGGCGTAGTAACTGCGCTATTGGGCATCACGGTCATGCTGGTTGTGATGAATACAATGATGTTTAATCTGGCGCTGCCGCAGGTGACCCGGGATTTCGGCCTAACCTCGACGGCGGCCTCTTGGATTGTTACAGGCTATTCGATCGTTTTTGCGATTTCTTCCATTACCTACAGCCGGCTGTCTGATTTTCTGCCTATCCGGAGATTACTGCTTATCGGCTTAGCCTCGCTTGGCGCGGCGTCCGTGCTTGGCTTTTTCAGTCATCACTTTGCCCTGCTGCTCTGCGCGAGACTGGTTCAAGCGTCCGGTGCGGCATCGGTACCCGCCTTGGGCATGGTGCTTATCACCCGCTTTGTGCCCGCAGGCCGCCGCGGCAAATCGATGTCCGTCATCATGTCGGCCAGCTCGCTTGGCCTGGGTCTCGGGCCGGTTATCGGCGGGGCGATTACGCAATATTTGGGCTGGAATGATTTGTTTATTGTCACCGGCATCGTGTTATTTTTGATTCCGTTTTTTTACCGGCTGCTTCCGGCGGAGCCTGTCCAAAAGGGCTCATTCGATACCGCGGGCTCCCTGCTTATCGGTATTGGCACGACGGGGCTGCTGCTGTTTCTGACTTCACGCTCCTGGCTGCTGCTTGCGGCGGGAATTGTCGCTCTCGGCTTGTTCTGGGTCCGCATTCACCGTTCGGCGAATCCTTTCGTGCAGCCGGCGCTGTTTCGGAATAAGCCCTATTTGCTGCTGAGCGGCATCGGAATTGTATCGTATATGAACAATTTTGCGGCGCTGTTCCTGCTGCCGCAGGTGCTGGCGCATCTGTATGACTTGACACCGGGACAGTCGGGGCTCGTTATTTTCCCCGGGGCTATGCTTTCCGCGCTGGCCTCAAACCGGATTGGCCGTCTCATTGACCGCTTCGGCAACGGGCTGTTGTTCCGCTATGCGCCTTGGATGCTGCTGGCATCGGCTGTATTGTTCGCACTCTTCGTCAGCACTTCCTTCTACACGATTATGGTCCTGTACGCTATGCTGAGTCTCAGCTTCAGCGCCTTGACGACAAGTGTGTCCAACGAATTGTCCCAGATGCTTCCGAAGGAGCAAATCGGCGCAGGGATGGGCTTGTTTCAGTTGACCCAGTTTTTCAGCGGGGCATTCAGTGTGGCGCTTACCGGCAGTGCGCTGACGTGGCAGAAAAGCCTGACGCTGCCCCAGGCCTACTCGAATATTTACTGGGGGCTGACGGTGGTCGTGCTGGTGGGAATCGCGTGCGCCTTCAGCTACAGCAAGCAGAAGCAAGGCCGCTTCGAATGAATTGCAGCTCCAGACAGCTCACCGAAACGCCGATTTATTTGAAACCAAGCTATTGTTTCAAAATATTCAGGTTTGCCTTGCCGTCCTGCTCTTTAAGCAGAAGAGGGATGCCGGAATCCGCTAGAAGGATTACGGAGGCGAAGCATAAGCGCAAACAAGCGGAACAATTTCAAAGCCCCGGTCCTTTTGCGGACCCGGGGCTTTGTTATGCTGAGCGGTATAGCTTGAAGTGAATAGATCCTCTGTCTCACATATTCGGTCCGGTCACCTGCCTGTTTAGTTAAGAAATCATTCGAAGTACAATCGGGGCCGCGCACAAGGTAATAAAGGCGGTTAAAATCATAGCGATACTGGAGACGGCGCCCGAGACGGGACCGAATTCGAACGCTTTGGTCGTACCCGCCGTATGGGCGCTGGTTCCAAGCAGCACACCGCGCGCGATATCGCTGCGGATGCGGAATGCCCGCACAATCAGCGGTCCGAGCACGGTGCCCAGCAGACCGGTCGCCATGACGAAGATGGCGGTCATGCTCGGAATGCCGCCGCTAGTCTGGGAGACGGCCATTGCGATAGGGGTCGTCGCCGAACGCGGAGCCAGGCTGTCCGTCAGGCTGGTATCCAGCCGGAGCCATTCGGATAAGAAGACCGAAGTCAGAATGGCGGTTATCGCGCCGCAGAAGACGCTGACTCCGATGGCGGTTGCATGCTTTTTAAGAACGTGCAGGTTTTTGTAGAGCGGTACTGCAAGGGCGATCGTGCCGGGCCCTATCATATCGGTTAACCAGTCGCCTCCCGGCTGGTATGCTTCATACGGGATATCCATTAGCTGGAGGGCCGCAATGACGGCCGCCGGGGTAATGACGAGCGGGGACAAATATACCCTGGGGGCAACACGGTACAGCCGTTTGGCGGCGAGATAAATAACGATGGTGCAGAGTACACCTAGTAAAGCAAGCATTTATTCTGTCATCCCTTCCTGCGGCTCAGTCTGCGGTTTGGCCATCCTCTGGGCCAGCAAGCCGGATATAATCATGACAACCGTGGTGCTGGCCAGCACGACAAGGGCAATTTGCCAGCCGTTGTTCAGCAGCAGGCGCTTGTACTGCACCATACTGACGGCGGACGGGACGAAAAACAGCAGCATCTCCGCCAGCAGCCACTGTGCTCCGGCACCGATCCAGCTCAGCGGAACAAGCCGGGTTTGCAGCAGCAGGAATACCAGCAGCAGGCCGAGGATGCTCCCCGGAACCGGAAGCTGGAAGTAAGAGGCCAGCGCATTCATCACCCGGGAAATGAGAACAAACAGGATGACTTGACCAAGAACGATAGCGCATTTCTTCACCATCTTCGGGAACCTCTTTTCTCATTTCTCGTTTCATCAATGGATATAAAAAAGTGTACATCAACATCAAATATGAGTAAAATGAATGTATTGAATAGTTTTCATTCCATTTGTCTATGAAAAGGGACGGGTCAGATCATGGATGTGCGGCATTTGCAATATGTGATGGAGGTTGTGCGCTGCAACAGCTTTACGAAGGCGGCCGAGGCGCTGCATATTACGCAGCCCACCATCAGCAAGATGATTAAGAACCTGGAGGAGGAGCTCGGGGTAGAGCTGTTCATCCGGCGCGGCAAAGGCGTAGAGCTGACCGATGCCGGGCAAATTGTTTTTGCCCAGGCCCAGCCGATATTGAAGTCGTTCGATAATTTGACGGCGGAGCTGAGCGACCTGACCCATTTGAAAAAAGGCCGCATCCGCTTCGGGCTTCCGCCGATGGTAGGGGCGAACTTCTTCCCCGGGGTGATGAGCCGGTTTCGTGAAAAGTATCCGGGCATACACATTGAAATGGTTGAGAACGGGGGCAAAAAAATTGAAGCGCAGGTCGGAGACGGCTCTCTGGATATGGGGGTCGTCCTGCTGCCGGTCAACGAGGAGCTGTTTGACTCGTTTGTGTTTGTGAAGGAGCAGATCAAGCTGATTGTTCCTCCTTCCCATCCGCTCGCCCGGCGGGAGCGGGTCGCGTTCGAGGAGCTTGCCGGGGAATCGTTTATATTGCTGCGGGAGGACTTCGCCCTGCATGACCGGATTATCGCAGAATGTGTCCGGAGCGGCTACAAGCCCCGCGTGGTGTATGAAAGCTCCCAGTGGGATTTCATCAGCGAGATGGTTGCTGCCGGCCTCGGCATTGCCATGCTGCCCGAAACGATTTGCGCCCGGCTTGATGATCGGCGGGTGCGCCAGCTGGAGCTGGTGGAGCCGGCGCTGCCTTGGCGCCTTGGTATGATTTGGCGCAAGGACGGCTATTTGTCCTTTGCAGCCAAGGAATGGATCAGGTTTACGAAGCAGGTTTTGGAGTAGAGGGGCGGGTCTTTTCGCTCTGAAGTATTGGAATACAAGACAAAATCGGGGTGACAGAAATGCCTAATGCAACTACCCGCACAGACCCTTCCTCGCAACAGAAGGCGCCGCTGTGGACCAGCCGTTTCATACTGCTGACGCTATCCAATACCTTGCTGTTTTTCGGGTTTCAGATGCTGCTGCCGACCTTGCCCGTCTTCGTCTCGGAGCATGGGGGAAGCAGCACGGAGGTAGGCTTGGTCATCGGCGTGCTGACGCTGGCGGCGATATTGATCCGGCCATTCTCCGGCATGGCGCTGGATTCGCTCGGCAGGCGTCTCATTCTGAATATCGGGCTTCTCATTACGCTGCTGGCGATGGGCGGCTTCTATGCGGCAGCCAGCGTCGGGTTCGTGCTGCTTCTGCGCTTTGTACACGGCATCGGCTGGGGGATTTCTACCACAACCTTCGGGGTGATCGCCTCCGATATGATCCCGGATCACCGCCGCGGAGAGGGGATGGGGTATTTCGGCCTCGGGACGACGCTGGCTATGGCGCTGGGGCCTTTTCTGGGGCTGGAGCTGCTGAAGGCATACGGGTTCGGTCCTTTGTTCCTGTGTGTATTCGGCAGCACGCTGCTATCGTTCGTATGTGTTCAGTTCGCCGCCGGCTCGGAGCCGGCTCGTGCCGCTATTGCCGGCTTGAGGCAGGAGCCCGCCGCCTCGCTCGGGTCGAGGCTGGTTGACCGCCAGGCGCTGTTCCCGTCCCTGCTGGTGCTGCTGCTGGGAGTGACATATGGCGGCATTGTCGGGTTCATCACCTTGTTCGGAAGGGAAGCGGGCCTAGCGAGCATCGGCTGGTTTTTCCTGATTAATGCGCTCAGCGTGTTTCTCGTCCGTCCGATATCAGGCAAGCTGTTCGATCAGAAGGGGCACGTGTGGGTGCTGCTGCCCGGGGCGCTGTTCAGCATCATCGGCCTACTTCTGCTGTCGCTGACCGCATCGCAAGGCATGCTCATCGCCGCCGCATTTCTGTACGGCATCGGGCTTGGAGCGATTCAGCCGTCCATTCAGGCCTGGATTATTAACCGGACGCCGCCGAGCCGGCGAGGGGCCGCCAATGCGACGTATTTCTCCGCCTTCGACCTCGGGATCGGGGGCGGCGGCATGCTGCTTGGGATTGTGGCCGAACAAACCAGCTATGCGCTCATGTACCGCTATTCCATCTTCTTTATGCTGGTGTTTGTCGTCATTTACGGAGTCTATATTTTGAAGGGCAAGCGAAGCTGAACAAAAAGCCGGAATTTCGTGGATTTCGCACGGATTTTTCGGCTTTTTTGATGAAATGGACATGGTATACTGGTGGAAAAACCGATGCGAAGGAGACGAGACGGAACATGCAGAACAAATTGTACTACGGTGCGGCCTATTACCCGGAGCTGTGGGACGAGCAGGCTTGGCAGGAAGATTTGCGTTATATGAAGGAAGCCGGCATTAACGTGGTGCGGATGGGGGAATTCGCCTGGGCGCGTATGGAGCCGGTGCAGGATCAGATTGATGTAAGCTTCTTCGCAGAGCGAATTACCGAGCTGCATAAGCATGGCATCGACACCATCATGTGCACCCCGACGCCGACACCGCCGATTTGGATGAGCCATGGGCATCCGGAGCGGATGTATGTGGACGGAGACGGGCAGGTCATGGTGCATGGGGCGCGGCAGCATGTGTGCACGAACAACGCTTTTTTCCGGGAACGGTCGGCGATCATTGTGGAAGCGCTGGCCCGGGCCGTCGGTTCGCTGCCGGGTGTCATCGGCTGGCAGACGGATAATGAATTCAAGTGTCATGTGGCTGAATGCATGTGTGATACATGCAAAGAGCAGTGGCATGAATGGCTGGAGCGGAAGTACGGCACCATCGGCCGCTTGAATGAAGCCTGGGGCACACAAATTTGGAGCGAAGCGTATTTGTCGTTCGATCAGGTTCCTCAGCCGCGCAAAACGCCGTTTCTGCACAATGCGTCATTAATTACGGCGTACCGGATCTTTTCCCGGGAAAAAATCGCCGAATACCAGGACCTGCAGCTGGATATGATTCGCAAATTTTCCAAAGCGCCGATAACGCACAATACCGGACTTGGCTTTGCGCTTGATAATGAGCTTATTTTCCGTAATCTGGACTTCGCTTCCTTTGACGATTATCCGGATGCCCGCAGCTACACGGAGCTGCTGCTCAAGTATGATTTGTTCCGGAACATGAAGAAGGGTATCCCGTTCTGGGTGATGGAGACATCGACTTCGCACAACGGTTACTTATCCGCGTATCATGCGACACATCCGAACGGTTTCCTGCGGGCGGAAGCGGTGGCTGCTTACGTCAGCGGCGCGCAGGGCTTCTCCTACTGGCTGTGGCGGCAGCAGCGGGCGGGCTGCGAGCTGCCGCACGGCGCGGTACTCAGCTCCTGGGGCAAGCCGACCGTCGGCTACCGCGGCGTGCTGGAGACCCGCGACGCCATTGCGGCGCTGGAGCCGCTGCTGCTGGAGACGGTGGTGCAGCAGGCCGAGCTGGCGGCGGTATATTCCGACCGGGCCCGCAGCTTCCTGCTGACGGAGCCGCTGGAGGGCATCAATTACCGCCAGGTGCTGCGGGAGTGGACCGACCTGATCCGGGATATGGGGATTCACCGCGACCTGCTGCCGGAAGGCGGCGATTTGAGCGGCTATAAGATCCTGATGACGCCGTATTTGCCTCATGTGCCCGATGAATTCCGCACCCGGGCCGAGCGCTTCGTGCGTGAAGGCGGCATCTGGATTGTCGGCCCGATGACCGGCTACCGTACCGGCGAGCACACCGTGCCGACCACTGCGGCGCTTGGCGAGCTTGAAGCGCTGGCCGGCGTGGAGACGCTGTACAGCTACCCGATCGGGGACACCGGAAGCACCGGGCATGCGTTCGGGGCCGCTGCGGCGCTTGGCCGGTGGGCGCATGTATTTGACCCGGCGGAATCCTCCGCTCAGGTTGTCGGCGTCGTACAGGGCGGGCCGTCGGACGAAGCGGCCTTCATTACGGAGCGGCGTGTGGGGCAGGGCCGCATTGTGATGCTCGGCGCCGCACCGCTGGGAGACGAAGGCAAGGAGCTGATTCGCCGGCTGGTAGAGCATTACGCCGGGCAAGGCGATTTGACCCTGCGTCTTGATGTAACGCCCGGCACGCTGGCGGTTCCGCGTATAGCCAGGAACGGAGCCTATAAGCTGTGGTGTCTGGTGAACATGAACGGCAAGGGCGGCGAGGCGGTGCTGCCGTCAGGCGGGACGGACGCGCTTACCGGGGAAACGGTTCAGGCGGGCCGGCTGGCCATTCAGCCGTACGAATATCGCATGATTCGAATGCAGTAACAAATCCGCCGAAAGCATAGCCGTCACCGAAGACAGCATGCGGCGCTGCCTGCGCTTGTGGCGACGGCTGGATTGGCATACCATACCAGACGGGTCTGTATCCGCTCCTTCAGGCGGGCAGGCCTGTTTTTTTGCGCTGATTTACTTAGATGATTCCGTGTTCTTATGCTTCCTGTCATTCGGGAGAGGGGAATTCCGGACGCTCCTCGGTGCTGCTTGGAATGCAGGCTGGCCGGAGATTACGCCCCCAAAGCTCGTTATCTCGCAGAATAAGTAGCTTTTTGTCGGGGGATCGGGCCTTAGGGCCTCCTTTTTTTGGACGCTATGAATCTAGCGGGGAAGGAAACAGACGGCCTATAATACGAGTGTAAGGCCTGCGAATGCATATTTTTGGAAGAAAGGGGGCGGGAAATGCGGTTTACTCCTTCTCCGTCGAGAGTTGAGAGTCGAGAATCGAGAGCTTGGTAAACGGCTGCGCTTGCCAATAATAGAAAGCGCTACCATTTCTTTTGTGGGAGGGATTGAAATTGCAGATGAGAAGATGGAAAGGGCTGCCTGCTTTTCTGGCGGTCATGCTGGCCTTATCGCTCTTATCCGGCGCGGGATGGCTGCCGGCGAGTAGCGCGGCGGCGGCTCAAGCGGTACCGATGAAATTCGACTTCGGGACGGATTCCAGCCCTGTGGCCAGCGGCTACACCCGGGTGTCCCAGTCCACCGTATACACCGCGTCCAGAGGCTATGGGCTGGATAAAACGGTGAACAGCCGCGATCGTGGAACCCAGGACACGCTGCTGCGGGATTTCGTGGTTAGCAGCAGCTACTCCTTTCTTGTTGACCTGCCTGCGGGAGATTATGTGGTCAAAGTCATTTCCGGCGATGCAATCGCCTCCAACAAAACGGATGTCACGATAGAGGGAATATCCTATGGCACGATGTCATCAGCCTCGGGCAGCTATGCAGAGCTGACCCGGACGGTTCATGTGGCGGACGGGCAGCTGACGATTGCTTTTTCCAGGGATGGACGGGCGAATGCTGTGGAGATCGTTTCCGCTACAGCCCCGGAAGGCTTGACTGTGACAGAAGTGACTTATGCTCCCGCATCGGTCAGCCTGGTGTGGGAAGAGGTATACGGCGCAGCGGGCTATAATCTTTACAGGCAGGACGGACCGGGAACGAATTATCTCCCAATCGGCAGTACCGCGGGTACGTCTTATACCGATCACAGTGTAAGCATCGGAGAAACCTATCAATATAAGGTGTCCCAGCTGACAAGCCAGGGGCTGGAATCGATGCCCGGCGATCCAGTGACAGTCACAGTGGCGGATCGGTCGAAGCCGGTCCCGGCGGCTCCAAGCGGGCTTCAACTTGTAAGCGCTTCAAAAGAGTCGATAACCGTGAAATGGAACGCTGTGAATGAGGCGCTGCATTATTTCATTTACAGGTCCAAATCAGCGGAGGGGCCCTTTGTACAAGCCGGCACTTCAACCGGTGCACAATTTACCGACAACCAGGTTTTTACAACGATTCCTTACTATTATCAGGTTGTCGCCGTGAGCACGGGCGGAAAATCCGCTCCGTCCGGTGTGCTTGCCGTCCCTGCGGCTGCGGTGCTGTCGCGTCAGATGGAGTCGCTTGACCGGAGCCCTGTTGCTGTCCAAACAAACCAGGGCGTATACGTCGGCTGGCGTATGCTGGGAACAGACCCGGAGGACATTGCCTTTAATCTGTACCGCAACGGGACGAAGCTTAACTCGGCTCCGATTGCAGATACAACCAACTTCACCGACTCGTCCGGCACGCCGGATGCGGTCTATGAAGTGCGGGCCGTCCTGCACGGCATGGAGGAGCCGCCTTCCGAGACTTTTTCCGTATGGGGGCACAATTACTTGTCGGTCACCCTGCAGAAGCCTGCGGACGGCGTAACGCCGAAGGGCGAAGCCTATACGTACCATGCCAATGACGTCAGTGTCGGCGATTTGGACGGGGACGGGAAATATGAGCTTATCGTCAAATGGGACCCGTCCAACTCCAAGGATAATTCACTTTCCGGTTATACCGGGAACGTCTATATTGATGCTTACCGGCTTGACGGAGCTTTCCTGTGGCGGATTGATTTGGGGCGCAACATCCGCGCCGGCGCCCATTATACCCAATTTATGGTATATGATCTGGACGGCGACGGGAAGGCGGAGCTGGCCTTCAAAACAGCGGACGGCACGGTGGACGGAACCGGTGCGGTTATCGGCGACGCGGCAGCGGATTACCGCAACTCCAGCGGGTATATTTTATCCGGCCCCGAGTATTTGACCGTTTTTGAAGGACAGACAGGCAAAGCGCTTGTGACGACCAGCTACGACCCGCCGCGGGGCAATGTGTCCAGCTGGGGGGACAGCTACGGCAACCGGGTGGACCGGTTCCTGGCGGCAGTCGCTTATTTGGACGGGGAGCGCCCGAGTCTTATTATGGCGCGCGGTTATTATACAAGAACCGTGCTTGTCGCCTACAATTGGCGGGACGGCCAGCTAACGAAGCTGTGGACCTTTGATTCCAATGATGCGGGCAAAGGCGATTATGCCGGTCAGGGCAATCACAATCTGAGTATCGGCGATGTGGACGGCGACGGGAAGGATGAGATTGTATACGGCGCGATGGCGCTCGATGACAACGGACAAGGCTTATATACGACAGGGCTCGGTCACGGCGATGCGATGCACCTGGGGGATTTGGACCCGGAGCGGCCGGGACTGGAAGTGTTCGATGTACATGAAGAAACCCCGAACCGGGCGGGACTCGAATTCCGGGATGCCGAGACAGGCGAGCTGATCTGGGGCATTCCGACCAATTATGATGTAGGGCGCGGCTTAAGCGGCGATGTGGACCCGCGTTATCCCGGAGAAGAGGTCTGGGCTTCAAGCGCCGGTCTGTACTCAGCCAAGGGGCAAAAAATTTCCGACAGCATGCCCCGGATTAATTTCTCGATCTGGTGGGACGGGGACTTGCTGCGGGAGCAGCTGGATCACAATTGGGATGGAACCAATGGAGTCGGAATTATTGACAAATGGGATTACGTGAACTTTAAGCGGGTGAATCTGCTTACGGCGGAAGGCACGTACTCGAGCAATACGACCAAGGGCAATCCGGGCCTGCAGGCGGATCTGTTCGGGGATTGGCGCGAGGAAGCGGTATGGCGCACCGAGGACAGCAGCGCTCTGCGCATTTATACGACAACGGACACGACCGCCTACCGATTCAGAACCTTGATGCATGATCCGCAGTACCGTTTATCTGTGGCATGGCAAAATGTGGCCTACAACCAGCCGCCGCATCCAGGCTTCTTCCTGGGTGACGGCATGAGCAGGCCTCCGGCTCCGAATATTACCCCGGTGCCGGTAGCGGTATCCGGCATCCGTGTAACTGCCCCGGCAGAGGAAGTGGCGGCCGGACAGCAGCTTCAGCTGACGGCGGTCATCATTCCGGCCGCTGCAGCCAAGCCGGTTGCTTGGTCGGTCTACGCAGCGGATGGCGCACCGACCTCCATAGCCGCACTGGACAGTGACGGCGTGCTTCATGCCTTGGCACCCGGCACGGTGAAGGTGGTTGCGGCAGCGAAGGACGGATCCGGAGTATCGGGAAGCAAGCTGATCACGATTGTGCTGCCGGACGGTCCGGCTGTAAGCGCACCGGCCAAAGCGGTCCTCTCGGACAATAACGGCCATACGAACGGCCTGCGGTCCGGCGATTACACGATTACGATGAACCTGTGGTGGGGGCAGAACGGAAGTGTCTACAAGCTGTATGAGAACGGGAAGCTGATCGATATCCAAACCTTGGCCGATCACAGCCCGGCAGCCCAGAGCGCCGCAACGATTGTACAGGGAAAGGCCAACGGCACCTACACGTACACGTGCGAGCTGCTGAACCGGCATGGAACGACGGCGTGCGATCCGCTAACCGTGACCGTGACGGACGCGATGCCTGCTGTGCCTGTACTGTCCAACGACAATTGGGATCAGGACGGGAGCTATAAGGTACAGATGAATTTGTGGTGGGGAACGAATGCCAAGGTGTATAGGCTGTACGAAAATGACGTTCTGATCGACACCCAGACCCTGATTTCCCAAACGCCGGCGGCACAGGCCGCGGCAACGGTTATTACCGGCCGGTCTATCGGCACGTACGAATACCGGGCGGAGCTGGAAAATGATGCGGGTGTAACAAGCAGCCAGCGGATGACGGTCAAGGTCATGAAGTGAGGGGGCGGTGAGGTTTGCAGTAAGGCATGACTGTGGAGAATTCACAACTCGTTCCATAACTAAGCGAGGTGCATTTATCTGCATGTAAATAAGTCTCTAAGCGCTGTAATAATGCGCTTAGAGGCTTATTTGTTTTGTAAAAATATTATGATTTGTTCGCACAGGCTTATATTCAGTCTAATCCAGCGAGTAAGTGGGAATCGTCCTCTCGCAAGGGAAGGCGAAGCCGTCCAATGGACTATAACTAACGGAGCATCAAAATCATTGCGGGCTTCACCGCAATTTATCGAGCAAATTGTAATAATAGTAAGTCTTAAATCTTTGTTTACCGTCAGAGAAAACAATTCTATTGGATTCCAGAATAGATAAATAACGTCTGCATGTCGCTTCGGATATTTCTGCTGTCGATGAGATGGTATAGACAGTAAATATAGGTTTTTGATAAATGGCATCAATTAATTTCTTAACACCGCTGCTATGGATTAGGGACTGTGCTAGATCTAAGTCATGGTTGTACAACGCATTGACTTCATTTATTAATCGAATGTTCTTGTTTGCTTGGAGTATTACAGCTTCTAGGAAAAAGAGGATCCATTGGTTCCAATCTCCGTTATATCGAGTGTCGTTTAAGAAGCGATAATATTTGTGTTTATCACGCTCCAATGCCTCACTTAAGAAGAAGTTCGGATAATCAATAACTTTTTTGCTAAATAAGTACAAGGGAATAAAAATACGACCAATTCTGCCATTACCGTCCAGAAAAGGATGTATGTTTTCAAATTGAGCATGAATAACGGCAGTTCTAATCAGCTCATCAAATTGATCTTGAGGATCGTTAATATAGGTTTCGAGATTACTCATATACTTGTCGACTAATTGGGGTTGGGGAGGGATGTATGTGGCAGTGTCCATCGTACATCCTTCAGGACCAATGAAATTTTGAATTTTTCTGTATTCTCCCGGGGAACGATTGCTCCCGCGTACGTCGTTTGACATCAGTGTTAAATGCATGGTTTTGAATAATCGTGTTGAGATTGGCAGCGTAGATAATTTATCCATTCCTTCCCGAAGTGCATGATAATAATTTAGTACTTCTTGTACATCCTTATTATTTTTTCTACTGTGCGCTTCTACTTCAAGTACCTCATCAAGAGTTACTTGTGTACCTTCAATTTTAGTAGACTGAACGGCTTCATTTAACATTACTGGGTTTAGTAATAGATGTGACGGCAGCTTCGTGTTTTGAAGTAAGACTTGATACTGTGCCACCTTCTTGTTCGCTTCAATTAGTTCCCGAAGGAACATGAGTTGATTTATTCGACTTATGTCTAAAGGTAAATTGTCAGGGATAAAAGGTGTTCTTGCCATCCAGATTCCTCGCCCTCATTAGATAATCGTGATATCTTATTTACATTTTAACCTAATTGTGATTGTAAATACACAAAATTATTAGTTTAATAAATAAAAATAGTTAAAACTGATTACAATGAAAGAACTTGAGAAATTATTGTGTACGGTTTTATGTGTTATATTACATGACACAATCAACTAAATTAATTGAATTTAAAAATGAAAATAGAACTGTGAGATGTATGAATGTTCAAGGGTATATTAATTTATGTAATAAAAACTAACATATATGTTGACGATTTAATTTCGAATCGTTATAATTAACCTAAATTCAGTAACCATTCGAATAGAAAATGTGACATGAAATATCGATTGGAACCGATTATAACCTTCTGATTTTCAATAGGTAAATATTATGTCATTAAAATTAACATTAATATTATGTTAGGCCTGTGTCTTGTTTTTCTTCTTTAATTTCGCTGGAGGTGACACTATGGAAATGCAGCTGGAACAATTGGAACAAACGCGTCGTGGAATTCTGGAATCGAAGTCACTGCTTGTGGAAATGAAGGATGTCGGGAAGATGTATCCGAACGGCACGGTCGCCGTTCAACATGCGAATCTGCAAGCCGGACCCGGTGAGTTTCTGTGCTTCGTCGGCCCGTCGGGCTGCGGGAAATCGACGGTATTCAACATGATTACCGGCTTGACCTCGCATACCGAAGGGGAGCTGTCCGTACTGCAGACGACCCCGAAGGAAGCGCGCAAGCATAACGACATAGCCTTCGTGTTCCAGGAGCATACCCTGCTGCCATGGCTTAACCTGCTGGACAATGTGACACTGCCGCTGAAGCTGCGAGGTGTGCCAAAGAAGGAGCGGATAGAGGAAGGCACCCGCGTGCTGGAACTTGTCGGGCTGAAGGATTACCTCAAGGTGCTGCCCCGCCAGCTGTCCGGGGGGATGAAGATGCGGGTGTCCATCGCCCGCGCGCTTATCTCCAGACCAAAGCTGCTGCTCATGGACGAGCCGTTCGGAGCCCTGGACGAGATTACCCGCCAAACCCTGCAGGATGAGCTGCTGAACATCTGGCAGCGGGAGAAGCACATGACGGTGCTGTTCATTACCCATAATGTATTTGAAGCGGTGTTTCTGTCGACGAGGGTTGTCGTGATGACACCGAGACCGGGCAAGATTGCGGACGTTATCGATATTCCGTTCCCGTTCCCGCGTGGCGAGGAATTCCGGGTCCGTCCCGAGTTCGGAGAATATGTCAAGCTGGTCTCCCAATCCCTGAAGCATTAAGCTCATACACGCGTATAACCGGCTTTCGCGCAGGTTTATTGAAGAGCCGGTCCACGAAAGAGAGCGGTAAAGCGGTGCGGTGTATCTGATGTACAACATGAAAGGATCGTGATGGAGCGATGGAAAAACAATATGCAGGCGTGATATCTAATCCGTCCTTTGCCAGTGTCTCAGCAGGCAAGAAAGCCGTTCCGGCAAAGGAACTGGGCGCTTTGGCCAAAATGCTTCTCAATGTCGGGCCGTCCCTTGCGGTGCTCGTGATTTTCCTCGGCGGCTGGGAGTTGATTGTCCGTTTGGCCGACATCAAGCCTTACATTTTGCCGAAGCCGAGCGATATAGTGCAGGCGGCCGGCGAGAACTGGAGCAACCTGCTCACCTCGGTCAGCACAACGATTTTAGAAGCGGTGGTCGGGTTTCTGATGAGTGTGGTGCTGGGGATTGCGGTTGCTGTTCTGCTTGCGCTGTCCAAGCTGGTTGAACGGAGCGTTTACCCGTACGCTATTATACTGCAAACCATTCCGGTTGTAGCCATTGCGCCTATTATTGTGATCTGGTTCGGCGCGGGATTAAACGCCATTGTCATTATTTCGTTTATTATCAGCTTTTTCCCGATTTTGTCGAATACGCTGATCGGCCTGAACTCCACCGACCAAAATATGAAAAACTTGTTCTACCTCTATAATGCCACGAAGCTGCAAACCATTATGCGGCTCCGGATTCCAGCAGCGCTTCCGTATATTGTGGCCGGCCTGAAGATTTCATGCTCCATGTCCGTTGTCGGCGCTATCGTCGGGGAATACATTGCGGGCATCGGCGGCGGCAAAGGCGGTCTGGGCTATGCGATTACGGTTGCGGCAACCCGTCTGCAAACCCCGTATTTGTTCGCCTGCGGCTTGTCTGCCTCCCTTCTCGGCATTGCGTTCTTTATGCTCGTGAATCTGATTACCAAGCGTCTGCTCAGCTCCTGGCATGAATCGGCCATGAAGCCATCAAATTAATCACCTGAGAGGAAGATTCCGATGAATAGGTCCAGTTTAGTCGCCGGTCATTTTGAGAAGGCCCCTGTCTATAAAATTGCCGAAAAGGATACGAACAAGTTTGTTCTGCTGTGCGACCGGGAGCAGGTTCCGTTCGTGTCGGTTATCGAAATTTTTGATGAAGGCGGAAAAACGCCCCCGAATGAGCACGCGGAAGCCTTTGAATATTTTTATGTGCTGAAAGGGAAAGGGACAGCCACTGTTGGGGATACGACCGTGCCGATTAAGCCGGGCTCCTTCTTCATCGTGCGGCCCGGGAATACCCATGCCGTACATAATACGGGCCAAGGCCGCCTGTACGTGCTGACCACCATGGTGCCGGATGAGCAATTTTCCGACCTGATTAAGTCCGGCCCGGTTTCGAGCCTGGATGAAGAGGATTGGAGAGTGCTTCGCGGCTTGTCCTCCTAAACGACTCCCCGGCTGGAGCAGAGCGGGAGGAGCTTGCAGCAGGTATCCGGCGAGATGAAGGCGCGGCAGGGGAAGAGCGCTTTCTGCCCGGACTGACGAGCAGGCAAATCCGCTAGGCGCATCACGGACATGCTTTCCCGGGCTTTTACCGATAGACCCGGTTTGAATGGAGTACATTCTGTAAAGCAGGAGCCGGATTTGCTGCAGAAGGCGAGCCGATTTTAAGCATTGACGGGCTGGAAAAACGGAGTTATGATTTCCGTATTGCCAACGATATAGATGCATCTGTATCGGGTGTAGCATCTGCTGACTAGTTTACTTGCTAGAGGCTGCTATTTTCCGGGGGTATCCGGGAAATGAAGTCTCTTTTTGTATTCGACGGATGTGATTTCCAGAGAGAGAAGGGTTATGCAATGCAGCAAGCAACAGGATCGCCGTCCGCAGGAGCAAAGCTTCAAGCTGCGGCACCGCAAAATTTGAAGCCAACCATTTTCCGCATTTTGTTTATTATCAGCTTTGTGCATTTGATTAACGATACGATTCAAGCGATTGTTCCCGCCATTTTGCCGATTGTGAAGGACACGATGCATTTAACCTACATGCAGTCGGGAATTATCGTCTTTGCGCTTAATATGACCTCCTCGGTGCTGCAGCCTGTGGTCGGCCTGTATTCGGACCGCCGCCCGTCCCCGATCATGCTGCCGCTCGGTATGGGTCTAACCTGTATCGGAGTACTCGGTATTGCTTTCGCGCCGAACTACTGGCTGCTCCTGCTGGCCGTGCTGTTCGTCGGTCTCGGCTCCGCGGTATTCCATCCGGAAGCGTCGCGCGTGGCCTATATGGCTGCTGGGTCCAGACGCGGTCTGGCGCAATCCATTTTCCAGGTGGGCGGCAACTCCGGATCGGCGCTCGCTTCGGTGATGACGGCCGTGATTTTCGTTCCGTTCGGCCAGATGGGCGCCATTTGGTTTACCATTATTACGGCTCTCGGCATTTTCGTGCAAATGTATGTAGCCCGCTGGTACGGTGGGTATTTGGTCGCTAATCCGCGCCCGGCCAAAAAGGCGAATAGCGGGATGATTAACCCGGCCCGCAAGAAGCAAATCGGCATGGCCGTGGTGCTGCTCATCTTCCTGCTGTTTATACGGACATGGTATCAATCGGGGGTTTCCATTTACTATCCGTTTGAACTGATGGAGAAGTTCGGGATCAGCTTGGAGAAAGCCCAAGTATATATTTTCCTGTATGCCGCTGCCGGGGTGCTCGGAACGTTCCTGGGCGGGCCGCTGTCGGATAAATTCGGCCGCCGGAATGTGCTGCTGCTCTCCATCTTCGGTTCCTCGCCGCTGGCTCTGGTGCTGCCGTACGCCAATGAGACGTGGGCTTATGTGATTTTGCTGTTGAACGGCTTTATCCTGCTGTCCGGCTGGTCCGTGGCTGTCGTATACGCCCAGGAGCTGATTCCGGGCATGATCGGCACCGTCTCCGGCCTGACGACCGGATTCGCCTTCGGGCTGGGAGCGATCGGCGCGGTTGCGCTGGGCGGATTAATCGATATGTACAGCCTGGGTGTTATGATGAAGGTGCTCAGCTTCCTGCCGCTATTCGGCGTGGTCACCTTCCTGCTGCCCTCGGACCGCAAGCTGAAGCAGTGGGCGGAAGAAGGGTGATGGGGTAAAAATGCAATTTGAAAAGCCGTGCTCATTTCAGGAGCGCGGCTTTTTTACCTTTCTTGTATAAGTGTGCGGGCAGCCAGAGGATAATCGCAAAATGGAGCGGCTGCCATCACGAATGAATGAATGGACAGTGCTCCGATTATGGCAGCGGCATCTGCGGAAGGCTGATGCCGTCTGGGGCTTCTTCAACCTTCAGCAGAATGGGCCGTTCCAGCGGATTTTTGTTCGGAGTATGGATTGTCAGCAGCAGCCGGCCCTCCAAGGTGCGAAGCAGCATGCCGTGACCGCCGTCCTTGGCGAATACCGGCTCCGCCTCCTGTGACCACGGGCCGGTCATGCGGCCTCCGGCCGATCGGGCCAGTCCCATGGCATAGCCCTGCTCCCCGATGCTGGACCAGAGCATGACCAGCGATCCGTCAGGCAGGCGGTGTAGAAACGGCCCGTCGGTAACGAAGTGGTCGTCTCCCTTCACAGGTCTCGCCCAGGCTGCCTCGGACGCCCGAAACAGCAGTACCGGCTCTGCGGCGCCTGCGGTCAAATCCGGCAGCAGCGGCATGGCGTATACTTCTCCATCCAAGACCTCCAGCCATTCGCGGCAAAACACCAGCCAAGGCACGCCGTCTTCATCGGCATACAAGGTGCCGTCCAGGCATTCCCAGTCCGCCGGTGTTACCGGCCGGTCGCCAAGCGGTTCAAAGGGGCCCTGCGGCTGATCGGCAGCCAAAATTTGCGTGCCCCGGCAGCGCTGCTCTGATTTGAAGCTGGCCAGCATGTAGTATCTCCCGTTCCACCGGTGCACCTCCGGCGCCCAAAAATGGCGATCCGCCCAGAAGCCGGCAGGCGGTTGGAACGCTTGGAACGGCCCCTCCCAGTGTGTCAGATCGCTGCTCCGGTATACGGGGAAGCCCTCAGGCGTGCCGGACCAGGCTGTAGCGCCGGCAGTGCCATACAAATAATAGGCCTGCTCTTCCGGGACAGGCAGAATAAACGGATCACGGAGGTTGATATCCTCTAGCAGCAAGTGAATGACCGCCCCTTCTTGTCGAATTATTCCCATCATACAAAGAAGAAGCACGCTTATGCAACACAAGGCCTGCTATATAAGGCCGCTGTGAAACTGCAGCCGCTGTTATGGTATAATTTGTAACGGAAATGTCGATAAAGCTGGATATGATCCATGGAAATCAAATACAGGAGGGCGTAGAGTATGCCATTAGTGGATTGGCCGTTAGAGAAGCTTCAGCAGTATCAGGGGATGAACCGCAAGCCTGCGGATTTCGAGGAATACTGGAAGACGGCTGTTGCGGAGATGCGGGCCGTAGAGCCGAATGTGGAGCTGGTGCCCAGCACGTTCCAGGTTCCTTCTGCGGACTGCTACGATTTATATTTCACCGGCGTGCGCGGCGCCCGCATTCATGCCAAATATTTGCGGCCGAAGCAGGCCAAGGGCAAGCTGCCGGCGCTGCTGAACTTCCACGGCTATACCGGACACTCCGGCGACTGGGCGGATAAGCTCAGCTATGTCGGCCTCGGCTTTGCGGTGTTCTCGATGGATTGCCGCGGCCAGGGCGGCAAATCGGAGGACACGGGCGGGGTTGCCGGGAACACCTTCCGCGGCCACATCATCCGCGGTCTGGACTCCGGGCCGGAAAACCTGCTGTTCCGCCACATTTTCCTGGATACGGCGCAGCTGGCGTCGATTATAATGGAGCTGCCCGAAATCGATCCCGAGCGGGTGGGCGCTTATGGAGGATCGCAGGGCGGGGCGCTGGCGATCGCCTGCGCAGCACTGGAGCCGCGTATCAAGAAGCTGGCGCCGGTGTATCCGTTCCTGAGCGACTACCGCCGCGTATGGGAGATGGATAATACGTCCAGCGCCTACGAGGAGCTGCGGGCGTATTTCCGCCAATTTGATCCGATGCATGAGCGGGAGCAGGAATTTTTTGAAACCTTGGGCTATATCGATATTCAGCATCTGGCAGACCGGATTGAAGGGGAAGTGCTGATGGGTGTCGGCTTGATGGACACGGTCTGCCCGCCTTCTACGCAGTACGCGGCCTACAACAAAATCCGTTCGCCGAAGCAAACCCTCATTTACCCGGATTTCGGGCATGAAATGTTGCCGGGCTTTCATGACCGGGCAATGATGTTTCTTGCGGGGCTGCTGCCGGACAAGTAGGGATTAAGTAGAGATTAAGTAGGGGTTAAGATGCTTCTCAATTTGTAGCGGCCGCTGCAGGCTGCGGTGCTTGAAGGAAGAGGGACATACCGGATTCAGAATCAGATTTCCGCACCGCGCGCAGCTCCCAGCGCGCGGTGTTTCGCTGCATGACGGCGGTCGGTCGACCACATGCCAGACGGAAGAGCCGGAGCCGCTGTGGAGTGAATTTTTCTCCAAGCCGAAGGCGTGCCTGAGAACATCTCCGCTGGTAAAAAAGTACGGATGGGGACTGGGTTTTGATGCTGCGGGCAAAATCGCGCTGCTCGGAGCGGATACAGAACCGTAGGAGAGGCCTTTGCGCTTCGGAGGAAACGAAGGTCGTCAAGGGAATGCGGAGCAAGAGGGGCTAACCCCCTCTTTTTTTGCTGCTGTAAAGTGGAGGCCATTGGAAGCTGAACGGATGAATTTTCATCGATGTCGTCATTTGGCCCGATACCGGTACTTAAGGCAATGATTCGGTATGTGTCACGATGGCTGACTAACCATCTAACTATCCGCACGCAACAAAAAAAGGTGACAGATTGTTCGGCCACCTTTTCCGTATAGAGGACCTGCTGCCTATTGTCTGATGCTCGAGAATTTGCCTGCGAGCTGCTGTTCCGCAATTTGTACAAGGCGGCGGGTGATGTGGCCGCCGATAGCGCCTGTATCGCGAGTAGCCATATAGCCGTAGTATCCGTCCTGTGGAATTTGGATGCCGAGTTCTTGAGCGACTTCATATTTCATTTGATCCAAGGCTGCGTTAGCTTGCGGTACAACCAGGGAGTTGCTGCTTCTGCTTTGTCCAGTTCCCATGTGTAGTCACCTCCTCCGTATGTAATCGGGTAAAGTCAGAAGGCTTGAGCGGTGCGCTGTCATCGGAGCGCTTGCCGCACAGCGGAAGCTCAGGCCGCCTGGTTTTAACTCTCTGCCGTCAGGCTGCACGAGGTCAGAGGATAAAGTTTGGTCCTGCCATCAAGCCTTGCCGAGCTGCTGAGGCCCGGGCATCGGAATGAATTCTGACTTTGTACTAGGTAGTATAAACCAATTTTGCTTTATTACTCCTTCGGAAAATTGGAAAATTAAACCACAATCATACAAAGGGATAGGAATGAATATCCCGTTATGAAATCGATGGCTTTGCCGAATAAGGATTGCGGATGCCGGTGGTGCAATGAGGGCGGTCGCAAAAAAAACACCCGGACGGTGCAGGTGCAGTCCGGGTGTTTTTTTGCTAATGAGCGGGTTTGTTACAAGGCAGGGATTTCCTGCTCTTTCCCGTAGGCTGCCTGCAGCTTCAGCACGTCATGGAACAACGGCTCCTCCCGAACTTTCCGGGCCAGCTCAAAGCAGTTATTCTCCGGCGATTCGATCGTCCAGCTGGCGACGCGTGTTCCGAGGACGACGGAGCTGCGCAGCGGGAAGCCGTAGAGCAGACCAAGAACCGTTCCGGAGAAAAAGGCGTCCCCGGCGCCGCTGGAATCGACCGGCTTGACAGGGAACACCGGCTGGAATCCGCTGTCTCCCGTGCTGCGGTCATAGAAAACGGACCCCTTGGCGCCAAGGGTGACGACCATGGATTGCAGCTCCTGCTCGTCAACAAATCGCTTCAGTTCATCCAATACCGCCGCCGGGCTGGCTGCTTCCAGAGCGTGTCCGAGCAGGCGCCCGGCCTCAATGTCGTTGCAGATGAAGCAGGACAGCTCCTTCAGCAGCTCGGGATGGGTCAAGATGACATCACAATTGCCGGGGATGCCGTATACCGGCTTGCCGTGGCTAGCGGCCAGGGCCAGCGTCCGGCGGGCGAGGTCGGCATTCAGATCCAGCTCCAGAATAAGATGGGAGGCGGACGGGATGATCTCTTCTCCCCGCTCTGCCAGCAAGGTGTTGAAATGCTTCAGGTCGGGCATATGCGAGATGGACCCCGCCAGACCGCCGTCCTGTTCAAGAATGGCAAGCCACATCCCCATGCCGTTCTCGGAGGTGTGCTGCAGCGTGGACGTATCCACGCCGGAACGCTGCAGCCTGGCAATGACCTCTTGACCAAGACCGCTGGTATCCACTGTCGAAACCAGCGAGGTGCTGACCCCGAGCAAGCCTAAATTTTCCGCTACATTGCGTCCTACGCCGCCGTGCACAAACTGCACGTGGCCGAGGTTTCTTCCTGTCGGCACATAGGCCTGATGGGCAAAGCCCTTGCAATCCATAAAAATGGTGCCGATGACGGCCGCTTTGACATTCATCCGTTTTCTCGCTCCCCTTTTACTTATGTTCCATCTCAAGGCTTACATCGAGCTGGAGGCTTTCCCCGGCTTCTATCGCCCGAAATCCGGTCACGTCTGGCGAATCGTTCAGATTCGGCGCGTTGGTGACCCACGTATACGGCTCCAGACAAATGTACTGGTCCGCTGTCCCTTTGGTGTAAATCACCCATTGCTTGAACAAATCCGAAGCGGTGTAGCGGAGCTCCAGGCTGCCACGGGATAATGTCGCGGTCCGGGAGGCGGCGCCGATTTGGAACACGGTATCGAGGTCAAGCCCTTTAAGACTCAGGCCTCCCGGCGCATTGAGCTGCTCCAGGTCTCCGAGCGGGTGACGGATGCCTGTCGGAATATGATGTGCATCCAGCTCCCAGATTTGTTCCGACGGAAGCTGCAGTGTCCAAGCCTCCGGCTCCCCGTCGAGCATAAACCATGTGTGCAGGCCGTAGCCGAACGGAGCCGCTTCCTGACCGCGGTTCGTGACGGTCAGCCGATGGGTCAGCGTGCCGCCTTCCAGCTCATAAGTAAGGCTCAGGTGCAGATCATGCGGGTATACGTGTTGAATGTCCGGGAAGCTTGCGGTATGCAGCTCGCAGGTCATGTAGCACGAGGCTCCATTTTCCCCGGTTTCGGTTACCTGCCATGGCCGGTTGCGGAACAATCCGTGACTGTGATGCCCGAATTGGTTCAGCGGTTCAAAACGGTAAGCGCGTCCCGCGAATTCAAAGTGACCGCCTCGAATCCGGTTAGGCGGCATAAGAATCGGCGTGCCGAATTGAATCGGCTGCTCCCGCAGTTCCTCCGGGGTGGACGGCGCGCGCAGCAGCTCGCGGTCTTCTGCATGATCGCGGATGGAGTACAAATTGCAGCCGAGCTCCGGGCACAGGGAGGCCGACAGCTGGCTGTTATGCAAGGTATAGACGGTGACGCCCTGCCACGATTGTTTACTAATCATGAAGATAGCAGCTCCTTTTGCTGTGAATAGATCGGATTACGGTTCTTGGCCGAATTCATAATTCGGATAGACGTACTGATTCTTAGGGGCGTTAATTGCTGTGATGGTATCGGCCTGGACCGCAATCAAATCCATGTCCATATATTTAGTATGGATGACTGTGCCGGTCGCTCTAACCCACGTATCCTGCGGGAACGAGGCGGAGCCGTCATACTGCACGAGCAGGCCTACCGGCGCAGCGTCGGCGGCGCAGCATGAAATACCGAACCGGCCGACGACAAATTGCCGGTTGTTCATGTCCTCATTGCGGTAAACAAAGCCTTCAATTTCAATCGTTTTTCCTGCGAAGGAGTCCGTAAACAAATCCAGTGTTGTGAGAGTCTCCAGATAGGTGTCCTCCGGGATGCGGATGACGGGCTGCTTGTAAAGCTTTTTGGCGTGCCTGGCGAAGTGCTCCGTAAACTTGTCGTATGGAAACAGCTTGTCAAGCTCAGCTTCGCCCGCAGCGGCGCTGCCGGAGCCGGCTGCAGGAGAGCTGGCTTCCGGGGAAGGCGCAGAGGCTTCGCCGGAAGGCGCTGTTTCCCGGTCCGGAGCCGCGGAAGGCGTACCTGCGGTGTTGGCTTTTAATGAGCCGGAGCCGCTGATGGCCATTCCTTTATTGGAGGCCAGCGCGCTGCCCATCGTCGCATCGGGCAACAGGAAGCCGAGTGCAAGGGGCAGGCAGAACAGGCTGTAAATCAGGCTGTTTTTGATGAAGGAAGGAGACGGGCCGTGATCGCAATCGCAGGCGGCTGCATAGCCCCGCCACGCCTTGATGCCCTGGTATGCCTGATAAGCCGAAACCAGGTACAAGCCCAGGGCGGACAGCTTCACATACAGCAGCATACGAGGCGCGATATAGAGCAGGATGCCCTCGCTGCGGACAAGCATAAGGATATAAAGCGCAAAGCCGAATAAAATCAGGGCCCGCAACAAATGATGAAGGGCCAGCCTTCGCATCGAAATCATCGGATTTCCTCCTCAGCTCAGAATGAATTTCTCAAACAGCAAGGAGCCGCCGAGAACGGTGGCGACGATGAGCAGGGTAAGCGCCAGCACAAATCGTGTCCGGAACACCGAGAGCAGCATGAGCGTGTTTTTGATGTCCAGCATCGGGCCGAAGACCAAAAACGTCAGCAGCGATCCGGCCGAGAACGTTGTGGCGAAGGAAGAAGCAACGAAGGCGTCGGAGGTCGAGCACAAGGACAGCACATAGGCAAAGCCCATCATAAACAAATGGGAGCTGAACTCTCCCTGGCCGATGGCCGCGAGTGTTTCCCGGGCGACCAGGGTTTGGATGCCGGCTGTCAGCAGCGCGCCGAACAGCAAATATTTGCCCATGTCAAAAAACTCATCCGAAGCATGGCTGAGCGTAGCGCCGACCTTCCCTCGGAAGCCGCCGGTATTCATATGAAGATGGGCATGATCGCTTCCGAGCGAGGAGCCGCTGCCCGGCATCAGAGATCGAAGCGGGTTCGTCCGGTAGAAGCGGTAAATAATAAGTCCGATGACCACAGCGGCAAGCACGGCCAGTCCCATCCGGGAATACGTGATTTCGGGCCGGCTGCGGAAGGCCATGAAGGTGGCGGCATAAACAACCGGGTTAAGTATCGGACCGGCGATGATGAATACCACCGCGATATACAGCGGCATTCCTTTGAGCATCAGCCGGCGTACGACCGGAATCATGCCGCATTCGCAAAGCGGGAATACGATCCCGAGCGTGCAGCCGAACAAGATGCCGAGCAGCGGATTTTTCGGTGTCCAGCGCCGAATCGTTTCCTCGGATACGAATACCTGCAGCAGGGCGGAGACCAGTACGCCGAGCAGCATAAACGGAAAAGCTTCTAATATAATGCTGAGAAATAAAATTTTGAAGCTGGTCATCTCGCTGCCGGTAAGCATGGCGGCCCAATCCAGCTCCGGAAGCCGGCGCCGGGTGGCAATCAAATAAATCAAGCTTAGGCAGGCAAGGCCGAGAACGATATTTATTCCCCGCCGGACAGTGGTAGACAAACCGCATCCTCCTTCAAAAAAAGCATTGTTGCTGAAAGGATATGCTGTACTTTCAGTATATAGGACAGCTAGGGGGGCGACAAGGACAGTCCGGCTAGCGGACAAGCCGAATTTTCATAAATTCAGGCCTCCCGGCCTCGCATGCATCGGGTGGAATGCCGCCCGATTTGCCACCCGCGGGAATCCCGAGCGCGCGTGGCGGCGCTGCGTGGCGGTCCGTCTAGCCCCAAGCAGCCTCACGGGTCTCATTGACTGCCTGGCGAGCGTAGAGGGGCCGAGAGCGGGCCTGAATAAAGTGCCGATTCTCTAGCGGTCCTTGTTAATTTCCCGCATGACGTGGCCCAGCTCCGGCACGATAATCCGGCTCATTGCGAGCTTCACGGCGCCGGACGATCCGGGAGTGGAAAAAACGGCGGTTGGGCCGCACACTCCGGCCACGGCGCGGCTCAAAATGGCCGCAGGCCCGATATCCTCGGCAAAGCTTAAATAGCGGAAAATCTCGCCGAAGCCCGGCATTTCCTTATCCAGCACATCCCGTACCGCTTCGTAGGTCGTATCCCGCAGCGCGATGCCGGTGCCGCCGTTCAGCAGCACGGCATCAATAGAGCCGCTGCCGGCCGCCCCGCGGATGAGCTCCTGAATCGGCCCGTATTCGTCCTTGACGATCCGGTAATCGCTAATGGTGTGCCCGGCTTCCTCCAGCATCTGCTTCATCAGCTGGCCGCTTTTGTCCGTATCCGGTGTACGGGTGTCGGACACGGTAATGACCATGCAGCGGACAGAGGAAGGCGCTTCGCTGCGGTGCTGCTCAACGGAGGTTGTCATGCGTATGGCGGCTCCCTTCACATACAGCCCCCCTTGCAGCAGCGAGGGGGACAAACGGTTGATTTACCGCTAATTGTAGCATATTCTAAAGATAACGGGAATCAGAACGTAAGGTTTACGAAATAGGTGCAGCGGGCGGACGGAGAAGGAGAGAAAAGATAATGGAGAGAAAAGAGATGGAGACGAGAGCGCATCCTGTACATGACCAAGCTGTTGTTCAGCCCCTGGAGGCAGGAGAGAGAATCCCGGTTTATTTGCTGACCGGCTTTTTGGGCAGCGGCAAAACAACATTTTTGCAGAAAGCGATAGATCATTACATCCTGCAGGGGAAGCGCCCGGCCGTCGTTATGAACGAGCTGGGAGACGTTAATCTGGATGGGATGCTGCTTGATGCCGGTGTGCCGATGCGGGAGCTGCTGAACGGGTGCATCTGCTGCACAGTTCGCGGCGATTTGGCAGAAGCGCTGAAGGAGCTGGTGTCCGGGGAGAAGCCCGATGTGGTGTTTGTAGAGTCGACCGGAGCGGCCAATCCTGCAGATTTGCTTGATGCGGCAACGGACCTCACGCTTGTGCAGCGCCTGGAATTTCGTGATGTGATTGCTCTGGTGGACGGTCCTGCTTTCCTGGATCGTTACCGGCGTCTGGGCAGCAAGGGCCGGACGATGAAGCTGTTGCAAATCCAGGTGCAATACGCGACGCTTGTGCTGATGAACAAAATCGACCGGCTGGCGCAGCCCGGAGATTTGCCGGAGCTTGAGCGGGCGCTGCGAAGCATAAACAGCCGCGCCCCTATTCTTGCCTCGGTTTATGGCGGGATGGATATGGGGTTGCTCGATGCGACGAGGCAGACGGAGCCTGCACGCGCGGGCGGCAGCAGGTGGATGGCAGCCATAGAGCAGCCGCCGACCTCTGCGGGCAGTCAGCCGGTTTCGGATGGCGAGGCGGATGGCGGGACCCGGAGCGATGCGGGCCATGGAGGCGGGCACGGCGCACATCCGGCTGTGCGTTCTGCGCGTACTCATGAGCAGAGCGAGGAGGATAAGCCGCGCTACAGCCATGACGCCCGCAGCGGTGACGGCGATCACAGCCATCGCAACAGCGGCCATACTCACCATAGTCATGCGCATGTGATGGTGATGACGCATTATTTTCACGCACCGGTGAATCGGGAGCGGTTCGAGGCACTGCTGCGCAGCTTGCCGGGGCAGGTGCTGCGGGCCAAGGGGCTGGTGCGGTTTACGGATGCGCCGGAACGTGTGATGTTTCAATATGCGTTTGGGGAAACGGTGTTCATTCCGATGAGGAGGCAGCTCCAAATCCCGGATACGGCTGTGCTGATTGGCGAGGCGCTGCCGGTACAGATGCTTGAGCTCCTGCTTCAGGATGTGGAGGGATAAGCAGAATTACTGCGCCACAGATGCAGGAGTAGTGTGAACGACCACCGTCATCGTCATAAGGCGCACACCGGGCGCCGGGAGCTGCGCGCAGTGCAAAAAGCAGGGAGAAGAACACTTCATAAGGAACATGCTTTCGTGACGGGAAGCATGTTCTTTTTTTTCGTTGGACCGCTGATCTGGTGCGATGGTCATCACATTTGCGGAAAAAAACAGGTGACGAGGCTTTTGTATCGTGTTACAATTTCAATTGTTCGTAACACGAATAAAGAGAAGATGGAGTGAGGGCATTGGTGAAAAAAAAGGTTCGTTTGCTGGCTGTGCTGGGGATTGCCTTGAGCCTGATGGCGGCCGGCTGCACCCCTAAGACGCAGCACAATGCAGAAAGCGCGCAAGCTGCGCGGGATCAGCTAATACTGGCGGTCGGCTCCGAATCCGAAACGGGATTCGATCCGACAACAGGCTGGGGGCGTTACGGCTCGCCGCTGTTTCAGAGCACACTGCTCAAGCAGGACAATGAGATGAACATCATCCATGATTTGGCGACCGGCTACGACGTGAGCGCAGACGGCTTCATCTGGACGGTCAAGCTGCGCACCGACGCGAAGTTTTCGGATGGACAGCCGGTCACGGCGGCCGATGTGCAGTTTACATATGAAACCTCCGCCAAAAGCAATTCGGTGCTGGATTTGACGGTGATGAAATCGGTGGAAGCGGTAGATAACGCTACAGTGAAGTTCACGCTGAAGGAGCCGCAATCCACCTTCGTCTATTTGCTGGCCAGAACCGGGATTGTGCCGAAGCATGCTTACGGCAAGGATTATGCCGGGAAGCCGATCGGCTCCGGGCCGTACAAGCTGGTGCAGTGGGATAAAGGACAGCAGCTTATTGTGGAAGCCAATCCAGAATATTACGGCAAGAAGCCGGTTTTCAAACGGCTGACCTTCCTGTTCCTCAGTGAAGATGCCGCATTCGCCGCAGCCAAAGCGGGACAAGTGGATGTTTCCTACATTCCGGCATCGTTCAGCAAGCAGCAGGTGGCGGGGATGCGGCTGGAAGCGGTGCATTCCATCGACAACCGCGGCATCGCATTTCCGGTTGTGAAGTCGGGCGCCAGGAATAAGGACGGCAGCCCGGTCGGAAACGATGTCACCGCAGATATTGCTATCCGCAAGGCGATTAATACGGCGATTGACCGGAAGGCCCTGGTGAACGGCGTTCTCGAGGGCTATGGAACTCCGGCTTATACGGTGAATGACGGGATGCCCTGGTGGAACCCGCAGTCGGTCGTCCCCGACAATGATTTGAAGGCGGCGCAGCAGCTGCTTGGCGATGCCGGCTGGAAGGATGCCGACGGGGATGGAATTTTGGAAAAAGCGGGGCTGAAGGCGGAGTTTAACCTGCTTTATTTTGCCGGTGACATTACCCGCCAGTCGCTGGCGATTGCCGCGGCCGACATGATCAAGCCGCTGGGGATTAAAATGAACGTCAATGGCGTCAGCCGTGACGAAATCAAGAAGCAAATGCATGCTAACGCCGTACTGTTCGGCTGGGGCAGTCAGGACCCGCTGGAGATGATTAGCATTTACAGCAGCAAATATCGCGGTATCGATTACTACAATACGGGCTATTACAGCAATCCGGTTGTGGACGGATATCTGGAGCAGGGATTGAGGGCGGCTTCCCCGGAAGCGGCTCTGGAATTTTGGAAAAAAGCCCAATGGGACGGCCAGACCGGCCTGAGCGCCAAGGGAGATGCGCCGTGGGCGTGGCTGGTTAATATTGACCACCTGTATCTGGTGAAGGACGGCCTGGACATCGGGAAGCAGCGGCTGCATCCGCATGGGCACGGCTGGCCGGTGACAGACAATATTGAAGAATGGACATGGAGTAAATGAGCTTCGGATGGGTGCGTTTTTTGGTTCAAAAGAGCGTGAAGCTGTGTCTTCTGCTGGGGGCGGTCAGCACGGCCGCCTTCGTGCTTGTCCAAATCTCGCCGGTTGACCCGATTGAAGCGTATGTGGGTGCGGATATGATGATGGTCAGTCCGGAGCAGCGGGCTCAAATTGCACAGCACTGGGGGCTGGATAAGCCTCCTGCCGAGCGGTTTGTCACGTGGGCGGGCGCATTGGTTCAGGGCGATTTGGGCACGTCAATGATGTACCGGCGTCCGGTCGCGGAGGTGATTGGCGAACGCTTCGTGCAGTCGGTCGCTTTGATGAGCGTGTCCTGGCTGCTGTCCGGCCTAATCGGCTTTGCGGCGGGCGTAGTCGCGGCGATGAACAGGGACACCTGGATTGACCGGGCCATCAAGGGCTACTGCTTCGTTCTGGCCTCCACGCCGACCTTCTGGATGGGGCTGCTGCTCCTGATTGTATTTGCGGTTTGGCTCAGCTGGTTCCCGGTCGGATTAGGGGTCCCCATCGGCGTGCTGGCCGGGGAAGTGACGCTGCTGGACCGGCTGCAGCATATGATTTTGCCGGCGCTGACCTTGAGTATTGTCGGGGTGGCGGCAATTGCGCTGCACACCCGCCAGAAGCTGCTGGATGTGCTGGAAAGCGAATATGTGCTGTTCGCGCGGGCCCGGGGGGAACAAGGCTGGAGACTGTTTATGCGGCATGGGCTGCGCGGCGTGGCGCTGCCGGCGGTGACGCTCCAGTTTGCTTCCTTTAGCGAGCTGTTCGGCGGAGCCGTGCTGGCGGAGCAGGTATTCTCCTACCCGGGGCTTGGACAGGCAACGGTAGAGGCGGGCTTGCGGGGGGATGTGCCGCTTCTGCTCGGGCTGGTGCTGTTCAGTGCCTGCTTCGTGTTTACGGGAAATACGATTGCCGATCTGATTTACCGGCTGGTTGATCCGAGAATAAGGGAAGGGAGGCGTCTATGAAACGGCTGCTGCCCGGTCAGGCGCGCGGCAGGGGGATGACCGCCTCCTGGAACGGAAGACAGCGCGGTCTCCTGCTTACTGTTATCTGCATAGGGCTTATTGCGGGTATCTGGATTGCCGGTCCCCAGCTCGGTGCGGATGCGATTGCAGCCAAGCTGGAGTGGCGCAATCTGGCGCCCTCGCTTGCCCACCCGTTCGGAACGGACTGGCTTGGCCGGGATATGTTTACCCGCACGATAAAAGGCTTGTCGCTCAGTATACAGGTCGGCTTGCTGGCAGCCGGAATCAGCGTCCTCATTGCTGCGGCGCTTGGCATATCGGCCGCAGTTACGGGCCGGTGGCTGGACCGGCTGGTCACCGGGGTGATTGATATTTTTTTGAGTGTGCCGCATCTGGTCTCGCTGATCCTGATCTCCTTTGTGATGGGCGGCGGAGCCAGGGGGGTTATTGTCGGCGTGGCCTTGACCCATTGGCCGGCGCTGGCGCGGATTATCCGGGCCGAGGTGATCCAGCTGCGCAGCCGGGAGTATGTACAGATTTCACGGCAGCTCGGCAAAAGCCGGATGTGGATTGCCGTTCATCATCTCATGCCGCATGTGCTGCCGCAAATGGCCGTCGGCCTGCTGCTGCTGTTCCCGCATGCGATTCTGCATGAGGCGGCCATCAGCTTCCTGGGGCTGGGCCTATCGCCGCATGAGCCGGCGATCGGCATTATTTTGTCGGAGTCGATGCGCTATTTGTCCACCGGCATGTGGTGGCTGGCGTTTTTCCCGGGACTGAGCCTGCTTATGATTGTGCTGGCCTTCGATGCCGCAGGAGAGCAGCTGCGCAGGCTGCTGGACCCGCGTCAGTCTCAGGAATAGAAAGGAGCCGGTGCTATGAGTCCCACTCTGGAAGTGAAGAATCTGACTATATCGTTTCAACAGTACCGCGGCGGCTGGCGGCAAAGCGCAGCTTCGCCCATCCAGGGGCTGGACATCTCGGTGCAGGACGGAGAAGTGCTGGCTGTCGTGGGGGCAAGCGGATCGGGAAAAAGCCTGCTGGCGCACGCGATTCTGGGCATTCTGCCCCGCCATGCCGCTGTGACGGGCGCGATGCGCTTTCGCGGGCAGGAGCTCACGGCAGACCGGCTGGAGCAGCTTCGCGGGAAGGACATTGTGCTTGTGCCGCAGTCGGTCAATTTCCTGGACCCGTTGATGCGGGTCGGGGCGCAGGTCCGGCTGTCCGTCCGGGACGGGTCTGCGGTCGAGAAGCAGAGACAAGCGTTCGCCCGTTACGGGCTTGCGCGGAACGTCGAGAATCACTATCCGTTTCAGCTGTCCGGCGGCATGGCCCGGCGTGTGCTTGTTTCGACCGCGACGGTAAGCGGAGCCGGGCTAATTATTGCGGATGAGCCGACACCGGGGCTTGATGCCGAATCGCTGCGTGAGGCGCTCCGCTGCTTCCGCGAGCTTGCCGATCAAGGCAATGCGGTGCTGCTGATTACGCACGATTTGGAGTCGGCCCTTGATATCGCGGACAGGGTGGCGGTGTTTTATGCCGGGACGACGGTGGAATCGGCGCCTGCGTCCGATTTCCGCAGCGGCGGGGAACGGCTGCGGCATCCGTACACCCGGGCCTTGTGGCACGCGTTGCCGCAAAACGGGTTTACGCCGCTGCCCGGCGCGCAGCCGGACCCGGACAACCTGCCCCATGGCTGCTTGTTCGCCCCGCGCTGTGCGATGGCGACCGCCGAATGCGGCATAGAACGGCCGGTGCTGCGGGAGCTGCGCGGCGGAACGGTGAGGTGCATTCATGCTTCTTAAGGAACGGCGCAATGAGCAGCAGACTGCTGCGCCCATAGCGGATCGGGATAGCGGGCGCAGCACGCCGGCCGGCCCCCGGCTCGAAGGGGAGCACCTCGCCTACCGGCATGGAAGCCGGGAGCCCTGGCTGTTTCAGGGCATCAATATCGGGATTGGCGCCGGGGAGATTGTCGGGCTTGCCGGGCCGAGCGGCTGCGGCAAAACCTCGCTGGGCCGCCTGCTAGCCGGTTATGCCCGTCCCGGAGAGGGACGGGTCCTTCTGGACGGGCTGCCGTTATCCGGCCGCGGTTACTGTCCCGTGCAGCTCGTGTATCAGCATCCGGAGAAGGCGGTGAATCCCCGCTGGCGCATGCGCCGGATACTTGCAGAGAGCGGTACGCCGGACGGCTCGCTGCTGGAGCGGCTCGGCATCGAGGCACGCTGGCTGAACCGCTGGCCGGGCGAGCTGTCGGGCGGCGAGCTGCAGCGGTTTTGCGTTGCCCGGGCGCTTGGGCCGCAAACCCGCTTTCTCATCGCCGATGAGATGACGACGATGCTGGATGCCATGACGCAGGCGCAAATCTGGCACACGGTTCTGGAGGAGGCCCGCACACGGGGCATGGGCATTCTGGTCATCAGTCACGATCGGCATTTGATGAACCGTCTGTGTGATCGGATTGTAGAATGGAATGCTCTGACCGGGAAGCAGGCAGCGCAGATGCTCGGCCGATAGGAAGCGGGAGTACTTCCTGATAACCTTGATTGTCATCACCGTTTTCTGAGTAGGAATTTGGCGGAATATTCGCAAGAACCCTCATTCTTGTTGAATCTGCATGGTTTTATCAGCTTGTGAGGCGGATATTCATTCTTTTTTGGATGAAAGCCTTACAGCGTATTGACGTTTTTTGCGCAGGCTGGTATGATATTAGGTATGCACAAATTATAGGAGGTGTCCTCGATGCGCGTTGTTGTAACTTTGGCTTGCACCGAAACTGGGGATCGTAACTACACGACCACCAAAAACAAGAAGACTCATCCGCAGCGTATGGAATTGAAAAAATATTGCCCGCGCTTGAAACGGGTAACTTTGCACCGCGAAACCCGCTAATGGATGACAACCGCACCGGACAATTATGTTCGGTGTGTTTTTCACTTTTCGGATTTCAGATAACAAGGAAACGCTTCAGTTGATGATATATGAGTACGAGCGATGACAGGAACAGTAGTCTGCATGAGCGAATTCAGAGAGCCGGTGGAGGGTGTGAACCGGTGCAGCCTGCAGGTGAAGTGGGTCCTTGAGCATACGGGTGAACAGCCCCGTGCTTTGCCGGAGAGCGTCCGGCAGGCGGGTGTGAAGTAGTCCGGTCGGCAGCTCACCGTTATTTGAGCATTGGAGGCTTTGTGCTGTAAGCCGGCTCCTGTAAGCACGTACGGCGGCTGTTTGCCGCGGCAGTGCTGCTGCAAGGAGGCTGCAGGCAGGCATGAAGTAAACTAGGGTGGTACCACGGTCTTTCGTCCCTTCGGCGAAAGGCTTTTTTTGTTATATACATTTCTGATAAATTATCAGAAACCATTGGAGGGGTTACCTATGAAAAAAGTATTATCCGGCATCCAGCCCAGCGGCCGGCTGACCCTGGGCAACTACATCGGGGCTATGCGCAATTTCGTGGAGCTTCAGCATCAGGCGGAATGCTTCTTTATGGTGGTGGATCTGCACGCCATCACAGTGCCGCAGGAACCGGCCGCGCTGCGGGAGCAGTCCGAAGCCGTCGCCGCGCTGTTTATCGCGGCGGGCATTGACCCGGCCAAAGCCAACGTGTTTATGCAGTCGCATGTACGGGCGCACGCTGAGCTTGGATGGCTGCTGACGACGCTTTCCTATATGGGGGAGCTGGAGCGCATGACCCAGTTCAAGGACAAATCGGCCGGCAAGGATGCGATCGGCGCCGGTCTATTCGTGTATCCGTCTCTGATGGCGGCGGACATCCTGTTATACAATGCCGACCTGGTGCCGGTGGGCGACGACCAGAAGCAGCATCTGGAGCTGACCCGCGACTTGGCCGGCCGTTTCAATCACCGCTTCGGCGAAACCTTCACGATTCCGGAGCCTTACATTCCGAAGGTAGGGGCAAGAATTATGTCCCTGGACGATGCCTCCAAAAAAATGAGCAAAAGCAACCCAAACCAGGGCAGCTTCATTGCGCTTCTTGACACACCGGATGTCATCCGCAAAAAAATTAGCCGTGCTGTAACCGACTCCGGCCGCGAAGTGCGGTTTGATACAGCGGAGAAGCCGGAGGTCAGCAACCTGATCAGCATCTATGCCCAGTGCTCCGGCTTGACCGTAGCCGAGGTGGAAGCGCGTTATGAGGGACAAGGCTACGGCCCGTTCAAGAAGGACCTGGCGGAGCAGGTTGTCGGGGTGCTGGAGCCGATCCAGCAGCGCTACAACGACATTCGCGCTTCGGGTGAGATTGGCAAGCTGCTGAAGGAAGGGGCGGAGAAGGCTTCCGCCGTGGCTGATGCCACACTGCGCCAGGTCAAGGAACGGATGGGCTTCCTGCTGCCTTAATTCCATGCGCACGCGGAAAGTCCTGTGTATTCTTTGAAAATCCGATGGACCAGATACGAAAAGCAGCAAACGGGCTCTCCGCCGGCTTACCGGCAGAAAGCCCGTTTGCTGCTTTCTCTTGATTGGGCTGCGCAGGATTGCAATCGTGTACGGGCTATCGCTTGCGCCCCCGTGCCTTAATCACGAAGCCGACGAAGGCGACGGCCATGGAGGCCAGGAAGAAGAGCAGGGCTAGTCCGGGCCGCGCATAGCTGAGCGCAGCCCCGACGCCGACCAGCAGTGCGGTACAGAGCAGCGCGAGTACAAGAGCGGTTAATCGGTTCAAAATATTTTCACCTCTAGGATGTATATTCTTCTACAACGGTAACATACTAAGCTTGCAAGCTTGCAAAATACATCAAAGACGAATCGCGAATTGAAAGGAGTGCTTTCCTTATGGCAGGTCAATCTCGCAGCAGCAACTCTCTGGTGGTTCCTCAAGCTAACCAAGCGCTTCAACAATTGAAGTATGAGGTAGCTCAGGAGCTTGGCATTCAAATCCCTCAGGACGGGTATTATGGATACATGACCTCCCGTGACACCGGTTCTATCGGTGGTTACATCACGAAGCGTCTGGTTCAAATCGCGGAGCAGTCCATTGCTGGCAGCAACAGCTCTTTCCGTTAAGCCCATCCATAGGCACCAAAGATATAGCTCAAGGGGCATTCCCCTTGGGCTTTTCCCTGTTGTAAACAAGAGGAACGGGCATAGTATGACCATATGACTATGGATGACCGGTTACTTTCTATACAGCGTAAAACCCTGGGCGCTAAAAAAACTAGACAGGCCTGCCAACCGTCCTTACGGCCGCAGGCCCGCTGTTGTGTACCCGGCCTGCATTCGGCCACTCGCCATGGCCTGTGCGCCAGGCCAGAGGGGAGCAGAGCGAGCCGAACGGGCAACAGCTTGCATCAGATTCATTCCAGTTTTCAAATCATCTTTGCGCACCCGCGCGCAGCTCCCAGCGCGCGGTGCTTCGCTGCATGACGGCGGTCGGTCGACCACATACAGGCTGCACCGCCTGCAAGCGCCGCGCGCCGCGGAGGTCCAGACAGACGGCGGCCTAATAGCTGTCCATCCTTAGCCGTTTCTCCAGTCTGGTTTCGCTCAGCCAGCCGACATAGGTGTCCAGCGGGTTCAAGTCTCGATCCATAATTAAAACCCCGACACATGGATATTGCTTGCGGTGACGGTAGCGCACATCCGCCCAGCGGACCTCATAGCCCCAGGGATGCTCCTTGTATTCGGCGCATGCGTGGGAGGAGAAGTAGAGGAACGCTTTAATATCCGGGTGATTCCGGGAGGCCTCAATGGCCGGATGGCTGTGGGGGCGGACCTTGTCGATCCAGCGCACCTGGCCGTGGCGCAGCTCGCCCAGCTCATAGCTGCCGTCCGTTTTTTGCTTGACAATATTCCAAATGTACAGATTAATGGTTGGAATAAGCATATAGCGATCTCCGGGCTTATAGCCGGGATCGCGGCGCGGCATGCTGCGCTCGGCGACCGCATGAGCGGCGGTTCTCCATATATAATAGAGGGCAATCACGCTGTACAAAATAGGGAATATGACTTGCGGCTGCGCGAGCTTGACAGACCAGATGAAGATCGCCGCCAAGTGTGATACAAATATAAAAGGATCGAAGATATGGATAATGTTCCACGATATCCATTTACTTGTGAACGGGCGGGCAGCTTGCGTGCCATAGGTGTTGAACAGGTCGCTGAACACATGAAAGCTTACTGCAATCGTGGTCCACAGGGCCAAGTGCCACCAGGACGCAGCCGGGAAAATAAACCCGAGGACTGTCGTCAGGAGCAAGCTCCACAAGACTATAGCCGGCAGCGAGTGGGACTTGCCGCGGTGGTTGCGGATGTAAACGGCATTGCCCCGCAGCCGGAGCAGCCCGTCTGAATCCGGAGCTTGAGATCCAAGTACTGTGCCGAGAAGTACAGCGGTGGCTGTTGCGGAATCCGATGCGACGACAGGGTCGATGTAGGCTAACCCGGCCAGGCCAAAGCCGACCACAAGATGTGTGCCAGTATCCAATACAGGGTACCTCCCTAAGATGCGTACTTCCTACTATTTTAACATGATTCGGTCCAATTTAAATCAACAGGAGCTGAAAAAGTTGGTCAAAGTTTTGGTGGAATATAAAATTACTGTGGGTGGACTTGCGGAATATCGCGCTTTTATGAAGGATCTTACGGCAGCTTATCCGGATCTGGAATGGCTGGAGGGTGCAGACCAGCCCGGGTTGTTCGTCGAATCGTGGACCTTCGCCGGCCTGGCCGAAGCGAATCACTGGATCGCCCAGCGGCGGGACGGAAGCAGCCTGGATTGGAAGCCGCTGGAGCAATGGGTGGACGGCGGGAAAGCCAAGATTCATATGTGGCCTTTCATCCAGATGAATAGATGATGATAAAATAGTCCATATTTTGCAGCATGGATATCCATTGTAACGCTTTCTTATACCATGTAACCTTACATGTAGACCTAAACATGACGGAGGGAGCAAGGTGGAGAAGAAGCGGATTTTTTGGAGCTTTATCAAGGAACATAAGTCATCGTATGTAGTTGGCTTTGCATTATTGTCCATATCCTGTTTGCTGCAGCTCCTGATTCCGAAACTGCTCGGGGAATTCACCGATAAGCTGGAGCTGTCTCAGCTGACGTATCAGGAAGCGGTGAAGTACGCGCTGTGGATGATTGCCGCGGGCTTCGGTGTCGCGATTTTCCGTTCCAGCGGCCGTATCTCGCTTTACCGGCTGTCCAGAGTCATTGAAACGCGAGTGCGCGGCCAGCTGTTCCAGCACTGGGAGCGGCTGTCTGCACAATATTTCAACAATCAGCGGGTGGGGGACCTGATGTCCCATGCGATTAGTGATGTGGGTGTCATCCGCGAGGTCATGATGGGCGGCGTGTTCAACGTGCTGGAAGCGATTGTGCTTATTACCATTACGGTGGCGGCGATGGTGATGATGATTGACCCTTGGCTGACCGTGCTCACGATGCTTCCGCTGCCCTTGCTCAGTATTGTTGCTTATAAGTTTAACGGACGCATCCAGAAGCAGTCTGCCGATGTGCAGAATGCGGTGTCACGGCTTACGAGCCGGGTACAGGAATTCGTGGCCGGCATCCGGATTGTCAAAGCGTTCGTACAGGAAAAAGCGGAGCGGCGGCTGTTCTCGGAGGACAACGCTCATGCGGTCGAGATGAACCGCCGGTTCGTCCGGTCCAACTCGCTGTTCGGCGCGCTGAGCAGCGGGATTGTCGGCTTCAGCTTTCTGGTCTCGGTGGTGTTTGGCGGGATTTTGGTGCTCAAGGACACCATCTCGCTGGGTGATTTTGTCGCCTTTAACACCTACTTGTCGCTGCTGATGGGCCCCATTGAAAATTTGGGCAAGGTCGTCAACCAGCTGCAGCGGGGAGTTGCCTCGGAGAAGCGGCTGCTTGCAATTTTGAATACACAGCCTGAAGTTGTAGATGATACGGTTGCGGATGAATCGATTGACCACATCGACGGCGCTATTGAAATTCGCAACCTGACCTTCTCTTACCCGGAAGCGCCTGAACCGGCGCTCACGAATATTAATCTGAAGGTGCCCAAGGGCTCCAGTCTGGCAATCGTGGGCCGGGTGGGCAGCGGCAAAAGCACGCTGGTGCATTTGCTGGTCCGGCTGTATAACTCGCCGCCCGGCACCGTATTTATCGATGGCCGGGATATTCATGAAATTCCGCTGCGCACGCTGCGGAGCCAGATTGGCATTGTGCCGCAGGACCAGTTTCTGTTCTCCTCCACGATTCGGGATAACATCGGCTTCGATCCGCGTCCGTATTCGGATGAGCAGGTGGAGACGGCTGCAAGGCTTGCCCAGGTATACGACAATATCGTGGAATTCCCCAAGCAGTTTGACACGGCGTTAGGAGAGCGGGGCATTTCCTTGTCCGGGGGCCAGCGGCAGCGGGTCAGCATTGCCCGGGCGGTCATCAAGCAGCCGTCCATCCTCATCTTTGACGACAGCTTGTCGGCTGTCGACACGGTGACGGAGGATTTGATTTTGCAGGGAATGAAATCGGTGATGCAGGGACGAACGACCATCATTATCGGCCACCGCATCTCGTCGGTGCAGGGCGCGGACCAGATTATTTTGCTGGAGGACGGCTGCATTGTCGAGCAGGGGACACACGAGTCTCTGCTGCTGGAGGACGGCTTGTATGCGGATATGTACCGCAAGCAGATGCTGGATGAGGAAGCGGAGCGCGTAGAACAGAAAGAGTATGCCCGGGAGCCGCAGCGTTCTTTGCAGACAGGACTCGCCGCAGGCAAGCTGCAGCAGGGAGGTGCCCGGGGATGAGTATTCAAGATGAACGGGAATATACGGAGCTGAAGGATTCTCAGCTTCTGGCCAGACTGCTGTCCTACGCCAAGCCGTATTGGAAAATGATTGCGCTTTGTATGCTGCTTGCCCTGGTGACGGTTGTGGCCGATCTGGCCCGCCCGTATATTATCAAGGTGGCGATTGACGATCATATCAGCGGGCTGCAGAAGCCGATGCTGGCTGTGCCGGAAGCGCAAAAGAGCGAGCTGGAGCAGTACGGCAAGATCATCGAATGGGATCATTTCGCCTACGTCCGTCAGGAGAACGCGCTGCAGGAAGTGCCGAAGGGACTGCAGAAGGCGATGATTGTCGAGGCAGACGGCAGGAAGGTCATGATCCGCGACTGGGTCGACCCTTCGGGGTCAACACAGCTTGTGGAACGGGGAGAGCATTTGTACCTTGCGGCGGACGGCCGCGAGCTGCTGGCCGAGCCGCTTGGCCGGGAGGCGCTTGACGTGTTCCACGGGCAGGATTATGAAGGCTTTGCCGTACTCGGCGTCTTGTTCCTGCTCACCGTCGTCGGGGCGTCCGTGCTGAGCTATTTGCAAAGCAACCTGCTGCAATATACGGGGCAAACCATTATTTATAACATCCGGGAGCAATTGTTCCGCCATCTAAGCAAAATGCATATGGGCTATTTCGACCGCAACCCGGTCGGCAGGCTTGTCGTGCGGGTGACGCAGGATACGGAGACGCTGAACCAGCTGTACACGCAGGTCGTCGTCAATCTGATTAAGGACTGTCTGGTGCTGCTCGGCATCTTCATCGTCATGCTGCAGCTGAGCGTGAAGCTGACCTTGCTGTCCTTCACGGTCATTCCGGTGCTGGCGGTCATGACGTTCTGGTACCGCCGGGTGCAGCGTGAGGCCCAGCGGGACACGCGCACCATTTTGGCCCGGTTGAATTCCTTCTTGTCGGAGAACCTGTCCGGGATGCGCATCACGCAGCTGTTTATCCGGGAGGAGCGCCAGTGGGAGCAGTTTAACAAGCATAACCAGGATCATTACCGGGCAGGGATGCGGGGAACGATTATCAACTCCATTTTCCAGCCGGCGATCGGGTTTCTCGGCAATATCTCGATTGCGCTGCTCATATGGTACGGCGGGGGCGCGGTGCTGGACGGCGGAATTACGTTTGGGGTCGTGTATGCTTTTACCCATTATGTACGCCAATTTTTCAATCCGTTGATGAGTCTGGCGGAGAAGTACAACCAGATTCAGACGGCGATGGTCGGCGCGGAGCGTATCTTCGGCATGCTGTCGGAGCAGCCTGCAATTGTAGACCAAGCGGAGACCAAGCGGCTGCCGAAGCAGGTTCGCGGCGAGATTGAATTTGACGGTGTCTGGTTTGCCTACAACAACGAGGAATGGGTGCTGAAGGATGTGAGCTTCAAGATTCAGCCGGGGCAGACCGTGGCGTTCGTCGGGGCGACGGGAGCGGGCAAAAGCTCCATCATTCAGCTGATCAACCGTTTCTACGATATTCAAAAAGGGAGCATCCGGCTTGACGGCATAGACATCCGCGATATTCCGCTGGACCAGCTTCGGCATTACATCCGTGTTGTGCAGCAGGATGTCTTCCTGTTCACCGGGGACATCAAGCACAATATCCGGCTGAACAGCACGGAGATTAGCGATGCTCAGGTAGTGGAAGCGGCAAGGATGGTGCATATGGATGAGTACATCCGCAAGCTGCCGCAGGGCTATGAGACGCTGCTTGGCGAGCGCGGCGTAAACCTGTCGCTCGGCCAGCGCCAGCTGCTGTCCTTTGCCCGGGCGATTGCTTACAGGCCGCAAATATTGATTTTGGATGAGGCGACCTCCAATATCGATACGGAGACAGAGCTGGTCGTTCAGGATGCGCTGCATAACATCTCCAAGGGGCGCACGACGCTCGTGGTCGCGCACCGGCTGTCGACCATTCAGCACGCCGATCAAATTATCGTCATGCACAAAGGGAAGGTCCGCGAAATCGGGAATCACTTCCAGCTGCTGGCCCAGCAGGGGTATTACTACCGCTTGTTTGAGCTTCAGTACAAGGATCAGCAGATGTTGGAGAAGGCGAAGTAGCTGTTATTTGGGGAAAACTCTTACTTATAATTCGTGAGCTGGTTGTTGTAATTATGGAGAAATATAATGATGCATCGATATTCACCTATACGTTGATTCTAGCAATCAGTAAGTTTGGTCTGGGCCTTAGGGTTCGGGCCTTTTTTATATATTTCTCGGCTCAACCTATAAGAAGTTATTATGGATCGGAAACCAAAAGGCTCACCTGAACAATTACCATAGTTCTGATGCATCTACGAGGCTGGCCGGGACTGCCGGGTGATTTATTTTACAGCCACAATCCGCAGTCTTTTATAATCCGCAAACCAGGAGCCCTGCCGGAACAAAGCCGGTCTGACCGCCGCTGCGATTTGATCATAGAGACGGGTTTTGGCGGACTCGTCAAAGCCGCTGAAAAACGCATCAGCAAACCCGTTCAACCAGTGGGCCAGCCCCTGCTCTCCGTCCTCAAGCATGGTGGGGCGATCAAAATGAACCGCGTAGGTGACGCGAAAGCCTTGACGCTCCAGCAGCTCGCTGTATTGTCCAATACTGGGAAAATACCACGGGTTGCGCTTAGTCGCATCTATGCCGTAGTCCCGAGCCAGAATGCCGGACAAGGCGTTTATAAGGCTGCCGACGTTGTCTTTTCCTCCGAATTCAGCCACGAACCGGCCGCCGGGCGCAAGCGCGTTCCAAACCGAGGCGATGACGTCCGGCGCACGCTTTGCCCAGTGCAGGGCGGCATTGGAGAAGACGGCCTGCACCGGCTCATCCAGAGTAAATTGCTCCGCATTGCCGATCAAAAAAGGAATGCCCGTATACTTTGCCCGGGCCTGCTCAATCATCGGAACGGATAAATCCAGGCCAGTAACATGCGCCCCGGTTTGGGCAATCTGATAGGTCAAATCTCCCGTGCCGCACCCCAAATCCAGTATACGTTCCCCCGGCCGGGCATCCAGCAGCTCAACCACCCCTTTCCCCCATTGGGAGACATAGCCCAGCTTCGCATCATACATTTCCGGCTTCCAGCTCTGTGGCGAATTCATGACAGGCATCCTCCTTACGATGAATTGCCTTCATTGTAGTATAGCAGCGTCATATTGAAAAATATATAAAACAAATAGCGTTGATAGGTTAAAGCTATGAACGAGCGCTCTTAACCCCGCTGAAGCTGATTATGCAGCAGGGTTGTCCTGCATGTCCGGTTATCGGGAGCGCTGCAATTGAATAACCATGCATCAGAAAAAGGATTCCGGGCCGATTTGTTGAACATTAAAGTTGAACATGAAATTAGAGAGCGGTTGCACCCGTTTCCCGGTTTACTTCGGGAGCAGGGACCGGTTCATTGAAAGCGGACACATGCCTATGCTCGATCTCAAGCCATATCCAAGCTGTACAGAAGGTGGGGGAAAGGAACACATGCTGAAGCATATCCAGCAAATGAAGTATTATCCGGCGGATACCCAGACACGGCTTGTTTTCACGATGACGATTTTCGTCTCCTTTATTATTCTTGCAGTCAGCCTTACCTCCTATTACACCTCGAAAGCGGTGCTTCAAAGTGAACTGAGCGCCCCCCAGCATCAAGCCCTGCAAATTGGGATGAATTATATCGACAAATTTATTCAGGACACCAATAACACCTCCATTAAGGTGGCGCTGCATCCCAATGTGTACCGGTTTCTGACGATGGAGGAGCAAAATTCCTACAGCAACATTAACGAGCTGTACCAATTCCTCGGAACGCTTCTTGATAATTCACCCTATTTGGAAAGCATCTATATTTATGACCGGATGCACGACAGCTTCGTTGCATTTCCGCAGGGCTTCAGCTCACGGTCCCTTACATTCGCCGATTCCAGCTGGATCGACATTGCGGACCAGTTCGGGGACAAGGTGATGCTGGTTCGCCCGCGCATCGCTCCGGCCGCTGTACGCAATTCGGGTACGGACAAGATCACGCTGTTTCGAAAAATTTTGATTCAGGGAGAATTCAAGGGAATCATCGCGGTCAATTTCAAAAGCGATCAGCTGCTGATGAATATGCAGCCGGATTATGTATCCGGCTTGAACCGTATGCAGTTTATTCTGGACCAGAACGGCGAGCTGGTTTATTCGGCCGGGGTGGGGACGGTCAATGCCAGGATTGTAAAGGAAGCGCTGTCAAGATTGGGCGGCGAGCCGTTCGGAGATTACGTGCAGGACGGCGATCGCCTGCTGATCTCGCATGTCCGCTCCCCGCTGACAGAATGGGATTACGTGTCGCTCGTTTCCCAGGACAGCTTGCTTGCCAAATCCATCGTGATACGGGACGTGGTGCTGGCCGTCTCCTTTGCCGCGTTACTGCTTGGCGGCGTGGCAATCTTCTATACGCATTCAGTGGCGTTCAAGCCGGTTCGGCGCATGCGTAAAATGCTCACCACTTACGGACAGGCGGAAGTGAGCCCGGATTTAGTGGGGCTGGAGCATATCACGGGGAAGCTGCTGAACGATCACGACAAGCTGTCCCGATTGGTCCGGCAAACCATGCCCGAGGCCTCGCTTAAATTTATACAGGATCTGTTTACCGGGAATTTGAAGTCCCGGAAAGAATTAGAGCAGAAATGGACGAGCTACTTCCCGGACTGGACGGATGCTCCGCTGACGGCGGCTGTCATCTCCATCGATCGGTATCCGGAGTGGGCCGGCCGGCTTCCGGAGCAGGACCAGGTGCTGCTCAAATATGCGCTGACGAACATCATGGAGGAGCTGTTGTCTGCGAGCTGGCGCAGTGTCTGCCTGGACCTGGGCCACGACCGTATCGCCATTGTGCTGCAGCCTGCCGACGGAGCGGGCCCGCCGCTAAAGCACAAGCTCGATGAAGCGGCGCAAGTCGTCCGGCGCCTGCTCAATTTCAGCGTATCTGCGGGCTTCAGCAAGCCTTATGCCGATGCGGGCAAGCTGAAGCAGGCCATTCACGAAGCGGACGATGCGCTTGGATACCGATTGTATTTCGGTTACGGCAGCATGGTGTCTTACGAGGACGTGGCCGATTGCGGGATGGGGCAGGGAAATGCCGCGGAAGAAGCGATTCAGGAGCTGCTTGAGGCGGTCGAGACCGGTTCGGAGGAGCGTGCGCTTCGTATGGCGGAACGGCTGTTGAACGGGATTCGCGAGGAACAGTGGGAGCCTTCCGCAGCAAGAAGCTTCCTGCGGGAGCTGGCCGCCAAGCTGAGCCGTACCGCCCGCAGCAAGGAGCTGTCCGGTGCAGAGGAGAGCGAGGAGCCGCGCTCCTATGAAGCCCTGACACTGGAGGATATCGCGGCGCTTGTGCTGGCGGAGGCGAAGCGTGTGGCGGCGCAGTACGCAGATATGATGCAAAGCAAGGAATTCATCATGGTGCAGCACATGATGGAATTCATGAAGAAGCATCTGGGCGACAATGTAGGCGTACAGGAAATCGCCTCCTCCATCGGCATCAGTGTCAGCCTGGCAAGTCAAATGTTCAAGCAGGAAACAAACGAAACCATCCATGAATACTTGACGAAGCTGCGGATGGAGCGGGCAGGGGAGCTGCTGATCGAAACCACGAGCAAAATTTCGGATATTGCCCTGCAGGTCGGCTACCAGCATGAGAACAGCTTCATCCGCGTATTTCGCAAATATAAGGACATCACGCCCGGAAAGTATAGGGAGCTGATGCGTAATCATGAAGCCGCATTAAATCAACTGAATTCTTAAAGCTGCTTATTCAAGGCCTCTCTGAACCGTGCCGGCGCGGTGACGGGAGGCTTCCGTGTTGGGAGGGGCTCGCGGCAGCCAACCGATGCGCCAGCGGATCAACCGATCCCCCAGCGGGGGCAAGCTTTGGACAAACGGTGTATTCGCTGGGCAAACGACATATTGTGAGCATTCCCGGACAGGAGCTACGATAAGAGCGTTCCTTCACAAACCTCAGAGACAGGTGGTCGGATGCCTATGGCCAGGGCGGTTCCCAGCCGGGAGACGAGTGCCCCCAAAACCAAGACAGCCCGGAATCGTTATGTCGAAAATGTCCGAAAGCATCGCGCGCTGTATGTGATGATTTTACCCGGGATCTTATTTTTTATCGTCTTCAAATATGTCCCGCTTGCCGGAAGCATCATTGCCTTCCAGAAGTATCAGATTATGCGGGGCATCATGGACAGCCCTTGGGTGGGGCTGGACAATTTCAAATTTATTTTTACGTACCCCGACTTCTACAATGTGCTGCGCAACACGGCGTTAATCGCGCTGTATCAGCTGGTGTTCGGGTTTCCTGCGCCGGTCATTCTGGCGCTGCTGTTTAATGAGGTACGCCTGATGCTGGTAAAGCGGACGCTCCAGAGCTTCTTTTACCTGCCGCATTTTTTATCGTGGGTCGTGGTCGGCGGCATCGTATTCGAGCTGCTGGCCAATCAGGGCATCGTCAATGTCATTCGCGGGTGGTTTGGCTTCGAGCCGGTGCTGTTTATGCAGCAGGAGCGCTTCTTCCGGTCCATTGTCGTCATCTCCGGCATTTGGAAGGAGGTCGGCTGGGGCACCATCATTTATTTGGCGGCACTGGCCGGTGTGAATCCGCATTTGTACGAGGCGGCCGTTGTCGACGGGGCGGGGCGCTGGAAGCAGACCTTCTACATCACGCTGCCGGCGCTGTTCCCGACGATCCTGACGCTGTTCCTGCTGCGCATTGGCAATTTCCTGGAGCTCGGCTTCGATCAGCTGTACAACCTGCTGACGCCGATGACGTACTCCGTCGGCGATATTATTGAAACCTACGTCTTCCGTGCCGGGGTGCTGCAGGCGCAGTACAGCGTAACGACCGCGATTGGCATATTTCAGTCGGTAATCGGGTTTGCGCTGCTGTGGATTTTCAACCGGTTTGCCAGAAAAATGGAACAGGGGCTGTGGTAATGAAGCAGACATGGGGTGAAAAAGGGTTTGCCTGGGTCAATTACGCGGTGCTGGGAGCGGCGTCCCTGACGATGCTGCTGCCGCTGGTCAACATGCTGGCGCTCTCGTTCAGCTCGCCTTATGCGGCTGATGCCAAGCAGGTGTTTCTGCTGCCGGTCGAATTTACGGCCGCCTCCTGGGCGTACATTTTGCAGAAGCGCGATTTGTGGGCATCGTTTGGCGTGACGGTGTACATTACGGTGATTGGCACGCTGCTCAGTATGCTGTTTACGGTGCTGACCGCTTATCCGCTTGCGCAAAGGGTGTTTCTCATCCGTAAGCAGGTGATGCTGTTTATTGTTATTACGATGATTTTTAATGCGCCGATGATTCCGTTTTTTCTGACGATTCGGGAGCTGGGCATGCTGAACTCACTTTGGTCGCTTATCCTTCCGGGGCTAATCAGCACCTTCAATCTGATTATCATCCGCACATTTTTTATGGGCATTCCCGGAGAGCTGGAGGATTCGGCGCGGATAGACGGCTGCAGCGACTACCGGATTTTGTTTCAAATGTATTTGCCGTTGTCCAAGCCGGTGCTGGCTACAGTCAGTTTGTTTTATGCCGTGGGGTATTGGAATACGTTTCAGCGGGCGGTGCTGTTTATCCGCGATCCCGGGCTGTGGCCGCTGCAGATGAAGCTGCGGGAATATTTGATTAACACAGAGGAGATTCTCCCTGTCAACCAGATGGTAGGGGCCTTCGACTTCAATGCGACGACCCTGAAGGCGGCGACGATTATTTTTGCAACTGTTCCCATCTTGCTGGTATACCCGTATTTGCAAAAATATTTCGTGAAAGGAGCCCTGCTCGGCTCTGTAAAAGGATAGGCGCCGAAAGCCGGTTTAACACGGCAAACGGAGCCAGCCGCAGGGCAGCTTTTTCTGCAACAATTCAGAACAACAGCGACATGCTGAGAAGGAGCGGTTAAATGATGGCGCGGAATATGAAAAAACGGTTTATCCCCCTCGTGGCCGGGCTGCTGGTCATGCTGCTGGCTGGCTGCAGCGGACCGAAGGAGGGAGAAGGCAGCGAGAGCGGAGAAGCGGGCGCCAGCGGACCGGTTACTGTAAGAGTGCTCAAAACTCATTTGGGCAAAGGCACGACGCCGGACGCGAACAATGCGCATGTCAAGTACGTGGCGGAGAAAACCGGAGTTTCCTACAAGCTGGAAACGACGCCACCTGGCGCGGACCCGGCGCAAAATATCAATGTCCTGATAGCCTCTAACGATCTGCCTGACATTATGCGGCCCGTAGGCGGTGTCGAGCAGGCGCTCATTCAGCAGGGCGGGGCGCTGGCGCTCGACGATTTGCTGCCGAAGTATGCCCCGCATGTATGGAGCCGGATACCGAAGGAAGCGTGGGACGTCGTTCGAACCGCCTCGCCGGACGGCAAAATTTACTATGTTCCGAAGGTGTACCTCATCCCGGAGCGGGTGCCGATGATCCGCAAGGACTGGATGGATAAAGTGAACCTGCCGATGCCGGGGACGAAGGAGGAATACATCGCCTTATTGAAGGCATTTAAGGAGCAGGACCCCAACGAGAACGGAAAAGCCGATGAGCTTCCGACGGTAGGCCGCGAGCTCGGGACCTGGATGGATCATACGTTTGCGATGTATGGCGTTGCGATGTGGGAAGGGAAGCCGGAGTGGGACATCTACGAGGGCAAAATCGGGTACGCGGGGACGACGGCCAATATGAAGGCCGCTATCGGCTTCCTGCGGGAGCTGTATGCCAAGAAGCTGCTCGATAACGAGACATTCCTGAACAAGGGCGACGTCTGGCAGGCCAAAATCAACAACAATCTCGTGGGCAACTGGTATCATCTCCCGGCTTCCTTGAAGGATAAGGTGGACGCGATGCGCAAAACAGCGCCCAAGGCTTATATTGCCGGTCTCCCTCTGCCCAAGGTGGATGGCTTTACCGGATTTGTAACCCAGAAAAGCATCGGCGAAGCCGAATGGCTGATTCCGAAATCGGCCGAGAAGCAGGCGCCGCACTCGCTCAGGCTGCTGGATTTCTTTTATGACCCGGCTAATGAAGAGTTTGTGCTGTTCGGGCTGGAAGGGCTGCAGCATGAGGTTGTCGGCGGCAAGAAGAAGCTGCTGCCCCAGACGGACGATAAGCCGCTGGCGCTGGGGATGCTGAACTATACGACGAAGGAATCGATGGATAAGCGGATTGAACAGCTGTATTCCGAAGCGGATGCCCGGATGGTGAAGGATATATTCGCCGTAGGGATGAAGGATGCCCGCAGAATTGCCGGAGACGGCATGCCGAGCTCGGTGTACGAGGGATACCCGGACATTCAGTCGCACAAGCTGTACCAGGAATATTTGACCAAGATTGTAATTGGGGAGTGGCCGATCGACAAGTTCGACGAGTATGTGGACAAATGGAAAAAATCAGGCGGCGACGCCGTAACCAAACGGGTTCAGGACTGGTACGGCAAAGTGCAGGGCAATAATCAGCAAAAATAACAGGACACGGCCATGCCGCGAGGAAAACGCGGGCATGGCCGTCCTTATGAGGGAAGCTGCTTTCAATGAATCAGCAAACGCTGTCTGCATGTCATCATCCGGTTATCCGGTTATCCGGGAATGCTCCGCGACCGGCCTCAAATCTTCCAGCTCGTTGACGGAGACGATGTCCGCACGTTTTTTGTGCGGCTTGCTCCAATACTGCTCGCTGCCCGGCAGATCATCGAACCATGCCGCTGTTTTTGGACAATCCAGCACCATGAATTTGCCGTAATCGCCATCGCGGGACTGGTGGTACTTCAGGTACGCTTTGCCGTCCTCGATGGCGAGAATTTCGATTTTGCCGGACGTATGGCTCATCGAGAGACGAATACGCTTGCCGAGCCCGGAGGTCAGGGCTTTGGCTTCTTCGGTGATGCGGTATGCCTGCTCCAGCGGCAGAACGAAATCGCAATTCCCGGCGACCGGTCGGTTAATGAAGAAGTAGTACGGGGTTACGCCCGCCGTTGACAGCTTATCCAGCAGCTCGCCAAGAACGGCGGGATCATCATTGATGCCCTTCAGAATCGGCGTCTGATTTACGACGACGGCGCCGGCCTGATGCAGCGCCTCGAAGGCGCGCCGGGCTTCGGCGGTAATTTCCCGCGGATGGTTAATATGAGCCATGATGTAGATGCGCTTCTCTGCCGTGGAGAACTCGGAAATCGTCTGAAGCAGCGCTTCATCCTCATAGATGCGCATCGGATTAAATACAGGCAGCTTGGAGCCGAAGCGGATGATGTTAACATGCTCCAATTGGCGCAGCCGCTCCAGAATGGCGCGTATCTTCGGTGTGCCGAGAATGAGGCTGTCGCCGCCGGTCAAGAGCACGTTGCTGATTTCCTTGTGACGGCTAATATAGTCCAGACCCGGCTCCATATCCGGCACGGCCTCCTTCACATCGTTGCGGAACAGGCGCTTGCGGAAGCAGTAGCGGCAGTACGCGCCGCAAACCTCCGAGACGATGAGCAGCGCGGTGGTCCGGTATTTGTGCTGACAGCCGGGCACGACATAGTTTGTATCCTCGTCCGAAGCGTCCCAGCGGCCGTATTCCAGCAGCTCGCCCTTGTTCGGAATAACGAGCTTGCGAATCGGATCGTCCGGGTCGTCCCAGTGAATAAGGTTCAAGTAATAGTCGTTGACGCGGAATACGAATTTGTCCGTAATTTGCATCAGCTGCTTCCGTTCTTCACTCGGAATAGCTGTAATTTTACCAATATCCGTGATGTACTTTGGCTGCGGCATTATGCATTCCTCCTCATGGGTTCATTCGTACGCGTGAGCGCCGTCAGATACGGATGCGGGGTGTGCGGAACCGGCACTTCTCAACCTCCTTTTCTTCAAAAATACAGCGAATGGCAAAGAGCCCCCACACGCAGGGCTATCGCCACCTCTGCCAGCAAGGGCCAAAAAAAGCACAAAAAGACCCTATACGGGTCAATCATTGCAGACTCCTTCAATTGACCCATCTCCTGCTGACGAGGTTAGCTGACGGACTCGGGAAAGATGGTTCCCTACGGTGCCTGGAAGAGCACTCGATTCGCCCCAAAAACATTGGTTCCCCCGCTTTCCGGAGCAAGGCCGGAAATTAAGCGTAGTGTTAGTGTAGCGGAGTGTACCTGAGAAGTCAATGAAATATTTTGAAAATTAAAACATTTGGCTGCGGTCAGCCGGGAAGCGGCGGCGGGCTCTAGGCCGAACGGAGGTAGCGGCTTTATCCCATTCGGGATATAATCGAACTACACAGGCTGAACAAAGGGAATCCCGAGAAACACCGGAACGGCAATAGCGGATAAGCCTTCGTTCAGCTTGCTTCGGAACCCGGCAGAAGACTGGAACAGGAGGAACAGTGAAGGAATGACAGCCATCTTAAACAATGATTGGGCGCCGCTGCTCAATGCGGAGTTCTCCAAGCCTTATTACATCAAGCTGCGTGAGTTTTTGAAAAAAGAGTACGGGAGCGGTCCCATCCACCCGGACATGTATGATATTTATTCCGCTCTTCACTTAACCCCCTATGAGGATGTCAAGGTCGTTATTCTCGGACAAGACCCGTATCATGGCCCGGGCCAGGCGCATGGGCTGAGCTTCTCCGTGAAGCCCGGTGTGGATATTCCGCCCTCGCTGCGCAACATGTACAAGGAGCTGCAGCAGGATCTCGGCTGCACAATACCGAACCATGGCTACCTGGTGCATTGGGCCAAGCAGGGCGTGCTGCTGCTGAATACAGTCCTGACGGTCCGTTCCGGCCAGGCGAATTCGCATAAGGGCAAGGGCTGGGAAATGTTCACCAATGAGATTATTGCGTGCCTGAACCGGCGGGCCAAGCCGATTGTGTTTATTTTATGGGGCAATCATGCGCTGCAGAAGCGGGAGCTCATTGATGCCGGCCGCCATTTTATTATTTCTTCCGTTCACCCGAGCCCGCTGTCGGCCAGCAGAGGCTTTTTCGGCAGCCGCCCGTATTCAAGGGCAAATGCCTATCTGCAGGAAATCGGCAGCGAGCCGATCGACTGGCAAATTCCTGATTTGCCGCAGGTATGATGCTTGGATTGGAAAATGATGGACTTTCCGGAGGCTGTAAAGCCTTGACGGGCACAGCCATGCAATGAATATTGGCCCGGCTCCAGTGAATGACCCGGAACGGCAGTCCTGCAGCGATGAAGCTTCGGGACGGCCGTTTTCCAATTTTATCTCCCGTCCTGAGAGAATACATTGATTTAGCGCATCTGTTTCTGGAAATAATATCGGTTGAACATTCGAGGGAACACGATATAATATGAATAGGTAAACCGCTTTACCTTTGACTTGGCCTGCTGGGTCGGCAAGCTATCTATGAGGAGCAACGATGCGCATGAAAAAAACATGGTATAACCGTCTGCTGCTGTCCTACTTCCCGGTTCTACTCATTACTGTAAGCGTTATCATTTTTATATTTGTGTCCATGATGAGCGAGGTTTCCATCAAGGAAACCGAGAAGGCGAACCGGATTTTTTCCAGCTATGTCATTCATTCGATGGAAACGTCGTTGAAGGGCATTGAACGGATGGTGCTTGATGCGATTGTCAGCGACGAAGCGTTTTACAGCTTTTTTGTCCGGAATCAGCAGTCTGAGTCCGGGCTGATTTACTATGAGATTTCCAAGGAAATCCGCAAGATGATGAATGATAATCCGTTGATTCAATCGATCTACCTGTACCGGGCTGAGGACGGCTTGGTGCTGACGACCAATATGATGGAGAAGCTGGACAATTTCCCTGATAAAGCCTTTGTAGAGCAGTCAGTTCGGCAGCAGCAGATGGGCTGGTCCGCCATCCGGACCTATACCGATTTCAGCCTGCAGCCCGGCGAGGAGGTCATTTCGCTTAGCAAAAAAGCGCTGCTTCCCTTCGGCAATCAGGGACTGATTGTCGTCAATGTCCGGGTGGGAATGCTGCTGCACATTGTAGATGAGATGCTGAACCGGGACATCACCTTTATCGATATTTGGAGCGGCGGAAATCGGGTGTATCCGGTTGAGCTTATAAATTCCGAATCAGGTTCGGAGGAACAGGGGAAAATCATTACCAGGGCCCATTCGGATTATATTGGCTGGGACTTCGTCAGCGGGATGAAATCAAGCAGTATGTTCGGATGGGTTTCGGCCATTTCCCATATTTGGATTCTGATTGGGGCTGGCACGATTTTGTTCGGTATCGTTTATATGCTGTATGTGACACGCCGGAATTATCGGCCGATCGAGATGATTTTGCAGCAAATTCAGCTGCATCAACTCCGCGGGCAGCCCGGGGGAGCGGGGGATGAATTTTCGTTTATCGGAAAAGTGATTGAAAGCCTGACGGATCAGACAACCCTGTATGAGAAGCAGTACAAGGAGGATCTGCTGATCCGGCGCAAGCAGTTTTTCCAGGAGCTGCTGGAAGGCAAGACGCCGCTGTCGCGCTCAGACTGGGAGGCAAGCATGAGCCGCCTTCAGCTGCCCGGCGGATTTACCAGCCTCACTGTTGCTGTGATCGAGCTGGACCGGTACGCTGACTTCAGCGCAGCATACAGCAGCCAGGATCAAGGCTTGTTCAAGTTTGCGCTCGCCAATGTTGTTCAGGAATTCGCCCATATGGAGCGGCTGTCGGCCTGGGCGGAATGGATTGGGGACGCGCGGCTGGCGGTGCTGTTTACGGCAGTGGACGAGAGCGGCACGGAGCGGACGGAGGAGCAGCAGGCCGATTATATTTTGGATAAGCTGCGCACGTGGGTGGCCGTCAATTTGAGATTGACGGTTACTATCGGCATCGGGCGCGAGGTAACGGAGCTGGACGCGATCCGGGATTCGTTCCATGAAGCCGGGCGGGCGCTGGGCTACAAAATGTCGCTCGGCAACAATCAGGTCATCCGTGTGGAGGAAATCGAAGCCGAGGCGCCCGGCGATACGCATAAATATTTCCAGCTGATGGACGCCATGAGCCGGCAATTCCGCATTGCCGACGACACCTGGCCGCTTCAGGTGGATCAGCTGGCGCATTATTTGGAGCAGGATGTGCTGAGCGGGGAGGATATCCGTCAGCTGCTGGAGTACTTCCAGCGGCTGTTCCAGCGCTCGTTGGAGGGGCTGCCCCCGGAAACAGCGGAGAGCTGGAGCCGGGAGGTAAGCCCGCTCATCACCCGGTCGCTGCAGCAGGCGGAAACGCTGGAGGAGCTGCTCCCTACCGTGACGGATGCATTGAAGCAGCTGCATCAGGACTATACCGCTATCCGCGAATCCAAAAATCATCACCAGCTTGTTCATGCCATTCGCAAATATATTGAAGATCATTATGCGAACCCGGATTTGTCGCTGAATTTAATCAGCGAGCAGTTTTCCGTTAGCGCCAAATATTCAAGCCAGCTGTTCAAGGAGGAGATGGGCATGAAATTCGTTGATTTCCTCGTCAGTCTGCGGATGGACCGCGCGAAGCAGCTGCTGCTGGAAACGGAGGCCCCGATTCAGGATATCTCGGAGCAGGTCGGCTACACCCATTCGATCTCCTTCGGACGCACGTTCAAAAAAATCGTCGGCGTTACGCCCGGCGACTACCGGAAATATATGCGGTCCCGGTAGCGGTCATGTATGGAAGAAAAAGAAAGCAGGCATCCTGAACAAGAGCGGGTATCCGGAGGATAGCCCGCTCTTGTTGACCAGACTGGCAGTAGGCGGCTGGAAATGCCGTCAAATCAGGCTGAATCCGGCGTCAACGGATAAAAGTTTGCTGGCGGAAAACAGTTTTCATCGATGTACAAGGGCAGACCGGGAATTCGGTTTAGCCGGATGAATTATGTTGATTGACCCTGCCTGCCGATTACCGGTATAACGGAACTACATCGCGCCGTTCTTCCTTTCGGTGACAGCCAATGATGACGGGCCGATGGAAACACAAGGGTGAAGGAGATGAGCAGTTTGAAAATGAAAGCGTTTAAAAAAAGGGCGGTATCTGCATTAGCGGCTTTGACGGCATTCGGCCTTCTGGCGGGATGCACAGGAAATAGCGAGGGGACAACGGCAGCAGGCGGCAGCACTACCTCTTCGTCCAAAACGCCGATAACCTTAAAGGTAGAAGTGTTCGACCGGGGGAATTCCCCATCCGGCGTGACCGTTTCCAATAACCCGATGACCCAATGGATACAGCAGAGCTTCGGTGATCCGAACAACATGAAATTAGAATTCACCCCGGTGCCGCGCACTCAGGAGGTGGAGAAGCTGAACGTCATGATGGCCAGCGGCGATGCGCCGGATATTGTGTTTACCTATGACGCCAATGTGGTATTCAACTATGTGCAGCAGGGGGGACTTGCGGATTTGGGCAAGCTGATCGACCAGCATGGCCCGAATTTAAAAAGCTATCTCGGCGAGGCGACCCTGAAGTACGGGCAGTTCGATGGCGTACAGTATGCCATCCCGGCCAGACGGGTGTATCTCGGCAAGTATTCCTCCATGATTCGTAAGGATTGGCTGGATAAGCTCGGCCTGCCGGTGCCGCAAACGACCGACGAGGTATACAAGACGCTGAAGGCGTTTAAGGAGAAAAAACCGGGCGGCGATCAAACGATTCCGCTGGGCTTCTTCTTAGGGGCGGCCTCGTATGAGCCGCTGGTGTGGTCCTTCATCAAGAACACGTCGGAGGAAGAGAAATACGGTTCGATGATGATGCTCGGATCGCGGGAGTATCCGGTCCTGATGCCGGGGCATAAGGATGCGTTCCGCTTCTTGAACAAGCTGTACAATGAGGGGCTTGTCAGCCCGGATTTTGCCCTGGATAAGGATAAGAAGAAGATGTGGCAGGACATTATGACCGGCAAGGTCGGCATGTATGCGGAGGATGCGGGCGACAGCTACAAAACGACGCCGGGCGTATACCCGATTCTGGAGAAAAACGTACAGGGCGCCAAGCTGCAGCCGATTGATCCGTACACGAACGAGGAAGGCAAGCACGCCAAGCCGGGCTACCAGCCGGCGGGTATGTTCATCATGGTGCCGAAATTCAGCAAAAATGCCGAAGCGGCGGTCAAATACTTGAACTGGATGGCGCAAAAGGATGTACTGACCCGTCTTGTGTACGGGGAAGAAGGCAAAAACCACAAGCTGGTGGATGGACTGCCGGTGCTGATGGATAACGATGAAACGAAAAACCTGCTGTACAATCCGGGCGACAATGCGATCATTTCCAATGATATCGACTTTGGCAGCGAGGACAAAAACCTGAAGGCCAAATCGCTGGTGCTGCCGGAAAATTACCGGGCGGACGCGATGGTCTCCTACAAGAACGGCCTGACGGATGGAGCCGCGCCGCTGCGCTTCCCGCGCCCGATTCAGGCGGAGGTGAAGAACGGCAAGGCCCTGCTGGATAAATATGAGCAGATGCTGGTCAAATCGATGATGGCGAAGCCGGACAGCTTTGACAAAACGTATGACGACGCTCTGAAGGATTTCATGTCCAGCGGCGGTGACGCGATTCAGAAGGAACGCCAGGAAGCATACAAAAGCATGAAAAAATAAAGATTGCGTATCCCGCGGGCTTCGTTCCACGCGCGGCAGGGCAGTCCGGCGCAGCCGGGCCGCCCCTGCAAGCGGCGGAAGGCGCGTCTTGCGTCAAGCAGGCGAGCCGCGGAGGCCCCGCGTGTATGCGGGAGGGGAGCTTGTGAGCGGATGAAAGGTGCAGAGGCTTACGCAGTAAGGCAAGGGGAGCGTGCGCGAGTGAAAAACACCGGGGTTTATTTCGCACGGTATTGGCAGCTGTATATGATGCTCGTTTTGCCTGTCGTGTATTTCGGTATTTTCAAGTATGGCCCGATGTACGGTGTAACGATTGCCTTCAAGGATTTTAATTTGTTTCAAGGCATTAACGCCAGTCCGTGGATTGGCTTGGACACGTTCCGTGAAATTTTCAAAATGGATGCGTTTTATGAGGCGCTGCGCAATACGTTCATGCTTAATTTTCTCGATCTCGTCGTTTCCTTCCCGGCACCGATTGTGCTGGCCATTATGCTGAATGAGCTGCGTACGGTATGGTTCAAGAAGCTGTCTCAAACGGTATTGTATCTCCCGCATTTCATCTCGTGGGTGCTAATCGGCGGGATTGTGTATCAGGTGTTCGCCACCAATACCGGTATTGTCAACCATTTGCTCGGCAATCTCGGAATCGAACCGATTCCGTTTCTATCGGATAAATATTACTGGCTGATTACGTATTTGGGCACTGGCGTGTGGCACAGCGCGGGCTGGGGCACCATCATTTATTTGGCGGCGCTGACCGGCATTAACAAGGAGCAGTACGAGGCTGCGGATGTGGACGGGGCCAGCCGGCTCAAAAAAATATGGCACATTACCCTGCCGGGTATTCGTTCGACGATCATCGTGCTGCTTGTCTTGAAGCTGGGGGAAATGGTGCAAATCGGCTTTGAGCGCCCGTTTGTTATCGGCAACGTGACAGTTGCGGACTTTTCCCAGGTGCTCAGTACCTTCGTGTATAAAATGGGGATGCAGACCGGCCAATATTCGGTCGCAACGGCGGTCGGATTTTTCCAGGCGGTGGTCGGGCTTGTATTCATTCTGACCTCCAACTATATTGCCAAGAAAACGACGGATGAAGGCATTATTTAAAGTGTGCGAAAAGGAGGGCGCTATTGATGAAGCATTCTGCAGGAGAACGAGCCTTTGATGTCATAAACATGGTGCTGCTGGCCGTGTGTCTTCTTTTATGCCTGGCGCCGTTTCTGCATATCGTATCGATCTCGCTCAGCTCGAACGAGCCGATTATGTCGGGGACGGTTACGATTTTTCCGGTGGACCTGAATTTCGAGGCGTACAGCCGGGTGCTGGCGGACGAAGCGATGCTGAAGTCGCTTGGGCTTACGGTAATGCTGACCGTCATCTTCACAGTGTCCTGCATGACTATGACGATACTGGCCGCATATCCGCTGACCAAGACGGAGCTGAAGGGCCGCAAGCCGATAATGTATCTTATCGTATTTACGATGTTTTTCAGCGGAGGTATTATTCCGGAATATATTCTCATTAAGCAGCTCGGGCTGGTCAATTCGATCGGATCGCTAATTTTGCCGCTGCTCATTAACCCGTTCTACCTCATCATTCTGATTTCGTTCTTCAATTCCATTCCAAAAAGCCTGGAGGAGTCCGCCGAGCTGGACGGCAGCAGCCACTTCGGCACCCTGCTTCGAATTGTTCTGCCGCTGTCGATGCCTGCGGTGGCGACGCTGAGCCTGTTCTATGCGGTGAACCGATGGAACGGCTTTATGGATTCGCTGTTCTACATCAGCAAGCCGGAGCTGTACCCGCTGCAGCTGAAGCTGTATCAGCAAATTATGAACAGTATGGCCTCGGATGTGATGCAGATGGAAGGATCGCAAATCGTGCAGATATTGCCGGAAAGCCTGAAGGCGGCCAGCATCGTGTTTGCGACTGTACCGATTCTGATTGTGTATCCTTGGCTGCAGCGGTATTTCGTCTCCGGAATTATGATTGGCTCGGTAAAGGGATGAAGGGTAACCGCATAACCGCATAACCGGGGAGGCCGCCCCCTATGAAGCGGTGCTGGATTGGGATTCGCAGTAGCGCTTAAACAGGCTTTTTATGAATCCTATGCTCCATGGCAAATCCGGCGGCGGTTTTGGCAATTGACGCGGACGCGGAGTTCGCAAATAAAGTGCTTCCAAACTACCTGTGAAGCGGTGTATGATGGGTACAAGCGGGAACAAGGAGGAGACGTGAGTGTTGGATAAAGGAGACTATTCGTTCTCAACATGCTGGAATATTAAGCGGCATACGACGGGACGCAGTATGATTGAGGAAATCAAGGAGCTGGGCTTTCGTTATGTGGAGCTTAATTATAATGTGACCGATGCGTTTATGGAAACGATTGAGCCGATGATCGAGCAGGGGGAGATCGGCGTGTCCAGTGTACACAACGTGTTTCCGTTTATTGCGGATAAGGATTACGATACCGATTCGGTTATGCTCGGCTTTGATGATGAGGCCAAGCGCCGCCGTTCCGTCGAGCTGCTCATCCGTTCCATGGAATACGCGCACCGGTACGGAGCGAAAGCGGTGGTTGTTCATCCCGGGGAGGTCCCGTTCGATTACAATATTGACTCGGACCTGAAGAAGCTGTACCGTGAGTTTGGCAAGGATTCACCGGAATACCGCAAGCTGTGGCAGGAGATGTCCGAACGGAGGGAGCGGTTAAGCCCGCTGTACGCAGGACGTATCCGGGACAGTCTGGAGCAGGCGTGCGAGGCTGCGGCGAAGAAGGGCTGGAATGTGGCGCTTGGCATTGAGACGCGATCCCGCTGCTACCAGATGCCATCGCTGATGGAGGCCAAGTCGATATGTGAAGGCTTAAAGGGAGCGCCGGTGTATCTGTGGTATGATATCGGTCATGCAATGATGATGGATAGGATGGGATTGTACGATAATTTGGCCGAATTGCGCGAGGTTAAGCGCTTAATCTATGGCGTGCACATCCATGAAACGCTGGAGCTGTCGGATCATTGGTGCCCGTATGTGCACAGCAAGGACTTGTCCTACTTCGATCATTTCCTGGAAGCGATTGATTATGCCCAGGTGAAGGTGTATGAGCTGAAGGCTGCCTGCCAGCCGGATGAAATTCATGAAAGCCATAACCTCATTACGGGGAAAATCAAGGCCATGAAAGGGTGAGCATGATGAATCGGGACGTGCTTGTTCAGCCGCTTGCGGATGCGGACCGGGAGCTGGCTGAGGCTGTTGCGCCGGTGCTTTGCTTTGACCGGGCGGAGCCGTTCTATCCGGTCCGGGTCGGTGTAACGGTGCTGCGGGAGGCGGGCCCGTCCCCTTCCTTCCGGCGATCGTTTGCTTTTCATGATTCGCAGCTGGCTGCGATTGTGGAGTATGCAATTTATTGGGATTATGATATTCAGCATTTGTATGAGCTGGAGCACGTCTGGGTGTATGTCGGCCGGGACGGGCAGGTGCTGGATTGTGAAGCCAGCTTCCACGGCAAATTCCTGAGAGGGCTTTGGCAGGATCGCCGCAATCTGGTTGAGAACCGCCATGTCCGGCTGTATTCCCAGCCGGGCAAGCATGCGTTTTTGCCGGATCCCGGGCTGTTCGAGCTGGTGCCCGGTTTTTTGGAAGCGTGCGGGGTGAATGCGGGGCTTGACGGTGTTACCGTGCCGGCAATGATCCAAGACCGGGTCAAGGTTGGTGACAGCGATCACCGTCTGGTTCGCAGCTATTTGCAGACGCTGGCCTTTGAGCCGGCTATGGTTTTCGAGGAATACCGGATTCCGCAGGAGCTGCTGGTTTCTTGGCCGGCGCTGCTGGCTGAAATTCCGGAACGGCTGGAGGCCGAATTAGAGAAGCTGCGCAAACAGGACAGCATGGGAGACAAGGAGTGAGGGGCATGGACGCAATTTACGCGAGGCTGGTCCAGCTTAATGATGAATGGACAGAACAATTTCTGGAGAAGCAGGTAAACGACCCGGCGTCCAAATATAACGGGGGAATTATGGATGCTACAGGCATCCCTCGCCCGAATCATGGGGGAACCCCGAGTGTCATGGCTGTGTGGGCATGCGCTCTGGCGGGCCCGGATTCCCGGTATTACCGCGACGGGAAGCTGCTGCAGGCGCTGGATAAGGCGGCTGATTTTATTTTGAACCGGCAGCATGCGGATGGAACCGTGTCGCTGGGGTCCACCAATTTCAATTCCCCGCCGGATACAGCTTTTGTCGTTGGCGGCTTGACCCAGGTGTACCGGCTGCTGGAGGGCATGGACCGGGAAAACATAAAGCCAGTAGCAGCAAAGCTGAGGCTGTTCCTGGAGCGTACTATTCCGGCTATGCTGACCGGCGGCTGCCATACGCCGAACCACCGCTGGGTCATTACGGCGGCACTGGCGCTGTTATATGAGATTTTTGGTCTGCCTGCGCTTGTGGAGCGTGCGGAGGAATGGCTGGCGGAAGGCATGGATATTACAGCAGACGGAGAATGGACAGAGCGCAGCAACGGCATCTACAACGCCGTAAGCGATATCGCTCTTTATTTTACGGCCCGTATTTTCGGCAAGCCGGAGCTGCTGGATACCGTACGGCGCAATCTGAAGATGATGGCATATTTGGTTCATCCATCCGGCGAGGTTGTGACCGATTATTCGGGACGCCAGGATTTCGGTCAGATGTCCAGCCTGGCCAATTATTTATACGTGTACCGGCTGATGGCCGCTTATGACCGTGATCCGCAGTTCGCCGCCCTGTCCGACTATGCCGGATCGTTCGTGACGCATCCTGAGGCGGTCAACAATAACGCGCTGCTCGGGTTTTTACTGTATCCGGAAATGGAGATTTCCGATGTTCCGCGGGAAGCCTTGCCCAAACGGTACAACAAGACGCTGAATCTGGATTACCCGATCGACAGCAATTTGTTGCAGGCGAAGCAGGCCGGGCACCATATGCAGATTGAGCACAGCAGCATGCATGTGGCCTTCGGAGCGCCGGTTATACGTATTCGCGAGGAGCAGACGAGCGTAACGGTGATGAGCAGAACGCCGTCGTTCTTTTCGCTGCGGCACGGCAAGGTCCGTTTGCTAGGAGTGAAGCTGACGTCGGCCTTTTCCCCCGGCGTGGTCAAGTTTGATCAGCTGACTGTGCAGGACGACCAGTATGAATTCAGCACCTGCCTGCAAAAGGGCTATAACGGCCCTATTCCGCGCGCGCACTTGCCGGAGCATGTAACGGGCGGAGCGGACATCAGCCCATGGTACTTGCTGCCGCATCAGCATCGGTCGAAGACACATGTTCAGACTCATGAGCTGAACGCTGTAGTGACTCAAGAAGAAGACGGCTGGTCGATCCGCATCCGTTCGGATGAGCGGGAGGATGTATGCGCTCAGCTTACATTTATTTTGGGGTCGGAGGGCCAATTGACCGGAGACGACGTGCAGGCTGCCGGTGAAGATAAGTATTTCTTGAAGAGCGGCAGCGCTGTTTATTCAGTCGGGGACGATGCCATTGAAATCGGCTCCGGGGCCTGGGACCATCATATTCCCGTGCTGCGCGAGGATCATCATGCCGCAGGCTGCATCTATGTACATGTGAATCTGGTTACTCCGTTTGACCATACCTTTACAATCACGCTGAAGTAACCGGAGGCAGCATGGCGATGATGTAATCAAGGCGCTGGGAGCGAAACCAATCCTTTACAGGGAAACAGCGCAGCAAGTCTTTTAGATCATAAAGCATCAAGCCTTCTCATGACGGCTGAACGGCAAGCAGCGGTTTTTCCTTTTGCGGTAGCATCCTCACCGCAACGGAAAAACCGCTGTTTTTTCACTGAGCTTAATTCAATTAGGTACAGAGTGCGACCTGTTCTGGAGAAGCGAAGCATTCGCCTTTGTTTCCGGGTTTCACCCTGGGAGGAGGTGTTTACAGAAATCTGAAACCGGCAGCGATTGTTCGGAAAATCAGGTCGCACGGCGCCCTTTTCTGAGAAGTATCGCTCAACTTCTAATAGCTATACAATCAGGTAAGCTCGGCATGCGGTGACGGGTACAAGAAGGAAGCTGCGGCAGCCGGCAGAGGATATTAACGCGGTTGAATCGTCGGGTAGTCATACACGATTGGCTCGTCAAAGGTGACGTAATCGAGATTGACCATCAGCAGCAAGTAGCGCATGCCTGTTTTGGGATCGCTGATGATGATGTGATCGCGTCCGGCCGCCTCGATAATGCCGCGGAAAATTTTGGCGTTCCACTCGGAGTTATTTTCATAGGTCATATAAAAGGTGCCCAGCTTGCCGCGGTTCAGACGTAAAATATTTTCAATGTACGATTGCTCCAGAGGCAGCTGGCCGGAAACGGAAGGCGCAGGCGCGGACATGGCCGTAGGCATCATCGGCGAACTCATTTGCTGTACGGTAGGCATCGTGGACGCGGGCATTCCGGGCATCATCGGCATTCCGGGCATCATCGGCATTCCGCTGCCCATTGGCATTCCGGTTCCCATCGGCATCCCGGTTCCCATTGGCATTCCGCTGCCCATCGGCATACCTGACGGAACGGAGGTTCCGGCCGGCAAGGTGGCGCTTCCCGGCATGCTGTATGGCATAGGTGTGTTCATTCCCGGTCTGAAGTTAGATGCTAACATAAGTATAGTTCCTCCTAATGAACGTGCCCTATAAGGCATCGTTGTTTTATTTCTGAATAAGCACGCTGATGTAAGCGCCTATTGCCTATTCGACTGATGAGCAGGCATAATCTGTTCACAGGACGGCATGGAGATATCGGACTCCCGTATGTCCATCGGTACGCTGATACAGCTGGGCCGCTTGGTATAAAGCGGGTGGCCGGTCAGAAAAATGAGAGCGAAGGGGGCCGGGTGAATCCGGTGCACGTGAAGGACTCTGCGGGGGCCAGGGGGACATTTCTGATCATGCGACCGTTGATAGAAGCCGCCTTGGGTCATAGCCTCGAAGCCGCCGGGGTTCTGATAGCCCCTGTCGTCAATGCTGCGGATATTACTGATATCGAGACAGTCCGCCCGCATGAGCCGGCCCAAGGTCCGGGTGTGCTCCTCACGCGCCTGAATGACACTCATGGTTGAACAGCCTCACTTCCTTTCCGCCGTTATTCCGGCCTGTTTATAGAGCCCTGCCGTTCAGGCCGCTTCATGATGCTTGCGCTGTGCCTTTATACGCCAAACGATCCGCCCAGCACTGCTATCGGTGCAATAGGCATTGACCCAGTAGGCGAACTCACTATACATCTTATTATGGGCACTTGTCTTTAGTTCCCGATGGCGTATCTTTTTTTAACAAATTTTTTGCAGGCCCATGCAAAAATCCCCCGGTCAAGCCCGAGGCCTGCTTTCAGGATCGTCCTTGGCGGGGGAGGCGTTAAACCGTCAGATGGCGGCGCACCTGCTCCTCGCTCAGCTCGGAGGAGCTGCCTTCGGCCGCAATCGTGCCGCGATCCAGCACGTAGTAGTAGTCGGCGATGCGTGTGGCGAATTCAAGGCTCTGCTCGACCAGAAGCACGGCGATTTCCCGGTTGCTCTTGATGTTCTCAATAATGCTTTCAATTAACTGCACAATAGACGGCTGAATGCCCTCCATCGGCTCATCCAGCAGAAGCACCCTAGGCTCGGACATAAGCGCCCGGGCGATGGCAAGCTGCTGCTGCTGGCCTCCGCTCAAATCGCCCCCCTTGCGGTGGAGCATTTCCTTGAGCACCGGGAACATGTCGTAGATCGACGCCGGAATGGCGGGTTTGCGCAGCAGTCCGGCCTCATAGCCAAGCAGCAGGTTCTCTTCCACAGTCAGCTGGGCAAAAATATCCCGCCCCTGCGGCACATATCCGATTCCGGCCTTGGCCCGTTTGTCCGGCGGAAGGGGCGTTATGTCGCGCTCGCCAAAACGGATTTCTCCCTTTTTCGGCTTTAGCAGCCCCATAATCGTTTTCATCAGCGTCGTTTTGCCGACCCCGTTGCGGCCCATCAGGCAAACAACCTGGCCCGGCTCCAGCCGCACGTTCACATTTCGCAGGATCATGCTTTCTCCGTAACCGACTTCAAGCTGCTTGATGTTAAGCACTGCGCTCCACCCGCCTTCCGAGATACACTTCCGCTACGCGGTCATCCTGCTGGATTTCGTCCATTGTCCCCTCCCGCAGCACGCTGCCTTCATGCAGGACTGTCACCTTGCGGGCAAATTGGCGGACGAATTCCATATCATGCTCCACCACAATAATGGACTGCTTGGCGGCGATTTCATGGAGCAGCTCGCCGGTTTTTTCCGTTTCCCTGTCGGTCATCCCGGCCGCCGGCTCATCGAGGAGCAGCAGCTCCGGCTCCTGCATCAGCAGCATGCCGATTTCGAGCCACTGCTTCTCCCCGTGGGAAAGCGAGCCTGCAGGAAGCGCGGCTTTGCCGTCCAGGCCAATCATTGCCAGTCGTTCGGCAATCCGGTCGGCTTGCTCGCCGGTAAGCTTCGCGGTCAGCGTCGCCCACAAGCCGCGGGGCTGCTTCATGGACAGCTCCATATTCTCAAGCACCGTAAGCTGGGCAAAAATCGAAGGGGCCTGGAATTTGCGGCCAATTCCAAGCTGGGCGATTTGATGCTCCTGCTGCCGGGACAGATCAATATGCCGCCGGAACAGGATGGTGCCCTTGGACGGCTTCACTTTGCCGCAGATAACATCCAGCAGGGTTGTTTTGCCTGCGCCGTTGGGCCCGATCAGAAACCGCAGCTCGCCCTTGTCGAGTGAAAAGTTCAGCTTCTGAATCGCCTTGAAGCCGTCGAAGCTGACCTCAAGCTGATCGCTTGCCAGCAGCTTGCCTTCCGCTGCGGCTGCAGTATGGCCTTCGGCGGGATGGGGGGCTGTGCTATTCATGGTTGATTCCTCCTTAAATAGTCGGCCGGATGTCCGGCGGTCGGGTGATGATCAATGGCAAGGCGATGTAAAACGAGTAATCTATGGCTAGAAATCCGGTGAAAAAAGTCAACTGTTTGTGGTCAGAGTGGGGCTCCACTCGCCGTTCGCAGCCTGACTTTTTTCCATTTTAAGCCTCAAGTTGCGGCACTGCGTGGCGGTCGGTCGATCGAACCCCACTCATCGCAAAAGATCCTTCTGCAAGGGCAATGGCTTGCGCTGTTCCACTTCATCCCGCACTCCGGCTATGTTTGTCACTTGTCACGATACGTCCAAGACCATCTTACTTTGCTGCGGCCTGGCTAGGCTCCGCGCCGGAGGCTTCGGCATGCTGGCGGCCGCCGGTCCGGCCAAGCCTTGCAAAAAAATGCTGCACGGTTCCGACAATGCCCTTGGGAAGAAACAGCACGACCAGAATAAACAGCCCGCCCAGAAAATACAGCCAATACTCGGGGAAGGTTTCGCTGAACGTCGTTTTGGCCGTATTGGTTACAACCGCACCCAAGACGGCGCCGCTAAGCGTGCCGCGTCCGCCGATGGCGACCCACAGCACCATTTCGATGGAAGGGATGATGCCCATTTGCGCGGGGGAGATTAGCCCCTCCTGCAGAACGAAGAAAATCCCGGCAAGTCCGGCGAGCCCGGCCGATAAAGCGTAAATAAACACCTTGTAAACGACGGGATTGTAGCCGATGAAGCGCACCCGGTTCTCCCCGTCCCGAATCGCGATCAGCAGCTTGCCGGTCCGGCCGTTCAGCATCCAGCGGCAGAGCAGGAACACGGCGATCAGCACGGCGCTGGTGACATAATACAAGGCCAGCTTAGTATCCGGGCTGCTCAAATCGAAGCCCAAAAATGTGCTGAAATTGGTCAGCCCGTTCGTCCCGCCGGTGAATCCCTGCTGCCCGACGAACAGGGTGACCGTAATGATGACCAGAGCCTGCGACAGGATGGAGAAGAACGACCCCTTAATCCGGTTGCGGAACGTTAAATACCCGAGTATGCCTGCGGCCACCATGGGCAGCACGATGGCCATGGCGATAGCGAACCCGGCGGAAGAGAACGGTGCCCAGAAGGCGGGAAGCTTCTTCACGCCGCTCCATGACATGAAGTCGGGCAGCGCGCCGCCTGCGGATACAAGCTTCAGGTGCATCGCCATGCAGTACGCGCCCAGGCCGAAGAATACACCATGGCCCAAGCTCAGAATGCCGGTATAGCCCCAAATTAAATCAATGCCAATGGCAAGTATCGCATAAGCCAGAAATTTGCCCAGCAGCGACAGCCGGAAATCCGATAACAGCCAGGGCGCGGCCAGCAGCAGCGCTACCGCCAGTCCGCCCAGCAGCAGCTTTATTCTTGGGGAAGCAGCTATCACAGGAAACCTCTCCTCTCAGGGGCGTTAAGTTAGTCCAGGCTGCGCGAGCGGACGGTGACGAAGCCGGAGGGCCTCCATTGCAGGAACGCTATGATGAGCGTGAATACAAGCACTTTTCCGATGGTTGCGCTGGTCCCGTATTCCAGCATCGTATTGAATATCCCGATGCCAAGGGCTCCGGCAACGGTCCCGATCAGCTTGCCGATTCCCCCGAGCACGACGACCATAAAGGCATCCACAATGTAATTCGTGCCGATAGAAGGGCCGATCGGGCCGATGAGGGTGAGGGCGCATCCTGCAATACCGGCGACGCCGGAGCCAAAGGCAAACGACTGGGCGTCAACCCGGCGGGTGGAGATGCCCAGGCAGGAGGCCATTGCCCGGTTTTGCATAACCGCCCGCATTCGCCGCCCGCCCGCGCTGCGGTACATGTACCAATAAATGACGATTACGCATAGCGTCACCAGTCCGATAATGAACAGGCGCTTATAAGGCAGCGTCAATTCGCTTGTCAGTGCGAGGCCGCCCTCCAGCCATTCCGGCGATTTGACCGCAACGTTGGGCGCGCCGAAAATCGTGCGTGCCAGCTGCTGGAGCACGAGGCTGACTCCCCAGGTGGCGATTAGGCTGTCTAGCGGCCGTCCGTACAAATACCGGATCAGCAAGGTTTCCAGCAGCCAGCCGAGTACAAAGGCCATAGCAAAGGCGACGGGCAGGGAAACGATGAAATACAAGCCGAAATAGGCGGGGGGAATCATGGATTGGAAAAATTGCTGGGTCATGTACGCCATGTAGGCGCCGACCATAATAAATTCGCCGTGGGCCATGTTAATCACATTCATAAGACCGAATGTAATCGCAAGCCCAAGGGCAATCAGAAGCAGAATCGAGCTTAGACTGAGGCCGTTAAACAGCTGCAGCAGAAGGATACTCAAGGCGCCTCACCTCTTTCTTTGCGCGTGAATGGGGGACTGTCCGGGATACAAGTCAGGACTGCCATAGCGGCAGCCCTGAATGGTGGTGCGGATAAAGCGGATCATGACGATTGCGGTGAAGGAGGCTTATTTGGCTTGAACCGCCGCGCCCCACGGATACGTCTTCAGGAACGGATCGGGCTTCACCGGCTGGCCGGAGTTCCACACTTCTTTGAACTGGCCGTCCTTCATGACCTCGCCGATACGGACGGTTTTGTAGGTGTGCTGATTTTCGCCGTCGATGGTCACTTTACCGCCCGGAGCGTTGAATTCGAGCCCTTTGGCGGCGGCCTTGACCTTCTCCACCTCGAAGGAGCCCGCTTTTTTCACGGCTTCAGCCCACAGGTACACGCCGAAGTAGCCGGCTTCGATCGGGTCATCGGTTACTTTGTCCGCGCCGTATTTGGCCTTATAGGCGGCCACGAATTTTTTGTTCTCCGGTGTATCGGTCGTCTGGTAGTAGTTCCAGGCTGCATAGTGGCCTTCCAGGATGTCGGCGCCGATGCTGCGGATTTCCTCCTCAGCAATACTGACGGACAAGGTGGTCAGGTCTTTGGGTCCGATGCCCGCATCCTTTAGCTGCTTGAAGAAGGCTACATTGCTGTCCCCGTTCAGCGTGTTAAAAATAACGTCCGGTTTGTCTTTTTTGATTTTGGCGATGATTGTATTGTAGTCCGTATGCCCCAGCGGGGTGTATTCTTCAGCAACGAGGTTGCCGCCTTCAGCCTTCAGCTGCTCTTTAATAATTTTGTTTGCGGTGCGGGGGAAGACGTAGTCGGAACCAAGGAGGAAGAACTTCTTGCCTTTGTTCTGCAGAAGCCAGGTGACAGCGGGTACGATTTGCTGGTTCGTCGTTGCTCCGGTGTAGAAGATGTTAGGCGAAGATTCAAGTCCTTCGTACTGAACCGGGTAGAAGAACAAGCCTTTGTTTTGCTCCACAACCGGCAGGACGGCCTTGCGGCTGGAGGAGGTCCATCCGCCGAAAATAACGGCCGCGTTGTCTTTTTGCAGCAGCTTCTTGGTCTTCTCGGCAAAGGTTGGCCAGTCGGAGGCGCCGTCTTCAACGATAGGCTTCAGCTTCTTCCCGAGCACACCGCCGGCGGCATTGATTTCATCAATCGCCATGATAGTGGCGTTTTTGACCGAAACCTCCGAGATGGACATTGTGCCGGTCAGAGAATGCAGCACGCCGACCGGAATTTCATCCCCGCCGCCTGCGGCAGGTGTGGATTCGGCTTTGCCGCCTGCAGGTGCTGCGGCAGGAGCCGCTGTCTCTTTAGCGCATGCAGCGAGCAGCATGGACAGCGCCAGCAGCAGCGAGAGGCCCCAAACGAATTTTTTTCTTACCAGCATCATTTCTCTCCACTCCCCATTCTATTTTTTACGTGATACCCGCTATCATCAGGAGTGAAATGTAATCTGCCGGGGTACAGCAATTATGTTATAGGAATGTAAAATACACGTCAATATAAATGACGTAACTTCCTGGAAAACGACAAATAAAGACAAAATCATCGTGATTAGCTGGTTTTTAAGTTATATTTATGTTAACTATTTGGTTTTAGTGGGGGTAAAAGGATGCGAATGCGAACTTTTGTTCTAAATACAGCGTAGTTATTTAGGATTGTTCGGGTTATGTTTTATTACATTAATGACTATTTTTATTTACATGCATAGCCAGAATCGAATATAATTGACCTGAACAGATGGAAATATTCGGATTTAGAGGGGTATGGAGGTGCAAAGGTGCATTTTACGGAAAGAGAAAAAGAAAGGCTGTTCATTACCGTCGCCGCTGATTTAGCCCGCCGCCGTTTGGCCCGCGGCTTGAAGCTGAATGTTCCGGAAACGATGGCTTTACTGACTTCGGAAATTTTGGAAGGCGCCCGGGATGGCAGGACGGTGGCTCAGTTGATGGAGGAAGGAGCCAATCTGATCTGCGCGGATCAAGTGATGGAGGGGGTTGCGGCCATCGTGCAGGAGGTTCAGGTGGAGGCGACATTCCCGGACGGAACGAAGCTGGTCACCATTCATCAGCCGATTCGCGGTTGATATTCGAGGAGGGAGTCAAGTGATTCCAGGAGAATACCGTGTAGGAAAAGGTGACATCACGCTCAACAAGGGGCGCAGGACTCTGGAGCTGATTGTCGTGAACACCGGGGATCGTCCGGTGCAGGTGGGCTCGCATTATCATTTCTTCGAGGTCAACCTGGCTCTCCGTTTTGATCGGGAGAAGGCGTTCGGCATGCGGCTGGATATTCCGGCCGGTACGGCGGTCCGCTTTGAGCCGGGGGAGGAAAAACCGGTACAGCTCGTAGAGCTGGGCGGTGCCAAGCTGTCCTACGGGCTCCATGCCTTGAGCCAGGGCTTGGCGATACAGGGTACGCTTCCGGAGGAAGCGGCGGCACGTCTGAAGCAATGGGAGGGGCGCAGATCATGAGCACCATGTCGCGCAAAGCGTATGCTTCCATGTTCGGTCCGACGGCAGGCGATGCGGTCCGGCTTGCCGACACGGATTTGTGGGCCCGGATCGAGCAGGATTACACGGTGTACGGCGATGAAAGCAAGTTCGGCGGCGGCAAGGTCATCCGCGATGGAATGGGCCAGTCGAGCCGCAGCACACGGTCTGAGGGAGTGCTGGATACCGTCATTACCAACGTTGTCATTGTTGATCACTGGGGCATTGTGAAGGCCGATGTCGGCATCCGGGACGGGGTTATTGTCGGAATCGGCAAGTCTGGCAATCCTGACATCATGGACGGCGTCTCCCCGGATCTTGTGATCGGCGCCAGCACGGAGGTTATTGCAGGGGAAGGCAAAATGCTCACGGCGGGGGGCATCGATACGCACATTCACTTTATTTGCCCCCAGCAAATCGAAACGGCGCTTGCCTCCGGCATCACAACGATGATCGGCGGAGGGACGGGGCCGGCTACCGGCACGAATGCGACGACCTGCACGCCCGGCGCGTGGCATATTCACCGGATGCTGGAGGCGGCGGAGGCTTTTCCGATGAATTTGGGCTTCCTGGGCAAAGGCAATGCCGCCTTCCCGGCTCCGCTTGCCGAGCAAATCGAGGCCGGAGCGATCGGTCTCAAGCTGCATGAAGACTGGGGGACGACGCCTGCGGCGATTGATACCTGCCTGAGTGTTGCCGATCAGTATGACGTGCAGGTCGCGATTCATACGGATACGCTGAACGAAGCGGGCTTTTTGGAGGACACGCTGGAGGCCATCGGAGGCCGGACAATTCATACGTATCATACGGAAGGAGCCGGGGGCGGACATGCGCCGGATATTATCCGGGCAGCCGGGCAGCTTCATATTTTGCCATCCTCAACGAATCCGACACGTCCCTTTACCATTAATACAATTGAAGAGCATCTGGACATGCTGATGGTATGCCACCATCTGGACAGCCAAATTCCCGAGGACGTCGCCTTCGCCGATTCCCGGATTCGGCCGGAAACGATAGCGGCGGAAGATATTTTGCATGATATGGGGGTATTCAGTATTATCAGTTCCGATTCGCAGGCGATGGGCCGGGTCGGGGAGGTTATTATCCGCACCTGGCAGACAGCTGACAAAATGAAGAGCCAGCGCGGGCCGCTTGCGCCTGACGATGCCGAAGCGGATAACTTCCGGATTAAACGCTATGTGGCCAAATTTACGATTAACCCCGCCATCACGCATGGCATCTCGCATCTGGTCGGTTCGGTCGAGGCGGGCAAGCTGGCCGATTTGGTGCTGTGGAGCCCGGCCTATTTCGGGGTGAAGCCTGAGCTCGTATTGAAGGGCGGGATGATCGCCTACGCCCAGATGGGGGACCCGAATGCCTCTATACCGACGCCGCAGCCGGTATGGGGCCGGCCGATGTTCGGCGCGTTCGGCAAGGCGCTGCGCAGAACGTGCGTGACCTTTGTCTCCCAGGCGGCCTATGACCATGGGGTTCACGAGGAGCTGGGGCTGGAGAAGCGGGTGGAGCCGGTCCGGAACTGTCGAAGCATCAGCAAAAAGGACATGGTGCACAACGGGGAGACGCCGCACATTGAAGTGGATCCGGAGACATATGAGGTGAAGGTGGACGGCCAGCTCGTGACGTGCGAGCCAGCGCATAAGCTGCCGATGGCGCAGCTGTACTTCATGTTCTAGCGCAAGCTCCGAGGCATAGCGGTCCGGATGAGGTTGTCCCTGCTCCGCGCAGCCTTGAAAAACGCACGGCACAGAGCAGCCCTGCCCCTTGAACGAGGAGCATAGCATGTCAAATCAGCAAACAAAAAGAGCGGAGAGGGGGAGAGCATATCCATGTCATCTGAACGGACAACAGCCTGGCTGGCGTACACCCAGCTTCTTGATTCCGCGCTTCCAATCGGGGCGTTCTCGCATTCATTCGGGCTGGAAACGATGGTGCAGCTTGGCGAGATTCAGACAGTCGATGAATTGAAACGGTACTTGGCGGCGATGCTGGTGTGGAACTGGGCCCCGGCCGATGGCATGGGGATCAAAGCCGTATACACCTATGCGCCGGAAGCGCGCTGGGAAGAGCTGTGGCGCACGGATCAGCGGCTGCATGCCCAGCGTCTGGCGAGCGAGACAAGAGACGGTGTGCAAAAAATGGGCCGCAGGCTGCTGCTGCTGTGCCAGAACATGCATCCGCAGCTGATGTGGCAGCCGCTTGAACAGGCTGTCCGCCAGCGTCACACGGCAGGGACTCATGCTGTAGTCCACGGCTGGACATGCTGGCAGTTCGGCCTGCCGCTGGAGATGGCGGCGGAAGGTTATTTGTATACTTGTCTGACAACGTCGGTAGGGAGCGCGCTGCGCTTGATGTCGATGGGGCAAACGGAAGGCCAGGCGCTTATTGTGGCGATGCTTCCCTTCGTTCAGGAGGCTTGGCGGCGGGCGGCGGACGGGGACCCGGGAGCGCCGAGGAGCACGGCCCTGGGATCGGAGATTTTTATGATGAAGCATGAGGAGCTGTACTCCCGGTTGTTTATGAGTTAAGTACAGAGAGACACTATATTAATGAAGCGTTTTTTTGAGGCCCGGGACAAACGGACAATCCTGCCTCAAACGAACCAAAATTGAAGGAGTGTGGAATGTATGTGCCAAGGGGCTGCAGGACATCATCATCACGAATGGGAGAGGCCGGCGATCAACCGGACGCGTCCGATGCGAATCGGTATCGGGGGGCCTGTCGGATCGGGGAAAACCGCGCTGGTCGAAAGACTGGCCCGCCAGCTTAACGGGAAGTACAGCATAGCTGTGATTACGAATGATATTTATACGAAAGAGGATGCCCGGATTCTGGTTCATTCTGAAGCGCTGCCGGAGGAGCGGATTATCGGAGTCGAGACCGGAGGCTGCCCGCATACGGCAATCCGTGAGGATGCTTCTATGAATTTCGAGGCTATTGAAGAGCTGGAGCAGCGCTTCGAGCATTTGGATATCATTTTTATCGAAAGCGGCGGAGACAACCTGGCGGCGGCGTTCAGCCCGGAGCTGGTGGACCTTTTTATCTATATTATCGATGTCGCGCAAGGGGAGAAAATTCCGCGCAAGGGCGGGCCGGGTATTATGCGCTCCGATATGCTTGTGATTAACAAAATTGATTTGGCGCCGTATGTGCGCGCGAATCTGGATGTTATGGAGGACGATACCCGGCGGATGCGGGGGGAACGCCCTTATGTCATGTCCAATTTGTTCACGGGCCAAGGGCTGGACCAAATTATCAGCTGGATCGAAGGCGAATTCAAGCATGCTTAGGGTGACGGGGCAGGTTGCGGCTTCCTTTGAGGGGCGGCAGTCCTACCCCTCGCAGGTCCGGGAGGCTTCCCCCGCCGCCTTATTGCCCAATTTGTCCGATAGCCCGCAAATGCGTACGCAAATGCGTACGAATCGACACACCGCTCCGCTCAAAATCGCCAAGACGTTCCCGATGGAGGACGGACAGCTTGCGGTTTATTTGATGGATTGCTCTCCGGGCATTATGGCTGGAGATCGGTATGAGCTGGAATGGCGGCTCGGGCAGGCGAGCCGGGTGCTCGTTACGAATCAGTCGTATACCAAGGTTCATCCCTGCCTTTCGGCTCCGGCTTCCCAGTGCCAGACGGTGGAGCTGGAGGAGGATGCGCTGCTGGAGCTGATGCCGGAGCCGGTGATGCTGTATACCGATGCGGATTTCAGTACGGAGCAGACAGTCAGGCTCTCGCCCGGATCGGTATACATACAGCGTGAAATCGTCTGCCCGGGCCGGAGCGAGCGGGGAGAGCTGTTCCGCTATCGGCGTTACGAGACGAAGCTGGAGGTTTTTTACGGGGATCGCCTGATCTATTACAGCGCCCAGCACTGGGAGCCCGGCCGTCAGCCGCTTGCTGCTCCCGGCATGCTGGGGAAGTATACCCATACGGGCCAGCTCCTGGTATTCTCCGACCGGGTGACCCCGGAACTGCTGCCGATGGTTCGCGGCGTGCTGGCCGGCTGGCCGCAGCTGCTGGCCGGCGTTAGTTTGACGGCGCAGCATGGCGTCACGGTTCAGGTGCTGGGACACCGCGCCTGGGAAATTGAACGTATGCTGGACGAAATCTGGACGAAGCTGCGTGTGGAATGGTTGAATCTCGCTGTGCCGCTCATTCGAAAATGAGCAGTGCGGCGGGATTTTTTGTTCAATCGCTCGAGTGGGAAAGCCGGAATACAAATTTATTATCATGAAGCTTTCGGCCGTATGCCCCGGCTGATTGTGCTGGAATGTGGTAAACTACAGGGATAATCTTTGTACAAGGAGTGTTGTCCATGCAATATCGTCAGTTAGGCGGCAGTGGTCTGCGTGTATCGTTACTGGGACTTGGGACGAATGCCTTCGGAAAACGGGCGGATGAGGCTGCTTCGGCACAAATCCTCCATTACGCTCTCGATCAGGGCGTGAATTTTATTGATACCGCGAATATATACGCCGGCTCCGAATCGGAGCGGATAATCGGCCGGGCGCTGGAGGGCAGGCGGCATGAAGCGGTGCTTGCGACAAAAGCGGGACTGCCGATGGGACAAGGCCCCAATGACCGTGGCTCATCGCGCTATCATTTGGAGCGGGAGCTGGAGAGCAGCTTGAGACGGCTGAAAACGGACTATGTGGATTTGTATCAAATTCATACGTTCGATCCGTATACACCGCTGGAAGAGACATTACGGACGCTGGACGATATGGTCAGAAGCGGCAAGGTGCGCTATATCGGAGCGTCCAATTATGCGGCCTGGGAGCTGATGAAGGCGCTGGGCACCAGCCAGGAGCTCGGGCTGAACCGATATGTTTCCACACAGGTCAGCTATTCGCTTGCCGACCGGACTCCGGAGCGGGAGCTGGTTCCGCTTTGCCTGGACCAAGGGGTCGGCATTATTCCTTATTTTCCGCTGGCCGGAGGAATATTGACCGGAAAGTACGCGGCTGTGGAATCGGCTCCACAGGGCTCCCGGGTGCAGACCGATCCGAGCTTCGGCGCGTTTCTGAACGAGGAGCGGGTCCGGCTTGGCGGCCAGGTACAAGAGCTGGCCCAGTCGCTTGCTTTAACGGCCGGATCGTTGTCGTTGTCTTGGCTGATGCACCAGCCGGCCGTGTCGACGGTCATTGTAGGCGCGACCCGGGCGGACCAGCTGAAGGAGAACCTCAGCAGCGTTTCCGTCCAACTGGGTGCCGACAGCTTGCAGCTGCTGGATCAGATCAGCGCAGGGACCCGCTACGGGTCGCCGTTCGGTTTTTACCGGTTACCGTAAGAGGAGGAGAGAGTCATAGCGACGATAGAGGATTTCACCAGGCTGGATCTGCGCATCGGGACGGTTATTCAGGCGGAGGCATTCCCGGAGGCTCGTGTGCCAGCTATCAAGCTGCACATGGATTTCGGTGATTTGGGCGTGAAGCGTTCAAGCGCGCAAATTACGAAACGGTATACTCCCGAGGCGCTGGTCGGCAAGCAGATCATCGCCGTCGTTAATTTTCCGCCCCGCCGTATTGCCGGCTTCCAATCGGAGGTGCTGGTGCTTGGCGCCGTGCCGAGCGAGGGCGATGTCATTTTGCTGGCGCCGCAGCAGGGGGTTCCGAACGGCACGCCGGTTGCCTGAGCAGCGGTGAAAAGCCATGATGGCCTGATGGTTGCCGCCAGAAATGGACGGCGAGTGCTGCCTTTCATATAAAAGCGGGAGATCGCTGCGGCGATCCGGGTTTACGATACGACGGGCTTGAACAAACTGATGTAGAGCGGAAAAAATATAAAACAAGCCGTTGCAGGGCTTGTTTTGGTGTCGATTTGTATTCGACAATATTATGAACGCTTCCGGGCCATTATTGTCAAATTCCCCCGCTCTTGTTATCATAGGGTTTGTATGTTCTCCGTCTGGCGAGGACAGGCTTTAAGCCTTGGAAGGGAGCAATTATAAAGATGAGTAAATCGATCATCATCGATGCTGCTGACAATCATGCCGCAAGCCATGACGCGGAGGCGGGGGAAGAACGGATGAATGAAGCTGCAGCGGCTCAACCGATATGGCGCGATTTTGTGCAGCTGGCGAAGCCGGGAATTTTGTTTTCAAATTCCATTACAGCGTTTGGCGGCTTCTGGGTAGCCTCGAAAGGGGATGTCAGCTGGGTTCAACTCTTATATATGTTAATTGGAACCGCTCTGGTTATGGCGTCGGGCTGTGTTCTGAACAACTATCTGGATCGGGACTTTGATATGAAAATGGCCCGCACCCAGGAACGCGCGTTGCCGTCCGGCCGCCTGCCGTCCGGTCTGGTGCTGGGGTACGGCATCCTGCTTGGCGTTGTCGGGTTGTCGGTGCTCTGTTTTCTGTTGGGCAGTCCGCTGGCGGCGCTGCTTGGCGTTGTCGGGCTGTTCGTATACGTGTGGGTGTATACGGCTTGGCTGAAGCGCACTTCTACGTTCAGCACCTCGATCGGAGCAATTGCCGGAGCGGTTCCGCCGGTTATCGGCTACTGTGCGGTCACGCAAACCCTGGATGCGGGCGCGCTGATATTGTTCCTCATCATGTTCCTGTGGCAGCCGCCGCACTTCTGGGCACTGGCCATCCGCCGCAAGGAGGAATATGCTGCGGCCGGATTTCCGCTGCTGCCGGTTGTGAAGGGGAATTTCGAAACAAAGCTGCACATGATCCGGTATACGGTTATGCTGGTTCCTGTATCCCTGATGCTGTATTTGTACAATTATGTCGGCTTGATTTATTTGGCGGTTGCTACCGTGCTCGGCATGACCTGGGTTGTTATGTCCTTTATGGGCTTCAAAACGAAGGACGATGTGACCTGGGCCAAGAAAAACTTTGTTTTTTCGATCAATTACTTAACCATCTTGTTTATTGTGATGGTCATTGATACGGTAACGACATAAATAATATGCGCGAACGAATGTCCCATGGAGCCCATGGGACTTGCTTTACGCATGGGAGGAATTAGCGATGAGTGAGGGAAATCAGATGAATCAGGCTGGAGCGGCGGGACCCGTCGGACCGGCTGGCGGCAAGCCTAATCGCGGCTTTATCGCCATCACCGCGGTCATCAGTCTGCTGCTTGTAGGCGCAATTGTATATTACATGAGCAGCCAAGGGGAGCAGCTGAAGGTCATCAAAGCGGCTGCGAACTTTACGCTTCCGAATATGGACGGGCAGCAGGTAAGCCTGCAGCAGAACGACGGCAAGGCACGGGTTGTCTACTTTTTCTACAGCTACTGTCCGGATGTATGCTTTCCGACAAACTACATTTTGTCCGATGTGCAGAAGGAACTGAGCTCCAAAGGCGTGCTCGGAACAGACGTCATGATGTATTCCATTTCATTTGACCCGCAGCGGGATACGCTGGAGCGGCTGCAGCAGTACAGCAAATCGCTGGAGGCTGACCCAAGCTCGTGGTACTTCCTGCGCAGCGATCCGAAGACGATTGTGGATTTGGCCAAGCAGTATGGGATTGCCGTGATCCAGGACGAGAAAGGAAACTTCGCTCATAACAATTATATCGCGCTTGTTGACCGTAAGGGCAACATCCGCAAGTATGTCGATGCCTCCCAAGCCGACGCTGACCCGAAGGACATTGCCAAAGCCCTAATGCAGCTGGTTAAAGAGAAATAAGACGACTATCAGGACACGAGTGGAGGCGCAGCGGTCATCATGGCATATTTTTTCCACATTTTGCTGAGTAATATCGTGCCGATTTCAATTATGCTCGGTGTAGGAGTAATCCTGCAGCGGGCCTTTAAGCTGGACATCAAAACGTTGTCCAAGCTTAATTTTTATTTGTTTTCTCCTGCTGTTATATTCACCAAGCTATACGAATCGACGCTATCCATGGCGGTGCTGTTCCAGGTGCTTCTGTTTTTTTTCCTATTCTTCGCCTTGCTTATTCTGGCCGTTCAAATCGTGATCTGGGTGCGGGGCTATAAGGGATCGATGGCCAGCGCGATGCGCAACAGCGTACTGTTCTACAATAGCGCCAACTATGCCATTCCGCTGAACCAGCTTGTGTTTAGCGGAGACCCGTTCACCCTGTCCGTACAAATCATTATCATGATGATGCAAAATATTATTCCGAATACGTATGGCGTGTACAGCGTTAATGCGCATAAGAATCAGTTGAAAAAGACGATGAAGACGATCTTCAGCCTGCCCGCCATTTATGCGATACCGCTTGCGTTCATTCTGCGCGGCTTTCACATTGAAGTGCCGGATCCCATTTATACGCCGATTGAATACGTGTCGAGCGGCTTTGTGGCCACGGCGCTCATTACGCTCGGCGTGCAGCTTGGCAGCATGAAGTGGGTCATTCAATTCTCGGATGTGCTCATTTCCAACTTCCTGCGGTTATGTATCGGGCCTGCGCTGGGCTTTGTCGTCATCTGGATGCTTGGCCTGCAGGGCGATATTGCCAAAGCGCTGTTCCTGTCCTGCGCAGTGCCGACATCGTTATCCAGTGTGCTGCTGGCCGTTGAATTCGATAACGAGCCGGAATTTGCCTCCCAAGCCGTCTTCTCCTCGACGATGCTCAGCATGTTTACGATGACGATTGTGATTTACCTGATGCAGTTCCTTCCGTAGGCAGCGGATCGGGATAGACGATATATTCATCGAGCCCGGCTTTTTCCAGCTGTTGAATCAGGTACTCTTCCGGAGTCCCCTCCACCCCTGCATACCCGCGGCGCGTGTACATTTGTACGGCGTCGGGAAATGCGTCGCGGAGGGCGGCTCTTATTTTTTTGCCTGAAGCGTCATTGTCCGTGAACAAGAAGACCTCCCGGTCCCCGATTTGTTTTTTTAACTGCTCCAGCTTAAGCGTATTCAATGTGCCAAAGGTGCATAGAATCTCCACTTCCTCCCCGGTTACGAGGCGCCGCAGGCGGCTGCGGTCATTTTTCCCTTCAACAATAATAACGATTGACATGTCCGTCTCCTCCTGTCTTGCGCGGCTTCATCCTCTAATGAAATGAAGAACGGCTGTTTTCTTACGGTCATCGTCCCGGTCCAGGCGCAAGGCCGTTCGGCCGTCGGGATAATCAAAGTATACCCGAACTTGCCATGCCGATGAACAACCCATTGGAAATTTAACCGATAAGGCGGATGGAAGCCGCCGTCCAGCATGGAATAGGAGAAAGACCCGCCCAAATCAAAAAGGAGGCCTGCGGCCCCCTCCAACAGAGAAGAAGTATTTAGTACAGAATAGCTCGGGACACAATGACCAGCAGGATGAACAGAACGAGGATCGTGCCAGTGGAAGTAAAGAAACCGCCGCAGCCTGCAGCTACAGGAGCAATGTTTTCGCCACAAGACATTTGCTTTCACTCCTTTCCGGAACCGGAGGGTCACCTGACACTTCTATACTATGCCCGAGGCCGGTAAAGGTCTGTGCATACACCCACCTCCACCAAAGATAGGCCCCAGTCCTCTCAGCCGGCCGGCGGATGGTGGCGTAGAGGCGGCGCTGGCTGCGGCGTGGCCGGCTGCTTCGGCAGCGTCCGGATAGCCGACAGCAGACAGAGCGCGATCATCAGCACCACAAAGGCGATGAAGTACGAGGACACGTTATCACGCAGCTGGCCGGCCAGGGTCGGGCCGAAGAAAGCGCCGATGGACAGCGCTACGGATAAAATCGAGAACACGCGTCCATAGCGTTCCGGTCCGGTCAAGTAAATAAGCAGGGAGGCCATGGCTGGAAAAATAACCCCTTTGGCCATCCCGATGAGCAGCAGCGAGCCGTACAGCGGCACAGGCCAATGGACCGCCATACCGAAAAACACAAGGGCGAGCGCCAGCGAGCCGATAATCGTGCGGGCCAGCGGGGAGTAGCGCTGTAAAAACATCATGCTTAAGGTGATCAGCGCCCCGACACTAATCATGGAGAACAGCAGTCCTGAGGTAAGCAGGGAGCTCTTGGCCGCGCTCATCAAGGGCAGCTCGAAGGAGATGATGCCCTGCGAGCATGAAATCGCCAGCGGAATACCGAAGAATAACCAGGGTATTCCGGATCGTATGCTCTGGCTGCCGGAGGACATGCCTGCCGCCGCCGCTCCGTAAGCAGGCCGCTTGCCGTGCAGAGGGATTGGAGCCGGGACCGCAGGTGCGGCGGAGGGATTCGGTTTCATCCCGGCCGCAGCCGGCTTTATATCCCGCAAAAACAACGCTGCGAACAGGCCTGTGGCAATGAGTACCCAGCCAAGCACAGTAAAGGCCGTGGCAAAGCCGATCTGAGCGACCAAATAAGCGCCGGCAGCCGGGGAGAAGACGGAAGCAATCGTATGTACAAGCCCGTTGCCTGCCATCAGCTTCCCTTGCATCAGCGGATCTTGACTGAGCTTTGCCAGCAGGGATTGGCATGCCGGGGACAGAAAGGCCAGCACAAAGCCGCTTACCGATCGGACTGCAAGCAGCTGCCACGGATCTGTCACCAGAGACTGCACCAATAGTACCGCCCCTGCAATGATCAGACTTGTCACGATAAACGGCTTGCTGCCATAACGGTCTACGCCGAACCCCGCGAGCAGATTGCCGGGCAGATGGGTCAGCGAATAAATGCCCATGATCAGCCCGATAAAGGATGGCGCCGCGCCGAGCGATAATGCAAAGGGGGATAAGATGGGATATTGCGCATGCAAATCAAAAATAGCCACAAACATAAAAAAGTACAGCCAAACCGCTGTTTTCAAAACACCTCTCCTCCTCTCCAGCCTCCTCCTATACTTGTACGCATCTTGTCCGCTGCATATGACCGGACCATAGAAAAGAGCCGCGAATATGAAGCGCTTACAATATTCACACCATCTTCACACCGGATGTACTAGAATGAACCTAACCGAGCCATCAGCGCTTTCGTTGGGGCTGCAGCCGGAAGTTTATCGAGAATTATGTATACCCGGCACATGGCACGCTTCTGGAAGAGCGGTGAGCAACAACGTTGGGAATGGACGGGATAGAACAGTGCAGCTCCGCGATCGTGGTCGTCTTTGCAGACGGATTGTTACAATACGGCTCAGCATCAAGTGAAAAATCCGGCTGGAACAAATGGAATGGGGGGGTTCTGTGTGATAAGAAAAAGCTTGTTCTTGCTTGCGGCGGCCCTGTTAGCCGTCAACACTGCATGCACCGGCTCGGAGCGGGCAGCGGGAGATTTGTCCCGGCAAAAGGCCGGAGAGGAGAACCAGGTCGAATTAGTGCTTTATTCTACGGCGGCTACATCCGAGGAAGAGGTCAGGCTGAAATTCAGCGACCCGATTGAAAAGCAATTTCCCCATGTAAAAATCAAGTATATCCGCAAAGACAAGGGCACCAATATTGAGGAGCTGATTGCAGCGGGCCAAACCTTTGACCTTTACTACGAAAGCGTGGCCTTCTTCAACACAGTCAAGACATACCAGCTTGCCTATGATATGTCCGGGCTCATGAAAAAGTCGAATCTTGATTTGAGCGCATTCGAGCCTACCATGATCGACTATGCCAGAGCGATGTCGGGCGGGCAGGCGATTTACGGGCTGCCGGTCTGGTCGCAGAACGTTGTATTGTTCTACAACAAGGATATTTTCGACAAGTTCGGCTTGCCTTATCCGACGAACGGCATGACGTGGGATGAACTGGGGGAGCTGGCGAAGCAGCTTACCCGGACAGATGCGGGCAAGCAGTACCTCGGCTTTGCCGCTTCTCCGGCCCATATGCTTCGGGCGAACCAATTCTCCGCCACCTTCCTGGACCCCAAAACAGACCAGCCGACCATTAATACGAGCGACAGCTGGAAGCAAATTTATGAAACCTATTACATCCGGCCTGCCTCCGATCCGGGCTATAAACATGCGATGGCCGGCTTGAAAAACAAGCTCCCCTACAAGGACCCGTTCCTGAAGGATCGGAATTTGGCGATGTTCGCTTATTTGTCAGATCTGGACTGGGCGGCATCCGGGGCGGAGGGCTTGAACTGGGATATTGCGGCGCTGCCGGTCTTCAAGGAGCTGCCGGGAATCGGCTCCTCGGCTTATCCGTTTTACTGGGGCATTACGGAGCAGAGCAAGCATAAGGATGAAGCGATGGAGGTGATTAAATTTTTGACCGGCAAGGAATATCAGACGCAGCAGGCCCGCAGCGGAACCATGACCACGCTGAACGATGAGGGGATTAAAAGGCAGTTCGGCCAGGATAGCAAGCATAAGGACAAAAACCTGGAAGCCGTATTTTTCAACAGCTATGCGAAGCTGCCCTCGAAATCCCAATATGAGAATGACGCGCAAAAAGCGTACGAGGAAGCGGTGCATGAGGGGGCGCTGGGCGCCACGGACATCAACACCTTGTTCCGCAAAATTGAAGAAACCGCTGCGAAGGCCGTTGATGCGGTCAAGGCCAAAAAATAGACATTCAAGCCGAGCAGCACATCTTTCCCTTGGGAGGCGATGCCACGATGGCCCGTATACTCATGCATCACGTCTATAAGCGGTACGGCAAGGAGAAACAGATTGCGGTGAAGGATTTCCATCTGGAGATCAGGGATAAGGAGTTTCTTGTTTTCGTCGGCCCTTCTGGCTGCGGCAAATCAACCACGCTGCGTATGATTGCCGGACTGGAGGATATTACAGAGGGGGAAATTTATATCGGGGATACCCTGGTGAATGATCTCCCGCCCAAGGATCGGGACATTGCCATGGTGTTTCAGAATTATGCCTTGTACCCCAATATGAGCGTGTATGAAAATATTGCGTTCGGGCTGCGGCTTCGTAAAATGCCCAAGCATGAAATCGACCTGGCCGTCAAACGGGCGGCCCGTGTACTTGAAATTGAGAATTATTTGACCCGCAAGCCGAAGGAGCTCTCCGGCGGACAGCGGCAGCGCGTAGCGCTGGGTCGGGCGATCGTGCGCAACCCGCAGGTGTTCCTGATGGATGAGCCGCTCTCCAATCTGGACGCCAAGCTGCGGGTTCAGATGCGGGCCGAGATTATCAGGCTTCATAAGCAGCTGGGCGTTACGATGGTGTATGTCACCCACGATCAAATCGAAGCGATGACGATGGGGGATCGGATTGTCGTCATGCGGGATGGCATTATTCAGCAGGTGGATACGCCCGAGATGATTTACACGCAGCCGGCCAATACCTTCGTTGCCAGCTTCATCGGATCGCCGCCGATGAATTTCATTTCAGGCCGATTACATGAAGGGCACGGCGGTACCATTGCGTTCCATACAAGCCGGTTCGCGCTCGAAATTCCGGATGGGAAAAAGCATCAGCTTATCACACACAAGCTGATTGGCAAGGTAGTGACGCTCGGCATCCGCCCGGAAAATGTCAGCCTGGACGAAATCGTATTTCAGGCGTTTCCGCGGGCCGTCATTCCCGGCGTTCATAATATTAGCGAGCTTATGGGGGCGGACCGCTTCGTGCATTTGGATATCGGTCAGGAGCGCATGCTTATCGTGAGGGCCAATCCCCGTTATCATTTTGCGGAGGAGGCCAAGGTAAGCGTCGCCGCCGATATGTCCAAGGCGCTGTTTTTTCACGCGGACACCGGAGAGCGCATCACGGACTGAAGCTGCCGGCGGCATGCTGGTTCAGCACCGTCATTTGACGCCGCACTGCACGCTGGACTGGCGCATGGTGCGGGAAAGGAGGCTTGGCGCAGTGAACAAGCAATACATCGGCCGTCTGGGGAAGCGGGGACTACCAGTGCTGCTTACAGCGTGCCTGCTGATCAGCAGCCCTGACCTGCCTGCGGCTGCGGAAGGGAAGCTTCCGGCGGCTGCGGCCGTCCCGGCGGTGAAGGAGGAGACGAAGCAGCCGCCGCGTGCGGGCAGCCTGAGCAGGCTATCCCGGCTGACGGAAGCCGAGCCCTACTATGCGGCCGTGCTTCAGAGCCTGCAGCAGCAGAGGGTGCAGCCTGGCGCAGCCCCGCTGACTATCCGGGCGGCAGCTCCGATCCGGCAGTCGGAGCCTGTTCTCCGGCCTGCCGCCTATGAAGGAAAACAAGAGGTGCTGCTCTGGAACACGGGCAAGCCGTCCTGGGCCGAATATGAGATTGAGGTGCCGGCGGACGCTTTGTACGAAATCGAGCTCACGTATCGTCCCGTGACACAGTACGGCTTCCGGCGGCCTGTTACGCTGCATGTTACCGTAGACGGCAAGCAGCCGTTCCGGGAAGCGCGGTCGGTCACCTTGTACCGGAAGTGGAAGGATCTGGACCTGATTAAACAGGATACCGACGGCAATGACATCCGTCCGCGCTCACTGGATGTGAGTGAATGGGCCGCCGAGTCATTGACCGATTCGGCCGGAGCCTACGCCCGTCCGCTGCAGTGGTTTTTTGCCAAGGGAAAGCGTACCCTGCGGCTGGAAACCTCCGATGCCGTGGCACTGGAAGCCATTCGTCTCGTGCCGCAGCAGCCGCTTGAGGCCTATGAGCAGGCGGCTCAGCAGGCTCCACAAGCGAAGCCGGTACAGAGCAAGGGTCTTGTGCTGCAGGCGGAGTCAGGCGCGGTCAAGAACGATTCGGCGATTCAAATTGCTTCCGATACGGATCAGCGCACCGTTCCGTTAGCGGCGGGACGAATTGTGTTCAACTCCATCGGCGGGAAGAAATGGTCTGCCCAAAACCAGGAGCTGACCTGGACGTTTGAAATCCCGGAAACGGGAAACTACAAGCTGGCCTTCCGCGCCTTGCAGAATACACTGTCCCAGAAGGCTTCATTCCGCCGCATCCGCATTGACGGCCGGGTGCCGTTCCAGGAGCTGCTTACGTACCGCTTTGATTATGACACCGCCTGGAAGGGCAGAGTACTTGGTTCCGGCGAGGGCCGGCCTTACGAGTTTTATTTGGAAAAGGGCAAGCACACGTTATCGCTGGCCGTGACGCATGATCCGGTGAAGCATATCATTCTCGGCACGGAGCAGGCTGTTGATTTGCTTCGTGAAGCAGACCAGGATTTGAAAGCCCTTACCGGAAAGCAATCCGATGCGAACCGGACCTGGCATATGGCCGAGGAGATGCCGGATTTGCCGGAACGGCTGAGCCGGGCGGCGGAGATGATTGACAGGCTGGAGAAGGACACCGTTCAGGTTAACGGCGCCATCGACACCGTCAGCCAGTCCTATGCGACCTCCGCGGATGATCTTCGCGATTTGCTGAACAAAGTGGACGACATCCCTTACCGGGCTGATACGATAGGCACAGTCATGGAGCGCATCGGCAAAAATATGGATACGCTGGTGCAGCAGCCGCTGCAGCTGGATGAAATCTATGTGACACCAGTCGAACAGCCGTTTCCGAAGATGGAGGCTTCGCTGTTTGCCCGGGCGAAGGGCTTGGTCCTGAATTTCTTTTATTCGTTCCAACCGAAGAACCATCTGGGCGAGATGGACGATCAGGTGCTCAATGTGTGGGTGCAGCGCGGACGGGACTATGTCACTCAGCTGCAGGAGCTGACCGACGAGCTGTTTACGCCTGAGACCGGGGTGAAGGTTAAGGTGAACCTGCTTCCGAATGCCCAGCTTCTCGTTCTATCGAATGCGGCAGGCAAGCAGCCGGACGTTGCGCTTGGGCTATCCCAGGATTTGCCGGTTGATTATGCCATTCGAAACAGCGTATACGATATCTCGGCGTTTCCGGATTTTCAAGAGATGTACAGCCGGTTCAGTCCCGGCTCGTGGCTGCCGTTTTATTACAATAAGGGTTATTATGCTGTGCCGGAAACCCAGTCGTTTCAGGTGCTTTACTACCGCAAGGACATTCTGGACCGGTTGGGGCTTGCAATTCCGGACACGTGGGACGAGGTGTACGACATGCTTCCCGCGCTGCAGCAAAACGGCATGAATTTTTACGTGCCGCCTAAGGAATTCATGCCGTACTTTTATCAGAACGGGGCCGAGTTTTTCAATCCGGACGGTCTTACGGCCGCGATGGATTCGCCGCAGGGGTTTAAGGCGTTCAAGCAGTGGACCGACCTGTTTCATATTTACGCGGCGGACCGGGAGGTAACCAGCTTCCTGCAGCATTTCCGGAAAGGAACGATGCCCATCGGAGTATCCGACTATAACATGTACGTTCAGCTTTCCGCAGCTGCACCCGAGCTGAACGGCTCCTGGGGAATTGCCTTGCTGCCGGGAACGAAGCAGGCGGACGGCACGATTGCCCGCTGGGCGGGAGGCGGACAGACGACGGGCGTTATTTTTAACTCCTCTACGAAAAAGGAAGAAGCCTGGACATTTTTAAAATGGTGGCTGTCGGCAGACGTTCAGGAGCGTTACGGGGCGGATCTGGAGGCGTTTAACGGGGTGGCGTTCCGCTGGAATACGTCTAGTGTAGAGGCGTTTGCGAAGCTGCCCTGGAAGCGGGAGGACGCTAACATCATCCTGAACCAATGGATGTGGTATAAGGATATGCCGAATGTGCCGGGCGGCTATTATTTGACCCGGGAAATTACCAATGCCTGGAACCGGACCGTGGTGGACGGGATGAATTACCGTTCCTCGCTGGAGATGGCGGTGATGGATGTAAACCGCGAGCTGCGACGCAAGCAGCAGGAATTCGGCTATATGGATGCGGCGGGCCATGTGACGAAGACGATGCCGCTGCCGGTTGTAAACAAGCCGTGGGAAGGGGTGAAGCCGTATGTCAAATAACCGGGAAGCAGCGGCGCTTGCCGGACAGGCGGCTGTGAGCCGGACGGAGCTCCCGCCCCTCAGGAAATGGCTTGTCCGGGTATGGCGCTGCCGGGCCTCCTATTTATTCATCGCGCCGTTCATGCTCTGCTTCGCCGCGTTTATTCTGATTCCGGTGGCAGCGGCTGTTGTGCTCAGCTTCACCTACTTCAACGCCATCGAATCTCCTCGCTTTATCGGCTGGACCAACTTTCAGAACCTCATTTCCCAGGACCTGCTGTTCTTGAAATATGCGCTGCCCAACACCTTCAAATTTGCTCTTCTCGTCGGGCCCGGCGGCTATATCGCCGCGTTCCTGCTTGCCTGGCTGATTAGCCAGCTGCCGGGCGGGCTGCGCAAATGGTTCGCGCTGGCTATGTACACCCCGTCCTTGACGGCCGGGATTGCCATGTCTATTGTTTGGCTGCCAATGCTGACCGGCGACCGTATCGGCTACCTGAACAGCCTTTTGCTCCGAATCGGATTCATCGACCAGCCGGAGCTGTGGGTGACCGATAAGGCGCATTTGATGGGCTCTATGATCGTCGTGACGCTCTGGTCCAGCATGGGGGTCGGCTTCCTGGCGATGCTGGCCGGGCTGCTGAATGTCAACCCGGAGCTGTATGAGGCCGGGCGTATTGACGGCATGAGCAGCCGGCTGCAGGAAATAGGGTACATTACGATTCCCTCGATGAAGCCGCAGATGCTGTTCGGCGCGGTCATGGCGATCGTGAGCACCTTCAAGGCCGGAGCTATCGGTGTGGAGCTGTCGGGCACAAATCCGACTCCGCAGTATGCGGGCCACCTTATGATGAATCATATTGACGATTATGGCTTTATCCGTTTTGAAATGGGCTACGCTGCAGCGATTTCCGTATTCCTGCTTGCGGTGATGTATATGTCCAACCGGTTCTGCTGGGGGCTGTTCGGCCCGAAGGAGGGAGAATAGATGGAGGCGCTGCCCAAAAAAATCCTGCCGCTGCTCCGGCAAAAGCCGCGCAGGCTGAAGGCGGTGGACGGCTTTCAGCAGGTGCTGACCGTTCTGCTGGTGCTGCTGTCGGTGTTTATGCTGCTGCCGCTGGTGTACATTTTTAACCATGCTCTGAAGCCGTATCACGAGCTGTTCGTATATCCGCCTAATTTTTTCGTGCGGGGTCCGACGCTGGACAGCTTCAGGGAGCTGTTTCTGGTCGCTTCCGTCTCGACGGTCCCGATGACCCGTTATTTGTTTAACAGTGTCGTCATTTCGGGCCTGGCCGTCGTCGGGGTAACGACCGTCAGTGCGCTGTGCGCTTATCCGATTTCCAAGCACTCTTTTCCGGGCAACAGGCTGGTGTTCTCGACGATCATTTTGACGCTGATGTTCGCGCCGGAGGCGGTTCAAATTCCGCGTTATCTGGTTGTCAGCGAGCTGGGGCTGATGAATACGTATCTCGGCCATATTTTGCCTCTGGTGGCTATGCCGGTCGGGGTTTTCCTGATCAAGCAGTTTATTGACCAGCTTCCCGGAGAGCTGCTGGAGGCGGCCAAGCTGGACGGGGCTTCGGAGCTGCAATTATTTGCGCGGATTGTCCTTCCGGTTTGTATGCCGGCCATCGCGACGGTCGCCATCCTGACCTTTCAGGCTTCCTGGGGGAATACGGAAACCTCCACGCTGTTCATGCAGGATGACGAAATGAAGAATTTTCCGTTTTTTTTGACCACACTGACGAATCATTTGGCCAACAATGTAGCCAGACAGGGAGCGGCGGCCGCAGCGGCGCTTGTGATGTTCGTTCCGAATCTAATCATTTTTTTGCTTTTCCAAGGGAAGGTCATTGCGACCATGGCGCATTCCGGCATTAAATAGGCTCGGGGAAAGGAGGGTTACGATGCGGTTTAGCATGCGAAGGCACAAGCGGATTTGGGCAAGCCTGCTGGCACTGCCGCTTCTGCTGGCGCTTGCGCCGGCGGCGCTGGCTTACATGCCGTATGTTACAAACTATAAGGATGCTTACGGCCGGCTCGTCTGGACCCAAGCGGCTTATACGCCCGTTGATGCGGTCGGGGGCGACCTTTTCCTGCCGGACCCGAAGGAGCCGGGCAAGCTGGCGTATTCTCCCCTGAGCCAGCCGAGGGATTTGTTCATCGACAGCCGCAACCATCTGTACATTGCAGACACCGGCAACAACCGGATCGTGCATCTGGACGAGAACGGCGGCTTCGTAAGCGCCATCGTGCCGGACAGCGGCACTCTGAACAAGCCGGAGGGTGTTTTTGTCGATAGAGCAGGCGCTTTGTACGTGGCCGACACCGGGAATAAGCGTGTCCTGCGAATGGATGAGAGCGGCATCGTGCAGCAGGAATACAAGCGGCCGGAATCCAGGCTGATTCCGGAGAGCTTCAAGTATGATCCGATCAAGGTTGCCGTAGATAAGCGGGGGTTTCTGTATATTACTACGCTCGGGGGCTATCAGGGGCTGCTTCAGCTTGATCCGGAAGGCGAGTTTCAGGGCTTCTTCGGGGCCAACAAGGCGGAGTTTACGGCGATGGATGCGATTAAACGATTGCTGTACACCCGGGAAATGTATGCGCGCGAGATTAGCAAGCTGCCCGGCTCCGCCAGCAGTGTGCACATTGATCAGAACGGCTTTATTTATACGGTCACTCAACATGTGGAAACCGGCCAAATCAAAAAGCTGAACATGGCCGGAAAGGATTTGCTTGCCTCCAAAAGCGAGTATGCAGATGAGGAAGCAACGGAGAAAAGCTACGGCGAAATCCGGTTTAAGCCGAAGGATAAAACCAAGGTCCCGGCCCTAAGCGATGTAACGGTAGATGCGGACGGCAATATGACCGCGATTGATTCCGCGCTGAAGTATATCAGCCAGTACGATGCCGGCGGCAACCTGCTTTTTTTCTGGGCGGGCGATGCCTCGCCGAATGCGAAGCTGGGCCTTGTTAAAACGCCGTCGGCTATTGCCAATAACGCCGAGGGCGACCTGTTTATTCTCGATCAGGAGAATGGCATCGTCCAGCGCTTCCGGCTGTCCGAGTTCGGGTCGCTTGTACACCAGGCGAACCGGTTGACTCAGGATGGACGCTATGAGGAGAGCGAGAAGCTGTGGGAGGAGGTGCTGCGGCTGAATGGCGGCTACACGCCCGCGATTCTGGGTCTGGCCAAGGCGGCGTACAAAAAGGGCGAGTACCCGAGGGCGCAAAGACTGTTTTATGAGGCCGGTCATCAGCCGGGCTATTCCGACGCCTTTTGGCAGGTCCGGCTGTTGTGGTTCCAGCGCCATTTCGGGCTGCTTATGAATGTGTTCATCGGGGCTGCCGTTCTGATTTTTTTATCGGACCGGCTAACGCGAAGAACGGCTTGGCGCAGGCAATGGAAGCAGCGGAAGCGGTCGGCCCATCCCTTTATCGTGCAGGTGCGGCATTTGTTTTATTTGCTGAAGCATCCGCTCGACGGCTTCAGCGCCATCCGGTATGAGCAGAAAGGCGGAGGCTGGATGAGTCTGCTGCTCTTCATTCTGGGGCTCATTTCGTTTGCAGTCATGCGGGCCTTTACCGATTTTACTTTTAACACGGACGCCATCATGGACTTGAGCCTGATTACCGTGTCGATTCAATTTATGGTGATCTGGATTGGCTGGATCGTCTCCAATTATTTAATCAGCTCGATTTACCGGGGGGAAGGGCGGTTTCGCGATGTCGTGTACGGAACGTCATACGCGATGCTTCCGCTTGCTTTAGTAGGACTTCCGCTAACATTGCTGTCGCATGGCTTGACGCTTAGTGAAGCGGCCGTATTCCATTTTCTCCAGGCGGGGGTCTTTATTTGGGTCGGCGTTCTGCTATTCTGGAAGGTTCAATCGCTGCAAAACTACAGCGTCGGAGAAGCCTCGATGAATCTGTTCCTCTCGCTGACGACGATGACGCTGCTTGGAGTTCTTGTCTTCATTACGTTCGGGCTGACCAGTGAGCTGCAGGACTTCGTGTATTCCATTTATCAGGAGGTGACCATCCGGTGAGAACAAGGAGCACACGCAGACGATGGCTTATCGCGGTCCCTCTGCTGCTGACCGCAGCGGTTAGCGTGACGCCGCTGCTTCAGCAGCCGGAGCGCTTGGCCCTCGCTGCAGCGTCATCTGCGCCGGATGCGGTGAGACCGGCTGGAGGCGAAGCTGCGCCAGTGAGTGCAGGCGGGGCGGCCCCGGGGACCGCAGCCGGTGCAGGCGAAGCGGGACCCTCAGGCGGAGCTGAGCCGGAGAAGGCAAGTGGGGCGTCCGATGGAACGGCAGCCGCTGCAGGCGGGGCGGCCCCGGGGACTGCTCCCGCCGCCGCTCCGGGAACCGCGGGCTCTGTCAGCGCGGATAAAGCGAAGCAGGAGCTTCCGGCGGACAGCAGCTTCCGCCAAGTTGCGGCCTCCGCTCAGCTGGAGCTGTGGTTCGACCGCCAGTCCGGTCACTTCCAGGTCCGGGATCACCGCAGCGGCGGCGTATGGCGCTCCTATCCGAACCCCGCCGATTGGGCCAAGGAAACGATGAGCGGCACATGGCGCAACAATTTGCGCTCCCCGGTGATGCTGGAATATATCGATATGGACAATTTTAAATCCCAGCCCAAGATTATCAGCTTTGCGGAGGACAAGGGCACCGTGGAAAGCTTCGAAGCAAGACCTGGCGGCTTCCGGGCGGTTTATCATTTTACGGCATCCAGAATCAACATTCCCGTCGAGGTGAAGCTAACCGACGATTATTTGGATGTCAGGCTGCTGCAGGAGGCAATGACTGAAGAGAAGCTCCGTGTGCTGAATGTGAAGCTGTTTCCGATGCTTGGCGCGGAAATGTCCGGCGGACAGGACGGGTATTTGCTCGTTCCGGACGGATCGGGCGCCCTCATACGGTTCAAGCCAAACCGTACCAATGACAAAACAATTTACCGCGAGGACGTGTACGGCGCGGATTCCTCATTTTACGGGGAACGGACCGGCCGGCAGGAGGTGAAGATGCCGGTGTTCGGCATCAAGTCGGGCAATCAGGGGCTGATCGGCGTAATCACCGGCGGTGAAGAATACGCCAAGGTATTTGCTTCACCGGGAGGGGCATACGGACAAAGCAATTGGGCGACAGCCGAATGGCAGCTCCGGACGAAATTTTATCAGAGAACGAGCAAGAAAAAAGAAACCGGCTTCTATACCTACAACAAGGAGCCGTTCCAAGCAGACCGCTCTGTGCGTTACTATTTCCTGGACGAGGGCCATAGCGATTACGTCGGGATGGCAGCCAAATACCGGGAGTACCTCATGCGGGAGCATCAGCTGAAGCCCCTGCAGCCCGGCGCAGGCGGCAAGCTGCCGATGTTCATCGATATTATCGGGGCTGACCGGAAGAAGGGTCTGCTTTGGGACACTTATTTAAAGGGGACGACCACCTCGGAGGCGATGGAAATGGTCAAGCGGCTGTACGGACTCGGGATCGAGAATATGTCCGTGCAGTATCTGGGCTATCAGAAAAACGGCTACAGCTCGTTCGGGGGGCTGCTTCCCGTCGACGAGCGTCTGGGCGGGAACAACGGAATGAAGCAATTTATCGACTTCGCACACTCCTTGAACATTCCGGTGTATTTGGGCGCCAACTATACGATAAACAACAATGATCGGGACGGCTTCCGGGCCAAATATGAAGGGCTGCGCAATTTGGCGGGTACGCTGCAGCAGTTCACCGCCTATTCCAGCGGGGAGCAAGTGACGATGGTCAGCCCGAGATTTTATCAGCAGGTCATTCAAGAGGATCTGGCTGAGATAGAGGCGCTTGGTGCGGACGGCGTGTACTTTGAGGATGGAATCGGCCGTTATCTGGATAGTGATTTCAATGACCGTTATCCCTCGACGCGCAGGGAAACGAAGCAGATTCAGCAGGAGATACTGTCCGAAGTCAAGCATACCCTGGGCGGCGTCCGGGGGGACAAAATCAACTTCTTCGGGCTGGGCAGCGTGAATCATATTCAGCGGATGCCGGATGATTACTCCTACGATTTGTTTATGGACGAAGCGGTCCCGTTTGCTCAAATTGCGGTGCATGGCCTGATCACGTATACGTCCGACTGGATTAATATGCGGGATCAGTACCGCCGGGATTTCCTGAGAGCGATTGAGTACGGCTTCTATCCGAGCTTTACCTTTACAAGCTCCCCCCAGCAGGAGATGAAGGGCGCCTACTGGATTTGGTATTACAGTATGAACTACCGGGACTGGGAAGCTAAAGCGGTGGAAGAATATCAGCGTTACAACGAGGCGCTTGGCGATGTGCAGAACAAGTTCATTGTGAATCATCGCGCCATAGAGCCGAATGTGATGGAAACCGTATACGAGGGCGGCAAACGTGTCATTGTGAACTACAATCAGCAGCCGGTCCAGGTGGAGGGGGTCACTGTGCAGGCGCAGGACTTTGTGGCGTTGCCCGGGGGAGGGAAGCTGGAATGATACGCAGACGCAGGCCCGGTGCGGTCGCCGTGAGGCAGCTGGAAGGCTCTGTTTTTATTGCGCCTTGGATTTTCGGCTTTCTTGTTTTTATCGCTTTTCCGCTCGGCTATTCCTTATCTATGAGCTTTCAGCGGGTCAAAATTACTGCAGGCGGCATCGAGACTACGCCGGTCGGCCTGCAGTATTACCGTGAGATTCTGCTTGCTGACGGTGGCCTGCTCTACAACGATCTGCTGCCTTTTTTGCGCCAGGTGGTCATCATGATTCCGGTTATCGTGGTGTTCTCGCTGCTTGTCGCTATTTTGCTGAATCAGCGTTTTCTCGGACGCGGTTTTTTCCGGGCTGTATTTTTCCTGCCGGTCATCTTCTCGACGGGACAAATCATTCAGGAGTTCATCACGCAGGGGGAAGGCACGCTCGGGTTTGTGGAGGAGATGGATTTGGGCGGGCTCATTACGACGTATTTGCCGTCGAGCTGGGCCGTGCCAATGGTTAATATTATCAGCTCGTTCGTGCTGGTGCTGTGGTATTCCGGGGTGCAGATTTTGCTGTTTCTGGCCGGCCGGCAGACGATTGCCAAATCCGTCTATGAAGCCGCCCGGATCGACGGTGCCGACCCTTGGGCGACCTTTTGGAAAATTACGCTGCCCGGTATGACGCCGTTCATTGGGCTGAATTTGATTTATACAGTGGTCGACTTGTTTACGTTTCCGTCCAACCCGATTATTTCGAAGGTCAATACGCAAAACTACGGCTTATCCAGCGCCCTTGCCTGGATTTACTTTCTCATTGTGCTGCTGTTTCTGGGGCTGGTTTTCTTCATCTTCAACCGGGCGACAAGGACGGGCGGAGCAAAACGCCATGTACGTTAAACGAATGCAACCTGGGCAAACAAGCCGGAAACAAGGGGAGAAAAGAATACTTGTTCGGAATGGAACGCCGTCAAAGCTTACGTGCAATGGATTAGGAAGGAGGCAAAAGCTATGGAACGAGTCATCCGGAAGTTCAAGGGCGATTTGCTGAGCCGAAACGGATTGCGGCGCAATTCGGTCAGGGCCGCCAGATGGATCGTTGGCCGGGAGGCGGACAAAGGGCTTATTTTTAAGCTGTTCCTGTATTTGATCCTCATCGATACGGCGTTTATTTACATGAAGCCGATATTGTATATGATCTCGACGATGGTGAAGGACGGCGCCAGCTTGCTGGACCCTGCTGTGGTATGGGTTCCCCGGACTTTGTACTGGGGGCATCTGCTGGAAGCGTTCCGGCTGCTGAAATATCCGAGCGGTCTTTTGATCAGTACGATTGTGTCGGTTTCTGTGGCCTGTCTGCAGGTGATTGCCTGCGCCGTCGCTGGGTTTGCGTTTGCCCGGCTCGATTTTCCGTTCAAACGGTTTTGGCTGGTGTGCCTTCTGTTTGCTTTTGTGATGCCGCCCCAGGTGACGATTCTGCCGTCCATCCTGATGTTCAAGGAAGCGGGCTGGATTAACACGTATTTGCCCCTGATTGTACCAGCCGTGTTCGGGCATGGCTTGAAGGGAGCCTTGTTTGTCATTATTTTCCGTCAATTTTTCAGCACGCTGCCGAAGGAGCTGGAGGAGGCCGCCCGGATCGACGGGGCGAATGTGTTCCGGATTTTCCTCCGGGTGATGCTGCCGGTCTCAACACCGGCCATTATCGTTGTGTTCCTGTTCTCGTTTGTTTGGAGCTGGAACGACTTTTATTATCCTTCCATGTACATGTTCGGCGCCAAGGAGGTTCCGCTTTCTATCAGCCTGTCCAAGCTGGCGGCGGCACTGACGGCGGAGGAAGCTCAGGCCGGGCCGAGTATTTTTGCCGAGCCGATTAAGATGGCCGCTTCGTTCCTCATTATTTTGCCGCCCCTGATCGTGTATTCCTTCACCCAGCGCTGGTTTGTGGAGGGAGTAGAGCGTACCGGGCTTGTCGATTAGCAGTACAGTCCAGGCGGATGAAGGCGGCCGAAGCCTCGTTGTTTCATCCGTGTCCTTTAACGATGCGGCGTTTAGATATGGCCAGTGAAAAAAGCCAGTGAAACAATGCAGGCATCCGAATAGTTGATTCTGGTCATTGCAAGAGACACATAAAGGCTGGTGAAGGAGAGCCGGGATGCTTGCGGCAAACCACCTGCATACTGTTCGTTCAATCCGAGTCTGTCCGTTCCGCAGGGAGCGGGCGGACTGTTTGCCGTGATGTAAAGTGAGGTTTTGCCCCGGGCTGTAAGCTGGTTTGCAGTACGATCTTGCTGTTTGGTTTACAAATTTGTAATATAAAGGAACAAGGGCTTCATCCGCTTTACACAAGGAGGAGTGTTATGCATTTTTTGCTTGTGGAGGACGAACCGAAAATCCGTGAGGTGCTGACAGCCTACATCAAAAATGAAGGCTGGACCGTCGATTGCACTGCAAGCGGCACAGAGGCGCTGGAGTGGTTCCGGGAGCGGGAGTACCAGCTTGTGATTTTGGATTTAATGCTGGAGGGGCTGCCGGGGGAAGAGGTATGCGCCAACATCCGCGGCACCTCACTGGTCCCTCTTATGATGATCACGGCCAAGTCACGGGAGGCCGATACGATAGCCGGGCTCAGGCTGGGAGCCGACGACTACATCTCCAAGCCGTTCCGGGTGAAGGAGGTCATTGCCCGGATTCACGCTCTGCTGCGGCGCGCAGGCCAGAAGGAGCGACCGGATCGGCCGGATGCGGTGCCAAGGCTCTCCTTCGATCAGGGCCGGCTTGTTCTGATGCCCGATGCGGGAACGGTGCTTGTCGACGGGCGGCAGGCCAATCTCACGGCTACTGAATTAAAGCTGCTGAGCGTGCTGGTCTCGCGTCCAGGCCGGCTGTTCAGCCGGAATGATTTAACGTACCAGGTGCTGGGGTATACGTTCCAGGGGGACAGCCGCTCCATCGATACCCATCTCAAAAATTTGCGCAAAAAAATTGAGCGTGACCCGCGGGAGCCCCGGTATATTTTGACGCTGGTCGGGGCCGGTTATAAGTTTGCCGCGTCCTCCGATGAAAGGGATGCCTGACCGATGCTGAGCCGCTTCCGCCAGATGCATGTCCTGCTGTTTGTCACGTTAATGGGCTGCTTTTTGCTGATTTTGACAGCGATTTCATTTGTCTATGATATGAATTGGGAAAGTGTCTTCGACGCCTATCAGAATGAACAGCTGCAGATCGAAGCGTACAAAATGATGGACGATATTCGCAATGCCGGATTGACGGTCGGGCCGTACACGGAGGAGCAGGCCGTCTGGCTGACTCGCAGGGCGACCTTGTACGGTATTTTAATCCGGTATGGGGAGGACAGGCGCCAGCCTTGGTTTGATATGTTTACCGGCTCCCAGCCCCCGGGTGAGGTCAAAATGCTGGAATTCCCGGTCGTTGCCCGCGGGGATACGAGGGGCTGGCTGCAGGTGGCCCGGCCGAAGGCAGCGGATGAGCTGGACCCGAACGTGCTCGCTTTTCAAGAATCGATGCGCGTGCGTACAACCTGGGTTTTCATTGCGGCGGCGCTGCTATCTGTGCTGGTCAGCTATGCGGCGGCCCGGCTGCTGTCCAGGCACTTAAACCGGCTGCAGGCCACGGCCTCCAAAATCCGCTTGGGCGACCGGGAGCAGCGTGCACCGCTGAAGGGGCCGGAGGAGGTGCGCCAGCTTGCCCTAACCCTGAATGAGCTGGCTTTGGAGCTGAAGAAGCAGGAGGATTGGCGGCATCACCTGATGGTGGATTTCACCCATGAGCTGCGTACTCCGTTGACCAGCATGCAATCACAGCTGGAGGCGATGCTGGACGGGATATACGAGGTTAACGTGGAGTGGCTGGAGCAAATTTATGAGGAGCTGATCCGGCTGACGCGCCTCATGCTGGATATGGAGCGCTTGTCGGAAGCGGAGGCCGCCCGGTTTACGATGAACATGAAGCGCTGCAATATGGTCGATTTGGCGGAAAGCGTGTACCGCAATTTCTCCTCCATGGCGAAGCAGAAGGGCATCCGGCTGCAGTTCGTCAACCCGTATGTTCCCTGCTACGCCCAGGCGGATCGGGACAAGCTGATTCAGGTTGTCTCCAACATTGTGTCCAATGCCATCAAATACACCCACGAAGGCGGGAGCGTTGTGCTGGCTGTGGAGTGGACGGAGGAGGAGACGCTGATTTCTTGCCGGGATAACGGCATCGGCATTGGCGCGGAGGATTTGCCGTATGTGTTTAACCGGCTGTACCGGGCCGACAAATCCCGTTCCCGGTTTAGCGGCGGTGTCGGCATCGGCCTTTCCATCAGCAAAGCGCTGGCAGAAGCGCATGACGGCCGGATTGAGGTTAACAGCGAGCTGGGCAAGGGCTCCGAATTCCGGGTGTATATTCCTAATTTATACCGGTCTGCGGAGTCCGCCGCCCAGCTGCAGCCGCCCCGGTCAATTGGCTGACATAGGGCGCGTGACTCCCTGCTGCGGGCGCTTACGGATTGGCGCTGCAGATGTACAGTCCGCAGAGCTTGGCGGTGTGAAAGGGTGAAGCAGGTCTGGACTTGTTTCTCCAGTAACCGTACATATAAATCATGCTGCCAGGTCTCACATGCGGCTTCCGCCCCTGGTTACCTGCTATTAGCAATTAGTGCTGGTCCGGCCCTGAGCCGATAATTGCTTTTACGCGGCCGACCTGACCGTCCTGCAGCCGGACCTTGATGCCGTGCGGGTGAGTCGGCGAATTGGTCAAAATATCGCGCACGATGCCGCGGGTGGTTTTGCCGGAACGCTGATCCTGCTTAAGTACAATATCCACCAGCAGTCCGGGTTTGATCTGGCTGCGGGCTTGTCCTGCGTGTAGTGTCATGGTTTATCCATCTCCTTCAAAGTGTGAAAAGCCGCCTCCTGCCGGAACGGCGTTTTCTCGGTTTTCCTTATTATACGATAAAATGACGCTGGCCTATGATTGGAGGACACGTGGCTGATTTCCGTCATGCTCCAACGCACAGGAAGACGGACGTGTGCTTTGATCTACGAGGTTTTCCGTCGAGCCCAACGTTATACTTATACTGCGCGCGATATAGAATTTTTTCTTAAAGCTGGCCTGCCCGTATTATTGGACCGATTTGTGGCTGGAAGCGCGCCTAGGCCGGATGGCTTAGATCCTTATACGTTTTCTTTTAACGTAATGTGGTATAATGGGCACTACATATTTTGTTTGTTGAAGGGAGTATTTTACCCCAGTATGCTGACATTTGAACAAAAGCTGGCCATTATTGAGACCTTCCCGGAGCTGGACCGCAGGCAAGTCTCGCTGGGCCGCATCAATTTTCATTACGAGCAAAGCGTTCACGAGAAAAAAACAGTTGTCTACCACCTTCATCCGAACGGCAACGGATTCGTCTATGCGGGCCTCCTGCCTGATGTTGAAACCGATGACCGGGGGATGGTTAACATCCGGGAATACGAAGCGGACGATTTGCGTGAGCTTATTCGGGCCTCCATTCAGTCCTTGTCCCTTCAAACGGATGAAAATGCGGGAGGCGAGCCTGCCGCAGCAGAAGCTGATACTGAAGAAGAACAACAGCCTGTTCAGGAAGAGCAGTGGGTGAATACCGAGCATGCTCAGCTCCGGCTTGTGCTTGAAGAAGAGATGTGGTACGTCTATGCCGGCCTGAATCTGGACAGCGCCTTCGACACCTATGAAGAAGCGGTTGACTATTTGCGTGAAGAAGGCTTTTCCCGTAAGTAAGAGCACCGGTCAGACACGAAGCGAAAGTCCGGGAATCCGGGCTTTTTTGCTGTGTTTAAATTTGAGAGAAGGCGAGCAGCCAGAATAACTGCTGGAATATTTGCTGGAAGCTTAGCAAGATGGGGACATATGTGATCGGCATGGTCAAGAACGACAACAAGCGCTATCTCGTGAACGGGCAGCGGCTCAGCCTGAAGGAACTATTCGCCGTCGCCCCGCGTGTCGAAGGGGAGAATCGCAACTTCCTTCGGTTTAACTGAACCTCGCTCGCCCCAGGAGTCCTGGTGGTAACCGTGTTTGTCCGCCATCATTCCAAGAACAACGAATGGCTGGCGCTTCTTTCAACCGACCTGAGCCTGACGGCCTCGGACATCATCCGCATTTACCGGATGCGCTGGGACATTGAAGTATTCTTCAAGTGCACCAAATCGCTGCTGCCGCTGCAAAAGGAAATTCCAAGGCCGTTCGTACGAGTTGATCATCAGTCATACGACCGTTGTGTTCTCGCGCTATATTCTGCTCGCTTGGCAGCTTCGGCAAAGTACGAATGCCCGTTCGTTTGGTGGTCTGTTTTATTTGCTTTGCGACGAAGCGGGCACGCTCGACTGGGCTTGACTCCTGCAGCAACTGGTCGATTTGCTCTATGAAGTCGTTACCAAAGCCGGGCTCTCTTTCAACGTCAACTCCAGCAGTGGATCTCAGCTTTACCCAATTACATCCAGGCTTATCTACCAATTTCATGCTGCGAAAGTTGAGTTCGTAATTCACTTTTCTGTTCACCTAATAAACCTGACCTGCTCCAGCGATTCGTCTGCTTTCCAGCAGATGGGCGAAGGGATATGAGGTATTCAAATGAGATAACAAAAAGCAAGGTCATCAGCAGCCGGGCGGGTTGACTTTGCTTTTTGTGTTAACTTAATGCGTAATCCTTTTCCTATGATAAGCGATTACTTTCCTCACCCACTCTTGTTTGGCGTAGCGGATGCCCCCTTTATTTTTTTTTCTATCCAATACGTTCTTTCCTACGATACGCTGGTATTTTTTCCTAAATAAATTTTTCTTTATTTTTAGCGGCTTTAACTCATTTTCCAACAGCGATCTATTATTGCCTCTTGCTTTTTTGATTCGCGCGCTGATCGAAACATACTTGTCATTATCCGCTGTAGCCATTCTCAAGCTGTCGTCTGTTATGGTATTGAAACGGTTCACGAATTGCTGCGCCGTCTGGTTCATTCGCTGCCGCTCCTCCCGATTGTTCAGGATTTGCATGAGGACAGATTTTTGCTGTTTTAAAGTAAGGATAGCCTTTTGTAGGACCGCGGGATCTGTGGTGCTGTCAAAGTGGGTTTTGTCGATTTCTTCGTACTTCTTACTCTCTTCGACCAGGTTGCTTTCGTCCGTCGATTTCACGTTGTATAGCTCCGTTAAGCGCTCATATACGCTCTGAAGATCGATATAGGCCGCTTCTCCTTGATTTTCCGACCATTGTCCAATGAAATGGCTAAGGTGCTCTTCCTCCATATCGGTCGCCTTTTGTTCCAGCGCCACGGCAGGGTCGCATATCACCGCGGTAGGGGCTTCGGTGATGCTGTTGATTTTCTGATAGATTGCCTGGTTCTGCAGCTTAAGGGCATGAATTAGATCTATGCCCGTCACCTCGGCAGCTAACCCTTTGGATACGTCTCCGTAGTCCGCTACCTGATTCGCATAGCCGCTAATCCATTGGGAGGAAGGAGATGTGTTCTTTAGGAAGTCGGTCGGCAGCTGCTGAAACATGGAGAAGTGAATGCCTTGGATACCGGTCGTATCGGTCAGGCTCGTGTTTACATCATGATCGGCCTCGGCGCCTTTTCCGTCGGAATACTTCAGATGAAAGCGCGCGGAGGTCGATTCATCGTAGTAATTCAGCTCGGCCTCGTTCATGGCCGCCGAGTACTGCTTGTAGGAGGAGCCATCCTTTTTAACGGGATTGCCGAATTGACCCTTTACCAGCTTCGCGTCGGCATCCCATTTGTAGGGCACGCGCACCGGTACCTGGATTTCCCACGGTTTATTGGAATCGATGGCAGTCAGCACGCCAAGGCCCAGCAGTTGATCCTGGTCCACACTGAAATTAAGCTGATCGTATCTGACATCGACGGTATAGTCGTAGACCGTACCGATATCCGCCTCGCGGAGCATTTGTTCGATGGTGTTATTATAGGCCTGCTGGTTGTTGATGGTATCCTGCGGCGCCACGTTCCATTCATTATCCGCCTCTGGTCCGCGTACAATCTGATAGCCTATGAGATGGCCGCCGTTATACGTTGTCTTACGGCCGAAGCGATTGCCCTCGCGAAGCTGCATTTCCTCGTAGCCCAGATTTCCGATGGCCGTCACTTCCTGACTGTCCTGGCGGTCCTTGGCCGAGCCCGATTTCTTCACGCGTGCCGTTACGCTGTGCGGACGGTCGCAGGTGGCGCCCAATTTATTCGTATACTGAAACCAGTTATCGTTGACGTTCGCTCCGTAGGTGTGCTTAATGACGCCATAGAACGTAGGCAAGCCGGAATCGGCGGACACGGAGGTGAACTTGCCGTCATCGCCCTCAGCTGTTTTCAGATCGTCGACAGTGTAATCCTGCTTGTAGCTCGATTCCATCTTGTTAAAGCTTGCTTGTGCGACAGGCTGGGAGGCAGAGCTTGTACCGCTGTCGCCAGACAGGGAGCTGCGCAAATAGTTCGCAGTCGCCCGGTTGCCGTAGGCGCGGGACATTTGCAATAACCCTGCGGCAGCATAGGAAGCGGGTGGTACGGAGCTGACCCGCCGGGCATTCGTATGGCTTACGCCGGATTTACCTCTCCCGGAGGAGGATTGTGATTTTGCCGAATGATTTTTCAATCGCAGCCGTTCCCTTCATTGCACTATCGCCATGATTTAACAATTATATTGTAGCTTGAACCTGGGCGGCTTGGAAAGATGAATTGCTTCTATCCGTTGGAAGAAAAATCTCGGAGGGAAAACAGGAAATACCATTGGCAATAGAGAAGAAAACAGGGACCGGATGTGGTAAAGCATAGCGGTAACGCTTCGCTTCTTGATAATCTATGGCTGATACGCTGCCGCGTTCTGCTGGAAAGGTGGAGGGGAATGGATTCTTGGATTACAGCCGCGTTAGGCTCGGAGCGGTTCGAATTATTTTCACTGTCTCATGGGCTGGCAATGGGTTTCACGATAGCGGGCATTCTCTTACTATTTTTGTTCAGAGACAGGCTGCAAGAAAAGCGGGCTGCTCAGCTATGCCGATGGTTCATCGCGGTGGTTCTTGTGGTAACGGAAGTGGCTCTGCAAGTATGGGGGACGTCGACGCAGGAATGGAATGCCGCCGAATGGCTTCCGTTCCAGCTTTGCAGTCTGAGCTTGATGCTATGCGTGTATATGCTCCTGATGAAGAGCAGGCGTGTGTATGAATTTGTGTATTTTACGGGGATCGGCGGCGCAGCGATGGCCATTCTAACGCCTGCTTTGTCGTATCCATTTCCGCATTTTCGTTTTTGGCATTTTTTTATTGCCCATGCTTTTATTATGTTCGCTTGTTTCTTTGCCACGTGGGTCATGAAGTTTCGTCCCACGCTTCGTTCCGTCGGCACGACGATCTTGTTTCTCAACGGCTATTTGCTCTTTGTGTTCGGGGTCAATGCGGTAACGGGAGGCAATTACATGTTTGTTTCCCAGAAGCCCTCGCAAGGAGGCTTAATGGATGCTCTCGGGGATTATCCGTGGTATTTGTTATCTCTGGAAGGCATTGCTGTCGTTCTGTTCCTGCTCATGTATGTTCCGTTTTGGATTGGAGCTAAATCGGGGCTTGGTAATGCAGCACAGAGCCAAATTGTTACCAAGCAGGATTAGGCTGGAGCTTGCGGATTTCTAAATCACGAGGGTTATCCCCAAAAAGTCCATTGTGTATGAACCGGCCAATGCATCAGCAAAATTAGAATAGACAATAGATGGCAAATCACGGTCATAACAACCGAAAATGATGAAGGAGCTATATTGAATCACCCGCACAATAGCACATGGAATGCCGAACGGGCAAGGCTAGAGCAAGTTAATAACAGCTTATTCGTCTAGTTAAATGACGTGTTCACCACTAAATCGATACATTGTATACACCAACCAAAGTTAAATCCGGCCCGCACATTGCCCAATGTCAGTGAAGTGCGAGGCCGGTTTTTTGTGCTAAAATGAAAGCGTAATCTTTTGGTGCAGAACAAATCGGGCAAAGGGTGAGGACCAGGTGTCGAAGGTGCGGATTGGAATTGTGGGGCTTGGCGGCATGGGGGAAGGGCATGCGAAGTATTTGACCCGGGGAGAAGTGCGCGGAGCCGAGCTGACTGCGGTTTGTGATATGCGACCGGAGCGGCTGGAATGGGCACAGCGGCAGTATGGCCCGCAGGTGGCCTGCTTTGATAACGTTGAAGCGATGCTTACGTCCGGCACAGTGGACGGTGTTCTTGTCGCCACGCATCATTATGTGCATCCCGAGGTGGCGATTCAGGCTCTGGAGAAGGGGCTGCATGTGCTTGTGGAGAAGCCGGCTGGGGTATACACGAAGCAGGTTCGGCTGATGAATGAGGCGGCGGATCGATCCGGCAAGGTGTTCGGCATTATGTACAACCAGCGGACGAATCCGCTATACGCGAAGCTGAAGGATTTGATTGCAGGCGGAGAGCTCGGAGAGATTCGAAGGACGAATTGGATTATTACGAATTGGTACCGATCTCAAAGCTATTATGATTCAGCGGGCTGGCGGGCAACCTGGGCGGGAGAAGGCGGCGGCGTGCTTATTAACCAGGACCCGCATCAGCTGGACCTGTGGCAGTGGACGACCGGGCTTATGCCGAAGCGGATACGGGCGTTCTGCTATTTCGGCAAGCACCGCCGCATTGAGGTGGAAGATGAAGTAACCGCTTATGTTGAATATGAGAACGGGGCCACGGGCGTGTTTGTAACAACGACCGGTGAAGCACCGGGGACGAACCGGTTTGAGGTTGCCGGAGACCGGGGCAAAATTGTCATTGAAGACGGCAAGCTGACCTTTTGGCGGCTGCGGGTGCCGGAGCCGGAATTCAACCGGACGTATACCGGCGGCTTCGGGTCACCGGAATGCTGGAAGTGCGAGGTGCCTACGCCAGGGACCGGCGGGCAGCACAAGGAAGTGACACAGAACTGGGTCGATGCGATTGCGAAGGGAACGCCGCTGCTGGCTCCGGGGCAGGAGGGCATACACGGATTGACCTTGTCCAACGCTATGCTGCTGTCAGCCTGGACAGACAACTGGGTGGATTTCCCGCTGGATGAAGAGCTGTTTCACCGCCTGCTGCAGGAACGAATTGAACAATCCGCTTCCACTCGGAGCAGCAAGTAAGGCAGACAGACCGGCTAAGGAACAAAGAAGCTTCTAAACCGATCGGTGAATAGAGCCGGGGCGTGAAGCAGGATAACAAAATCGAAAACGGGAGGCAAGGAACGATGAAATTATCCGTTTTTACAGTGGCAACACCGGATTTGACCCCTGAGGAGCTGGCGGCGGCGGCCAAACAAGCCGGTATTGACGGCGTTGAGTGGCGTTACAAAGAGATTCCGGCCGAGCTTCAAGGCGAGAATCCGTCCTTCTGGCGCAACAACCTGTGCACAATGAACCCTGCCGGGGATGAGGCTCATCTGGATCGTTTCAGGAGAGCGGCGGCGGACAATGGATTGACAACAGTCAGCGTTACGCCGTATTTGACGGCAGGCGATGTGGAAGGGACGGAGAAGGTGCTTGGCACGGCAGCCAAGCTTGGTGCGGGGTTCATTCGGGTAGGTGTGCCCGGTTACGACCGCAGCCGGCATTTTAATGAGCTGTTCGAGCTGGAGCGCCGTTATTTGCAGGATATTGTTCCGCTTTGCAAGCAGTATGGCGTGAAGGGTCTAGTCGAGACGCATCATGTCACGATTGCGGCCAGCGCCAGCGCCGCATACCGGCTGGTCGAAGGACTGGATCCGGATGCCATCGGCATATTGTATGATCCCGGGAACATGGTGCACGAAGGCTTTGAGAATTACCGCATGGGTCTGGAGCTGCTTGGGCCTTATTTGGCCCACGTGCATGTGAAGAACGGCACATGGCGGCCGGAGCTGACGGAAGAGGACGGCAGTACGGTCTGGAAGTCAGGCTGGAGCCCGATAAAGCACGGGATGGTCCCGTGGAGACAGGTAATTCAGGATTTGCAAGCAGTCGGTTATGACGGATATCTCGGCGTGGAGGATTTCAGCGGCACGTATTCGTCGAAGGACATGCTGCGCCACTTTGCATCGTATATACGCAGTCTGCTCTAGCTTTGGCGATCCGGCTGCCCTTACGAAACAGGCATTTGCCCTTATACAGGGGGCGGTGCCTGTTTTTTTGTGCTGGATTCTGCCCCTATCTAGATGAACGGGTGCTCCTGTTGTTACGTTGATACACGGAGCGGAATCTGTGGAACAGGCCGGATGGAACAGGAACGGAGGCCCCAGTTCTCCACTGCCTGAAACGGGAACGCAGTCTTACGGTCAGAAACGAGATGTATCCGTTTTCAAAATTTTTACAAAAATAATGATAAAGAAGAACCCTGCTGCGACCGATATTTAAAAGTAGACATTTTCAACTTCATTCAACGTAGAAAAAGGGGATCAGGTATGGCTTCCAAGGGCGCAGACATCATTCGTACGTTATTAATTCTAGGCTCCGTTCGTCAAACGGCAGGGCGTATTGTTTTATCCACGCTGGCAATAATCCTGACTTGCGTCGGGGTTATTTCGTATACGTTTTATGCTCCGACGTCCAATGAGGTGCAGAAGCAGTCGGAGAGACAGATGGAGTTGAATTCGAATTTATTGGCAAGCAAAATTGACGCGAACCTCGCTGAAAAACGGGCCATCGTTCAGGTTATTGCCCAGCAGGGCTCGGAGCTTGGCGCCGATCGGCAGAAGCACTTGGATTTCATTGTGAAGGCCCAGAAGCAGCATCCGGAATTTGTATCCATGTTTTACTCGCCGGACTTGAGTGGAGCCAATAGTGTTAACATCAGGGGCGATTCGGTCGATTATTCTGATCGCCCTTACATAAAACAGGCGCAGGAAGGCAAGCCGTTTGTTTCAGACCCTGTTATTTCCAAAACCACGAAGACGATGGTCGTTGTTATTGGGGCCCCGTTAATGAAGGATGGCAAAGTGTACGGATTTTACGGTGCCTCCTACGCCATCGATCAAGCCGTCCAAAGTGTCAGCTCGGCTCAATTCGGCGAAACCGGCAATGCGTTTATGACACTGCGCGACGGAACGTTCGTTTCTTTCCCGGATGAATCGTATATTTTGAACAAAAAAATGTCCGATTTAGGCAGTACAGAGCTGGATTCTGCCCTGACGGATGCGTTACAAGGCAACATGCATCTGATCCGTTATGTGGAGAACGGCCACCGCAAAATCGGTTATATGAGTGTAACGGATTCCAAATGGGTTATTACGGTGTTCGCGGCGGAAAGTGAAATTATGAGGCCGGTGAACGATTTGCTTGATTTGATGATGAAGGTTGGAGCAGGCATGGTTGTCATCGCCCTTCTCATTAACATCCTGATTGCCCTGCGGATTGTTTATCCGATTCGCCAGCTTACGAGAGGCATTGATTTGCTGGCCAGCGGAGATTTGACTCACCGTATCCCGGTAAAGGGCAAAACGGATATTAGCCTGGCACTGAAATCGTTTAATGCAGCCGGAGAACAGATGCAGGGACTGATGAAGGAAGTTCACAGCTTGTCCGAGCAATTAACGGAATCGTCGCAGCAGCTGGCCGCCGGAGCGGACCAGGGCGCGCAGGTGGCGCAAAGCATCTCGGAAGCCATTCAAGTGGTGGCCGAGAGTTCGGAGCGCCAAACCTCCAGCGTACAGGACGGCAGCCAAGCAGCGGAAAATATCGCCGCCCAAATTGAAGGCGCAGCAGCGCACAGCACGGATGTCGCTTCGATTGCTGCCGAGGCATCCAGCCTGTCGGATGACGGGGCGGCATCGATGGAGCAGCTCACCAGGAAAATGTCCGAAATGGAGCAGGGGATCGGAGAGTTGGCTGCGACGATCCGCAATCTTGCCGGCTTGTCCCGCAAAATCGGTGACGTCGTAGGCGTAATTAGCGGAATTGCCAAGCAAACGAATATTCTTTCCCTGAATGCGGCCATCGAGGCATCACGTTCCGGAGAAGCGGGCAAGGGCTTTGCTGTCGTAGCCGATGAAATCCGGAAGCTGGCCGGTCAGTCGATGGAATCGGCGGAGCAAATCGCCGGTTTTATCGAGGGCATTCAGCTTGAAACCGAACGGACGCTGCACGCTTCGGAGCTGACCGTAGCTCAAGCGGCTGAAGGGCGTCATGCGGGCGAGGAAGCGGGAGAGCGGTTCGCCCGCATCCGCGTCTCGATCCAGCAGGTGGCGCTAAGCATCCAGGGCGTATCGGCGGCGGCGGACGAGATTGTGTCCGGCACGAATACGCTGGTCGGATCGATACGCCTGATTGCGGATTCAGCTGCCGAAACTGCGGCGGAATCCCAGAACGTTTCCGCAGCTGCCGAAGAGCAAATGGCTTCGATGGAGGAAATGGCTTCCGCTTCAGCCGAGCTGGCTAACATGGCAGGAAAGCTGCGGAGCCAAATTCAGCAATTCAAGCTGTAGAGTCCGCAGCGGTGCACCTATATAGTCACTATCCCCCCATTCCGCATGAAGGTATGCCGGAGCGGGGGATTTTTTTACGAATGCCCGTAAACGTGGTATTCTGGACGTAATGAACCGGCAACACATTATAGGGTCAAGGGAGGATTGCAGATGGCTGAATTTGTCATATATCCCGGCACGCTGCAGCTATCCTACAGGATGTCCCATCCCATTGAACCGGTGTTTCACTCGCATGCGCTGTATGAACTGTATTTTTTCCATGAGGGCCGTTGCAATTATTTAATCGGAGATCGCATCCATGTGCTGTCTCCGGGCGATGTCATTCTCATGAACGGGATGACGCTGCACTGCGCCAAAATCGATCCGTCGGTTACCTACGTCCGCTCAACGATTCATTTTGACCCGCATTCCCTGGCTCCCCTGCTCGCGCCCTTTGAGCCGCTGGAGGTGCTTCAGCCCTTTCAGGAGCTGGGGAACTATCGTTTTTCCCTGCAGGGTGAGGCTTTGGCCGAGATGAATCGGCTGCTTGCACGGATGCAGGAGTTAAAGGAACAGCAGGACGCAGTCGGTGAGGCCCGGCTGAAGCTGGCTCTGGCCGATTTGCTCTTTGCAGTGTACGAGCACTGCCAATCTCCGCTTAAAGACAAGAGAGAGCTTCCCAGCGATAAGGAAAAGACAGTGCAGCGCATGATTTCGTATCTGGACCGGCATTATATGGATGATTTTCATCTGGATGAGCTGCAGGAGCATCTTCATATGAGCAAATATTATCTGGTCAAAATGTTCAAGGAGATTACCGGGGTCACGATCTTCGATTTCTTGTACCAGCGACGTATTAATCAGGCCAAAATTCATTTCCTGATGGATTCGCAGCTGTCGGTGACGGAGGTTTGCTTTCGGGTCGGCTTCAAGCATTTGGCGCATTTCAGCCGCGTATTCAAGAAGCAGGTGGGCAGCACCCCGGAACGCTTCAAGCGGGAAGCCCGCAGCAATGGCGATGTTCTTACAAAGCCGGAGTAGCCTTATGCCAGAATCCCGGCGGGCGTTAGGGCTCCGTATGACGAGGGCCGGCCGCATGCCTTGCACGCTGTCCGGATCGTGGAAGCGAGCGGGCAGGTCCGCCAAGAGAATGCAGCGGATACAGCCGGAATTAGAGCAGGCTTGCTCTGGCGGCGCGGGGCTGCATCGTGTATGATAAAAATGGAACGTTTTAATCCGTGAACCGATGTTGGGGGAGTTGAACGAATGGAACAGTGGCTTGCCTTTGCCCAGAGCCAGTGGTACTGGGTCATCATTGCGCTGGTTGTGATTCTGATCGTCATCAAAATTGTAAAAACAGTCGTAAAATGGGTCATCGTGCTGGCGGTGCTGGCCGGTCTGGTGTACTACGGCTCATCGTATGTGGATGACCTGAAGTCGGCCGCCGTAGCGGTGGTGGGACAGCAGGGAGATTTGCGGGATATGGCGCTGAAGGCGTTCGCCGGGGAAGACGCGTCCTTCAAGCAGAACGCTGACGGAACGTTTACGATGACCAAAAGCGGGATAAGCTTGGAAGGAAAGGCAGGCTCAAATGATGTCAAAATCTCGTTTAAAGGCCAGTCCATAACCATCAAAGCAGACGAAGCGCTGAATAAAATTATCGAGCAGGCTCAAAAAAATCAGCAATAATCGATTTCAGTCTGAACGAAAACGAAAGGACATGAACGAGAAGAAAGCAAACAAATTCGGGAGGTGCTGTCATGCCAAACGCGGTTTCGATTCTGCTCGGCGCATTGCTCGCCCTTTCTATGCTGCAAGGAATCCGGCGGGGGGCGGGCGGCTCGGCCAAGCATTTGTTTGTGCTGGTTTCGGAAACGGCGCTCCTCTGCGGAGCGCTGTATTTGTCTTGGCTGGGCGCCGGCTGGCTGTCTCCGCTTGCGGCGGAGTGGCTCAGCGGCCCTCAGCTTCAAATGCCCGCGGGAGAGCTGAGCGATCTGCAGCAGGTCTATTATACGGCTCTGACCGGGCTGCGGGATTTTTCCATGCTGCGATTTACGGTTCTGCTTGTAATGGGATATATCCTTTGTAAAAGCGTTCTGTCCTCGCTGTGGTACGGACTGCATCAGCGCTGGCTGAGCAGTCGTCCTCCTTCAGTGGCTTTGGCTGCTGGAGGCGGAAGCGGCGGCGCGGCGGCAGGTCCTCGGGGCGGCTATGGGTTTGGCCGCATCTTGTTCAACGGAACCGCCGGGGGCGTGCTGGGCGGCATTCACGGCGGGCTGCGCGCATTGCTGGCTGCTGCCGTGCTGTACGTGTATATTACGCTGCTGCCGGGGGCGCCGTTTGCGTCATACATTCAAGACTCCGACCTGTACCGGCAGGCGGCCTCCCAGGTGTTTGCTCCCGTAGCGGGACCATTTCTGGCGGAGCAGCTGCCGGTGCTGGCCAAAGCGCTGGAGGAAGAATATGCGGGAATTTTGCGCCGCAAGTACGAGATTGTGGATGCCAGCATCCCGGACGATATTTCCGCAGCAGCCAGGCAGATCACCGCAGGGCTGGACTCGGACGAGCAAAAGGCCCGTGAGCTGTACAAATGGGTGGGAACCCGGATCACGTATGACTGGGACAAGGTCAAGCTGTATGAGGAGCAGCGGATTTGGAAGGAACAGACGCCGGAGGATACGTTTGCGACGCGGGAAGGCGTATGCATTGACTACTCCCGTCTGTATGCGATGATGGCCCGGGCGGCCGGGCTGGATGTCAAGGTTGTTACGGGACTCGGCTATGACGGGCGTTCCAGCTACGGGCCCCATGCCTGGAATGAAGTGTATTTGTCTGAGCGGGGGGAGTGGGTTCCTCTCGATTCAACCTGGGTCGCCAGCGGCGGGGATTGGTTCAATCCGCCTAACTTTGCGAAAACGCATATTAAGGAAGCTTAGCCTGGTCAGACGGCTGGCGATAGCGCGAAGAGGCGCATAAAGGCTGCAAGCTGTTTTTTCGGATGATGCCGGAGGAACGGCTTTTTTGTATTGGAAAAGCTGAGGCGAGTCGCTGCCTGACAGGAACCAGGCACGGCTGCTTCCCAACTGGTATCCCGCCTTCTGTTTATGGTACACTTGATACTATGATCCGGTTTGTTTGCCACACCGGGAGGAGTGCAAAATTCAATGAATCCATTAACACGGAAATACAAGGCGGTTTTTTTTGATGCCGGAGACACACTGCTGACGGTTCCCGCCGCGAGAGAAGTGCTGCAGCGGTTTTTGAGCGAACGGTCCATTGAGATTGATGTGAATGAAATCGGGGCGATCTTCGAGGATGCGTTCCGTAAATTGTATTATGACAAGCCGCTGGACCAGTTTGAAGCGTGTACGCCGGAGACGGATCGCGCCTTCTGGGCAAGCTTGTACGCTTTTATTTTGCAGCATTTGGGTGCTTATGAACGGGTGGACGAGAATGTTATTCACCAGTGGTGTCATGAGCTGTACGATTTGTATACCGCACCGGAGCAGTACTCCTTGTTTGAGGATGTGCGGGAGGTGCTGGAGGGGCTTCAGGCGAGAGGCTTTCGTCTGGGGCTGATCTCCAATTTCGCCCCGACGCTTCGCCATATTTTGGAACAAAAGGGCATTCTTCATTACTTTGATCCGGTTATCGTGTCCACAGAGGTCGGCCTGGAGAAGCCGAATCCGGCCATCTTTACGCTGGCGCTGGAGCAGGCGGGCCTGCAGGCGGACGAAGTGCTTTATATTGGCGATCACGACAAGAATGATCTGTGGGCTCCGGCCCAGGTCGGCATAGCCGCGGTCAAGATTAAACGCTACGATTATCATACCGGCGAAGGGATTCATTCCCTGCGCGAGCTGCTGGAGCAGCTGGCCTGATTCTGATTTTAATTCAATTAAGGATGGTTACGAATGAACCTCATCACTAATGGGGATGACCCGCAAAAGAAAGAGCTGCAGCGTAAACGTCATTTTTCATTCCGTCTGAATTTGTTCTTCTTTGCGACGTTCGCGCTGTTCTCGATCCTTATCGTCCGGCTGGCGATGCTCCAGTTTGTTCAAGGCGCGGAGCTGAAGCGGCAGGAGCTGTACTCGACGGAGAAACCGACGCCAATCGCGCCGATACGCGGCAATATCTATGATCACAACGGATATGCCATTGCGACGACAACACCGACGCAATCGTTGTTTTTCCGGATGGAAAGCGGTCAGAAGCTGGAGGAAATTAAGGACCTGGCGTACCGGCTGGAGCAGATTTTCAATTCGTACGGCAGTCCGGGCAAAGGGCAAATGACGGCGGCCGATATCGTGAAGAAGATGGATTTCGGCAAGGACATTGAAGGCAACGAGGCGCGGATTATTACACCCAACTCGGTTCCTCGCCGCATCAAGGCCGATTTGTCCAAGCAGGAAATGGCTTATTTCGTAGAGCACCGGGATGAATTCAAATGGATCGAGATTACGGAGGAAAGCATCCGGACGTACAATACGAAGCGGATTGCGGTCCAGCTGGTCGGCTATTTGAGGCAGTTCTCAGCAGCGCGCGAGCCTAAAAACGGTCTGCCGTTCTACAAAAATATCGCTTCCATCGAATATCCGGAACCGACACTGCGCTATATCGATAACGAAGAGGTCGGCTATGACGGCATCGAGCTGCTGTATCAGGAGGATCTGCGCGGGCTGAACGGTGTGAAGTCGTATCCGGTCAACGCGTCCAACAAAATCATCGGGCAGGTAACCATTACACCGCCGAAGAAGGGCAACAACCTGTATTTGACCATCGACAAGGATGTGCAGCTGACAGCGCAGCAGGCGATTTTGGACAACATCAGCGAAATTAACAAAGCCGTCGGGAACAGCTATAAATATGCGCCGAGCGCCAAGATGGGCTTTGCGGTTGCGATGGAGGTGGATACCGGAAGGGTAGTGGCGATGGCCAGCATGCCGGACTACGATCCGACGGTTTGGCAGGGCGGCACCATCAGCTCGAAGGATTACAGCGAGAATGAATTTTACCTCCGCAACGGCACTATCTCTGAGGTGCGCCCGAAGTATAAGGAGCAGGCGGATTTAAATAAGCATGCCACGTCGCTTGTCTATCTGGGCTCCACGATCAAACCGCTGTCCGTGCTGGTTGGCCTGAATGAAAAGCTGTTCGGTCCATACGAGCGATATAACGATACCGGGATATTCGAATTCGGTAAGGATAAATCGACCATCTCCAACTCGGATGGCAAAGCCTACGGATCGATTAATGCCTCCGAGGCGATCTGGCATTCGTCCAATACGTTCATGTCGGCGATGATCGGCCAGCGGCTGTTTCAGAAGCAGGGCGGCCTGGATATTTGGGACAGCTACATGAAGCAGTTCGGACTCGGCACCTTAACCGGCAGCGGACTGCGCGGGGAATCGGAAGGCATTCTGGACTATGTAGCCGAAGCGAAAAAAGCAAGCGCCCAGTCGGCCCTAATCCGTTCTTCCTGGGGCCAGATGGGGAAATATACGACGCTGCAGCTTGCTCAGTATACAGCGATGCTGGGCAACCGCGGCAAACGCATGAAGCCGATTTTTGTAGAGAAGATGACGACCACGGACGGCCAGATTGTCAAAACCATTGAGCCGGAAGTGCTCAACGAAGTGAACATGCCGAAGGAATACTGGGACATCATCGAGAGCGGCATGGTCAAGGTGTTCAAAACCGGGTTCGACGGCGTAACCTATTCGGTCGCGACCAAGACCGGTACATCGACCCAATCGATAGCAGGAAAGCTGATTGACAATGCCGTGTTTATTGCGTATGCGCCGGTAGAGAAGCCGAAGCTCGCCGTAGCGGTCGTTGTGCCGGAAGGCGGGTATGGCGCCTATGGCGCTGCGCCGATTGCACGCAAAATATTCGACGCATATGATCAATATTTCGGATTAAATGGTGTGCCGAAGGCCGGAAGCGTGCAGGAAGGCCCGCAAACACAGCCATAACAAAGGCTTTGCAAATAAAACTGAGATACGCCATGGTAACCGGCTTGACTCGATTCCTGCATAGGGACGAGGAGCGGAACCGGGGCGTATTTTTTTGTTCAAAAAAAGTTGCATCAAGGAAACATATTTGTATATAATAAAAAATAAGTCATAAGGTAAAAAGAGATGGATGCAGCAAAAAAGAGTGGAGGAGAACAAAACATGCTGATGCGGGGAAATCAACATGGCTCCCGGAACGGAAGCGAGAACGAGTCAAAGAAGGGGAGAAAACGCGGGGCGCGGCTGGCCGTGCTGGTGACAATGCTGGCCCTGCTGCTGGCGGGCTGCAGCGTATCCGGCTCCCAGTTTACATCCGGCAGCGGCAAGCTCAAGGTTACTGCGACAACGGGGATGATTGCCGATGCGGTGCAGCATGTCGGGGGCGCCCATGTGGAGGTTATCGGTCTTATGAAGGCCGGAGTCGATCCGCATCTGTACAAAGCAACCTCGGGGGATACGAAACGGCTGGATCAGGCGGATATTATTTTTTATAACGGACTTCATTTAGAAGGAAAAATGATCGACATGCTGGAGAAGCTCGCGAAGAAGAAGCCGACCGTGGCCGTTTCCCGCCAGCTGGATCAAGCCCGTTTGCTGAAGGGAGATCCGGAAACAGAGACGGAATTTGACCCGCATATCTGGTTTGATGTGCATATTTGGATGAGTGCGGTGGAGACGATCCGGGATGAGCTTGTCAAGCTGGATGCAGGCAACTCGGAGGCATACCGGACCAATGCGGCGGCTTATCTGAAGCAGCTTGAGGAGCTGGATGCCTATGCCAAATCGCAAATCGGCTCCATTCCGCAGCAAAGCCGGGTTCTCGTAACCGCGCATGATGCCTTCAATTATTTCGGAAGAGCCTACAATATAGAAGTTACGGGATTGCAGGGAATCAGCACAGCATCCGAAGCCGGCGTCAAGGATGTCAGCAAGCTTCGGGATTTCCTGATAGAACGCCAGATTAAGGCAGTATTCGTTGAATCCAGCGTACCGCAAAAAACAGTCCAATCCGTCATTCAGGGCGCGAAGGAAAAAGGCCATAGCATCTCGCTGGGCGGGGAGCTGTTCTCCGATGCAATGGGGGAGAGCGGAACGCCGGAAGGCACATATATTGGCATGGTGCGGCATAATGTGGATACCATCGTCAAGGCATTGAAATAAAAGGCGCCGCCTCTGGCGGCTGGGGGAGTGGGAACGCTTGAACGCAAATAAGAATGCCGGCTTGTCGGAGGCGGGTTCGCCCGTCAATCAGCAGAAGGAGGCTCCGCTTGATATACAGGGGCTGACCGTTGCCTATCAGAAAAAAATCGTTCTTTCCAGGGTAAGCTTCTCCATTCCGGAAGGAAAGCTTATTGGCATCATCGGCCCGAACGGCGCGGGCAAATCGACGCTTATCAAGGCGGCGCTTGGCCTTATCCCGCGTCTGGACGGGGAGGTTCGGATATACGGAAGGCCGTATGCCGAGCAGCGCAAGCTTGTCGGTTATGTGCCGCAGCGGGAGTCGGTGGATTGGGACTTCCCGACCAGCGCGCTGGATGTGGTTACGATGGGACGCTACGGCCATCTGGGCTGGTTCCGCCGGCCGGGCGCCCGGGAGCGGCAAATTGCTTTGAATTGCCTCGATCAGGTGGGAATGGCCGATTTTGCGCATCGCCAAATCAGCCAGCTGTCCGGCGGGCAGCAGCAGCGCGTGTTTCTCGCCAGGGCACTGGCTCAGGATGCCACGCTGTATTTTATGGATGAACCGTTTGCCGGGGTGGATGCCGCTACAGAGAAGGCCATTATTACCCTGCTCGGCCAGCTCAAGGAGCGGGGCAAAACCGTGCTCGTCGTTCATCACGATTTAGCTACAGTGAAGGATTACTTCGACTGGGTGCTGCTGCTGAACGAGCGGGTGATGGCTATCGGCCCGACTGAAGAGGTATTCACCCGGGAGCAGCTGCAAATAACGTACGGGGGCCGGCTGGCCGTGCTGGATCGCGACACGGAAGCCTTCATCCCCCGGTCGAGGTGAATTACATGAACAACATGATTGCATTGCTTCAAGATCCGAATCTGCAGTGGGTGCTGCTTTCCTGCCTGCTGCTTGGCCTCGGGAGCGGGGTACTGGGCAGCTTCGCTTATTTGCGGAAGCAAAGCCTGATGGGCGATGCGCTGTCCCATGCCGCCCTGCCCGGCGTATGTATCGCCTTCATGCTGACAGGGTCCAAATCGGTCTTTTTGTTCCTCATCGGCGCCGCCGTGTCGGGCCTGATCGCCACCTTCGGCATCGGGTACATTACCCGCCATTCCCGGATCAAGCAGGACAGCGCCCTGGCTATTGTGCTGTCGGTGTTTTTTGGAATCGGCATTGTGCTGCTGACGCGGATTCAGCATAGCGGAAGCGGGAGCCAGAGCGGGCTGGACAAATTTCTGTTCGGGCAGGCGGCCGCACAGGTCAAAAGCGACGTCTGGATTATGGCCTGCATCTCGCTCTTGCTGATACTCGTTTGCGCGTTATTTTACAAGGAGTTCAAGCTGCTCAGCTTTGATCCGGGCTTCGCCCGCGGACTCGGTCTGCCCGTCGCTGTACTGGATCAGTTTATGATGCTTCTTATGGTGGTGTCTGTCGTGGTGGGGATTCAAGCGGTCGGGGTTGTGCTGATGGCTGCATTGCTCATTACACCGGCGGTGTCGGCCCGCTACTGGACGGAGCGGCTGGGGGTCATGGTTATTTTGGCCGGCTTGTTCGGCGCTGTCAGCGGGGTGCTCGGCACGTTCGTCAGCGTCTCGGCGCATAATTTGCCGACAGGCCCGCTTTGCGTGCTGGCGGCTACAGGGCTTTTTCTCATTTCCGTTGTGTTTGCGCCCCGCCGCGGTCTGCTCGGCAAGCTGCTGCTGCGGCTGTCGGTCAGACGGAGCTATCGCTTGAACAATCAGACGGCCCGGGTGGCGGTCAAGGAGGGGGAGCGCGCATGACAGATTTCTGGATCATCCTGACAGGCGCGCTTGTGGCCGGCAGCTGCGGATTGCTTGGCTGCTTCCTCGTTCTCCGCAAAATGGCCATGATTGGCGATGCCATCAGCCATGCCGTCCTGCCCGGCATTGTGATCGCGTTCCTTGTCAGCGGGACACGGGATTCGATTGCCATGCTATTAGGGGCAGCGGTGCTGGGGCTGCTGACGGTGTTTCTGATTCAGCTGTTCCATCAAAGCGGCGTACAGTCCGATGCTTCGATCGGTGTTGTGTTTACCGCCTTATTTTCCATCGGTATCGTGCTGGTCAGCCTGTATACCCGCCAAATCGACTTCGATCTGGACTGCGTGCTGTACGGCGAAATTGCTTACGTCCCGCAAAATACGCTGACTCTATTCGGATCTGAAGCCGGGCCCAAGGCAGTTTGGGCGGTGGGTCTGGCGCTGCTGCTAAGTCTCATCTGCATCGGGCTGTTCTATAAGCAGTTTAAGCTGTGCGCTTTCGATCCGGCTTTGGCGGCGGCGCTGGGCATTCCGGTTGCATTGTTCCACTATTTGCTGATGGGGCTTGTTTCCGTGACCACCGTAGCATCCTTTGAAAGTGTGGGAGCCATTCTCGTTGTCGGCATGCTTGTTGTTCCGGCGGCTACGGCCTACCTGCTCACCGAGCGGTTAAGCAGAATGCTGCTCATTAGCGCCGCAGCCGGTGTGCTGAGCGCTGTCAGCGGATATGTGCTGGCGCTGTGGCTGGATGCTTCGATTGCAGGCTGTATGATTGCGGCAGCGGGGCTGTGGTTTCTGCTCGCCTTCCTGTTTTCGCCAAGCCATGGGGTATTGCAAAAAGCGATACGCCGGCGCAAGGCGGCCGCAATCCAGTAATTCAGCAGCGATAAGCTATACCCCGGATAATGACTCTGGCTGTTTGTGCCAGCGGAGTCCATTGTCCGGGGTGTAGTTGTATTTAGGGGATCTTGCCGGGTTCCGGCGGGAAGAACGCCACGAAGCCGGGCGGGGCAGGGCTGAGCTGCAGGGCTGCGGTGCTGTCCCGGGCTTGCGGTAAAAGAGTGTCATCCGGGACCCTGTTTTTTTTCAAAACCACGGACGTGTGCTATACTTAGGGGATGAAACTACAAGCTGCTCCGTGAGGGATGAAAGCGAATAAGAGAGGGATTAAGGCCAATGTGCGGAATAACGGGACTATACTACTTTACGGGACAAGTGCCTCAGATGGAATTGCTGCAGCGCATGGCCAGCGTCATTGAGCATCGTGGACCGAATGATGTTGGATTTTGGACAGATCCCGGGATTGGGCTTGGCTTTCGACGTCTGTCCATTATCGATTTGAAGGAAGGACACCAGCCGCTCAGCAACGAAGACGACTCGGTATGGATTGTGTTTAACGGCGAAATTTACAACTATAAGGTGCTTCGGGCCGAGCTTGAATCGCGGGGCCACCGCTTTAAAACGCATACGGACACCGAAGTTATCGTACATTTATATGAAGAGTTCGGCGAGGACTGCGTCAAGCAGCTGCGGGGCATGTTCGGATTTGTGATTTGGGACCGGAACCGGCGCAAGCTGTTTGGCGCGCGGGACCATTTCGGAATCAAGCCGTTCTACTACTATTCGGACCCGGAGAAGTTTGTGTTCGGATCGGAAATCAAAAGTATATTGGAAGCGGACGGCGTGCATCGCCAAATCCGTTCCGAAAGCTTGTTTCAATATTTGACGTTCCAGTATGTTCCGGAGCCGGCGACGATGTTCGAGGGTATTCGCAAGCTGCCGCCCGCGCATACGATTACGATCGAAGAGGGCGGACCCGTCCGGCTCCGCAAGTATTGGGACCCTGAGTTTGCGCCGGAGGACCGCCCGATGGGCGAGTATATCGAGGAGCTGCGGGAGCGCTTGAAGGATTCGGTTGTCCATCATATGCAGAGTGATGTTATGCGGGGCTGCTTCTTGTCCAGCGGGATCGACTCAACGGCGATTGCCGCCCACATGCGGGCGATTGAGCCGATTAAGACGTTCTCTGTGGGCTTCGAGGGCCCGAATAACGAAACGCTGATTTCAAGAGAGACCGCGCAGGCGCTCGACACGGACCACTTCGAGAAAATCATTACGGAGCATGATTTCTTTGATGTGCTGCCGAAGGCGGTCTGGCATCAGGATGAGCCGGTGGCGGACCCGTCCGCAATTGCGCTGTATCACGTCTCGGAGCTGGCGCGCCGGCATGTGACCGTGGTGCTGTCCGGGGAAGGCGCGGACGAGCTGTTCGGCGGCTACCGTATCTACAACGAGCCGCTTTCGCTCCAGTCGATCGAGCGGCTGCCGCTGCCGCTGAAGCGCTTGATGCACCGGATGGCGCTGATGCTGCCGGAAGGGATGAGAGGCCGCAGTTATTTGCTGCGGGGCACAACGCCGCTGGAGGAGCGCTTCCTTGGCAACGCCAAAATTTTCAGCGAAGACATGAAGGCGGACGTGCTGCAGACGGATCGCGATTTGCTGAAGCGGTATACGAAGCCGTTCGAGGTCGCTGCACAGTATTATGAGCGGACCCGCCATTTGGACCCGGTTACCCGGATGCAGTATATCGATATGAATTTGTGGCTGCCTGGAGACATTTTGATGAAGGCGGACAAAATGACGATGGCGCATTCGCTGGAGCTGCGTGTTCCGTTCCTGGATAAGGAGCTGTTTGAGCTCGCACGGCGTATTCCGATGCAGCAGCGCATTGCCGAGAATACGACCAAATATGTGTTCCGCAAAGCGATGGAAGGCATTGTGCCGGAATTTATTTTGCACCGTCCGAAGCTCGGATTCCCTGTTCCGGTCCGGGAATGGATGAAAGGCCGGAGAGGCAGCGACATGCTGGAGCAAATTCAGGCGGCCGGTATCGGCGATTATATTCAGCTCTCTGCGGTAGAAGAAATGCTGACGAAGCACCGCAACGGACAAGGCGATTATTCCAGACGGCTGTGGGTGCTTTATATATTCGCTCTTTGGCACGCGTCGTATATGTCTGGGACGAGCGGCAGCGCGGTGAGAGCCGCAGCAGGCCAGTAAAGGACGGGAGATGAAGCATGGCGGATTACAAATTGATTGCGCTGGACATGGATGGCACCCTCCTCAGGGAGGATAAGGAAATTTCCGAATTGAACAAAACGTGGATTCACCGCGCCGAGGCAGCCGGAATGACGGTTATGATGTCCACCGGCCGGGGAATTTTCAGCACAATGCCTTATATCGAGCAGCTTCAGCTGGGCAGTCCGATTATTACATCCAATGGCAGCGAGGTTTGGAAGGCGCCCGGGGCCATTCACCGCCGGGAGCTGCTCCGTGCTGAGGAAGTGCGGGAGCTGCATGCGCTGGCTGTCAAGCACGATACATGGTACTGGGCATACAGTGTGGAGGGGCTGTTTAACCGGGACAATTGGTGTGAGGACGTAGAGAGCCAGGAATGGCTGAAATTCGGTTACTACACAGAAGAGGACGATACGCTTGCCGAGGTCCATGCCGCACTGAAAGCACGGGGCGGACTGGAGCTGACGAACTCCCATCCGAGCAATATCGAGGTGAACCCGCAGGGCGTGAGTAAAGCAAGCGCCGTAGAGGAGGTGTGCCGCCTGCTTGGCATCGGCATGCACCAGGTGGTCGCTATGGGAGACAGTTTGAACGATTTGGCGGTGATTCGTGCCGCCGGTCTTGGAGTGGCGATGGGCAATGCCCAGGATGCGGTCAAGGCGGATGCCGATCTGGTTACCGCCACCAACGAAGAAGATGGCGTGGCTTTGGTGATTCGTGACATTTTGGAAGGAAGGCTGGCATAGCTGTGGATATTGTAGGCTGGATTTTGGTCATCCTTTTATTCGCGATCGGTATGGCGGGCACAGTGTATCCGGTCCTGCCCGGGGCACTGGCGATTTATGCCGCATTTTTCGTGTACGGCTGGTTTTTCAGCTTTGAGAAATTCGGGATCTGGTTCTGGCTTATTCAGACGACGATATTCATCGGCCTTATGGTGGCGGATTATATCGTGAGCGCGCTCGGAGTCAAGAAATTCGGCGGCACCCGGGCATCGGTTATCGGCAGCACGATAGGTATTATTGTGGGACCGTTCGTTATACCTGTCATTGGGCTGCTTGCGGGACCGTTTGTGGGGGCTTTTATCGGCGAAGCGTTGACCGGAGCCGGACTGCGGCAGTCGGCCATGGCGGGTCTTGGCGGACTGGTCGGTTTTTTGGGAAGTGTCGTTGTGAAGGTTATTTTCCAGCTGCTCATGATTATACTGTTTGTTGTCTGGATTCTGGTATAATAGACGGCGTGAGTCCATTTCAATCGTCTGGGGAGATGAAGAGATGCTGAATGTGACCGTATGGAACGAGAATGTGCATGAACGCGAGAACCCGAAATGCGCCGAGATTTACCCCGAAGGCATTCATGGCGCTTTGGCAAACGGCATTCGGAGAGACGGCTGGAGTGTGCGGACAGCGACACTTGATCAGCCGGAGCACGGCCTCAGTGAAGAGGTTCTGAACGGGACGGATGTGCTTGTTTGGTGGGGACACCGCGCCCACGATCATGTGGCGGATTACATTGTGGATCGAGTGCAGCGCCGAGTGCTGGAAGGTATGGGTCTGGTCGTGCTGCATTCCGGGCATTTCTCCAAAATCTTCAAAAGATTGACGGGAACCTCCTGCGATTTGAAATGGCGCGAAGCTGGGGAGAAGGAACGAATTTGGGTCGTCAACCCGGGGCATCCGATTGCCGCCGGGCTTGGGCAATACATCGAGATTCCGCATGAGGAAATGTACGGAGAGCATTTTGACATTCCGGCACCGGATGAGCTCATTTTTGTCAGCTGGTTTGAGGGCGGGGAAGTGTTTCGCAGCGGCTGCACATTTACGCGCGGGCAGGGGAAAATTTTTTACTTCCGCCCCGGTCACGAGACGTATCCGACCTATCATCACCCGGATGTGCTGAAAATTATCGGCAACGGCGTTCAGTGGGCCGGACAGCCCGGCGGCGCAAGACCGGTGTACGGCAATCATCAGCCGCTGGAGCAGCTGCGGGGCGGGCAAGGCTAGTAGTTAAAGGGCACGCGGGGATGGGTTTGCGATTTGCACCATGATACTTTCGTCCGGCTAATAACGGCTTTGTTCGAATTATAGATAAAAATGGAATATTGGATATTCCAAAGCGTAAAGCCGCTGCATGAAGCGGCTTTTCGGTTTTTCAGGCCTGTGGCCGGACTCGCAGCGTTTCCGGTACCGGCTTCTTATTTGAGCTTGCGGCTGGAGGCTTCGCCGAACCGGGATATGTGCTTAGCAGGTTCTCCGGGCAAGGACGATGCTGCCGGCCGTTGCAACTTATAGAACGGGCAGCTTCCCGGAAGAGCGGGCGGCTGCCGGCGTTTACCTCGGGAGGCTTTTTGCTTTGATCAAAAAAGATTCATTACTTAAAGGCACGCTCATTTTGGCATTGGCTGCTTTTACAGCGCGCTTCCTTGGGGTGTTTCAGCGCGTTCCGCTGCAAAACCTGCTGGATGATAGCGGAATGGCTACGTTCAGCATTGCGAATAACATTTATTTGCTTTTGCTGCCGATTGCCACAGCAGGCATTCCCAGCACGGTCAGCAAGCTTATTTCGGAGAAAACCGCGCTCGGCCGGGAGGCCGAGGCGGCACAAATATTCCGGGCGGCCGTCTGGTTTGCCGTGGTATCAGGGCTGGTAATAACTGCGTTCCTGTACCTGTTCGCGCCGTACTATGCGGTGAATATCGCGCATGATGCGGATGCGGTGCCCGCCATACAGATGCTGGCTCCAGCGCTGCTCTTATTCCCGGTGATTGCTATTATGCGGGGGTATTTTCAAGGACGGCAAATGATGATGGCGGGGGGCTTGTCCCAAATTATTGAGCAGATCGCCCGCGTGGTGACGGCGATTGTGCTGGCGTATGTCCTGCTTGCTTGGGGATATGGCCGGGCAACGGCCGTGGCGGGGGCTTCCTTCGGCGGCGTGTTCGGCGCGGTGGGTGCCTTTGTCGTGATGATGTGGTTTTGGCGCAGGCTCAAGCGGACGGAAGTCTCGGCGGCTTCGGCGAATGCAGGGCACATATCCGAACGGGCGGGGAAGGAGACGCTGCCGCGCTACAGGGAAATATACCGCACACTGCTCAGCTTGTCGATTCCGATCAGCCTGATTTCACTGGCGATTCCATTCATTTATTTTATCGATACTTCGATTACGATTCTGCTGCTGAAGGGACAAGCCGGGGAAGCGGCCGCGAAAGATATACTGGGCGTGCTTTCCGGACGGGCACAGTCCATTTCCGGTATACCGCCGGTGCTCGCTATCGCTCTCAGTCAATCGATTGTGCCGATTATATCTGCGGCCTACGCCCGCAAAGAGATTCAGGAGGCGGAGCGGCAGGCATCCCTTGCCCTTCGGCTGGCGTTGCTTAGCGGGCTTCCGCTCATCGTTGCCCTGATTGCTGCTGCGCGTCCCCTTAACGGGCTGTTGTTTTCCGATACGGACGGTACCGGCATGATTATGCTGATGACGGCAAGCTCTTTGTTCCAAATCACGATGCTGGTCTCCGGCTCGATTCTGATGGGAATGGGTCAGGTCCGGAAGCAAATCGGCTATGTGCTGGCCGGGGTTATTCTGAAGCTGGCCCTTAGCTTCCTGCTGGCGCCGTACCTTGGCGTGTACGGCATTATTTGCGCGACAATCGTCTGCTTCCTGCTCATGACCCAATTGAACCTGCGGCTTATTCGCCGGACACTGCCGGTGAGGATTTTGGGCCGCCGCTGGGCCGGCATGCTGGTAACGATTGCCGTTATGCTTGCGGCAGGATTAGGCCTGGACGCGCTGGTCAGCTCCTTTGTACATCCATTTGGCGGCGGCTCAGGGGCTGTCTCCAGGCTCGATTTCGGAGTTCAGGCCATCTTGGTCGGCATGGTGAGCGGGGCATTGTATCCGCTGCTGCTGGCGGCTACCCGTGTTATCGGCAAGGAGGATATAGCCAGCTTCCCTGCGCCGCTGCGCAGGCTGATTCAGCGGGCAGCCAAGCTGCTCGGACGCGGCGGCGCGGGCAGCCGGGGATAACGGTCGCTTGCAGCCCTGCAGCCTGATGCCGGGGAGGAACGCGCTTCGGCCGACCGCCACTCAGTGCCGCAACACGCGATCGGTTCTCGCGCGTTGGAAGCCGGCTACAGCAGCTTTTTACCGATGACGGCCAGCTCAATGGCCTGCAGGCTATAGCAGTATTCACTGGTCATTTCATACGAGTCCGGCAACTCCGGTGAATTCAAATATGCGAATGCGGAAAGGTCGCTGCACCAGTCGAAGCGCTCGACAGGTGGCAGCGGCCTATTCGGCCATGCGGCGGTCAGCTCCGGGCTATACAGCGGCGCAGCACCGGGGCGGAGTCGGCAGCTACCGAGGAGCCGCTCATCCCGGTATTCACCGGCATCGGCATCAGGATCGGCCTTGGACGGTGAGGCCGTGGTTGCACCCGAACGGACGGATCCACTTCTTTTCATGTTGCCCGCAGCTCCCCGCGCGCTATTCGGCGCGGCAAGACGGTGGCTGACCACAGCCGTATCCGCTTTGCCGGCGGCCGGCTCTGATCGCACAGAGGAGCGCAGGTCTGGCCTGCTGGCAGATGGGCTGCGGTAAACCCCGGGCTGAGACACGTCGCCCGTACTGCGGGTGCTTCCGCTGCGGGTGAACAGCTGCGGCCAAACATCGGCTCTGGAGCCTGTATGGGGCTGTGCCGCAGCGAAGCGCTGAACACCCTGAAGCACCTGCGGAAGACCGAACAACATCGCATACAAGGCTTTTCCGATTTCAATCCGTTCCTTCAGGCTTTCAAACCTGTCTACTACAATCCCGGCCAGCCGGGGCAGCGTGCTTTGCCGACATTCGTAGGGGAATACGACTTGATTCAACTGCAGGAGGCTTTGGGTTTGAAAAAACCACGCGTCAAGCACGTCCCGCCTGACCTCGGGCTGCTGTATCACCCGCTGTTCAATATAATGCTGCTCATTAATAATGAGGCTTACCGTTACCAAAGGGCTGCAGCCGGTAATCCAGAACCGATCCCATACCGGTTCCATAAACCGGGAGACGTGAAACTGCGGCAGCAAATGAAACAGGCTCCGCCCTGTTCTCCGGCTTTCGGCATATAGCAGCAATTGGGGATAAGCGTCCTGAAAAATGAGGGCGTTCGCCTTTTCCAGCATAGCGAATAATGCTTCGGTATCAGCCGCAGTAAGCAGTCTGGGCAGCAGCTCCCCTTTCAAATCGGTCATGTTCCAGCCGCTGTTGCGGGACACCGTATGCGCCAGCAGAGCCCAGTGCAGCTCAGGATGCCGCTTGTATACGTCATAATAAGCTGCCGTGCGGGTGACATTGTTCAGATTGGCTTGTGCGGTTGCACGGCGAATCTGTGCAATGACCTGATGATCCTCTGCCCGGATCGGCCGATCGGCAGCAGGCTGACCGGCTCCATAAGACGCCTGAATTGATTGCAGCCTGCGCCGCAGCCTGTTCAGCTCATGACGCGGAATGGTGAGTGGTACAGCAGGAACACCGTGCAGCCACTGGCCTGCCTTTTGCATGGCAGTCATGAACAATTGGCCCGGCAAATGAAGCAGCTTATGCCAAAGCTCGGCCCGGAGCTTGGCTTTTTCAGACGAATTCCCATTCGCGCTCATCTCGCAGTCGCTCCTTCTTCATTAACTGGGAATGCGGGGTACGCGGCTATAAGGAGGCCGGCGATTATACCGGCCGCAGCCGGTTTTGCCGCGCTTTTAGTGTATGCTGCTGGAAGCCGGACCAAGAAGTTAATTTCTAGTAAAAAAAGTGCATCTTTTTGCCGGTTCGAACGTATATAAGTTGTGGTGCATGTCCATGGGAGGACAACGAAAACCGGAGAGGAGACCAAAACATTGAAGAGTAAGCATTGGAAGTTTCGCATTATGGCCGCTTTTTTGGTGCTAGCGATTGTACTGACAGGATGTCAGCCCGTCGGAGGGCTGGATTTAAACAAAGCATTTCTTAACGGACTAGATGTTCAATCGATGGAAGGCCGTACGGAGGTATCGCTGCATTTTGATGTTGATTCAGCTACGATGACGGATGAACAGAAGACGCTGCTTGCCCTGGTAAAGGACATGAAGTTCAGCCTTGACTCCGTTAAGATGCAGGATCAACAGACGATGTCGCTGAAAGGAACCTTTACTTACGGTCGAGGCAGCATTCCGTTCCAGATGTATCTGGCAGATAACAAATACTACATTCAAGTCGAGGGCTTGAGCAAGACGCTTGTGTATGACCCGATTGCGGCTATCGCTTCGACTTCAGGCGAAACCGAGGCGGACGTCCTGGCGCGGATTGAAGCGGTTCAGGAGTCGACCCAGGAGCAAATTCAAGTATTAACCCGCAAAATCGCCGGGTATGCGATAACCAATCTGCCTAACCCGATGGATGTGAAGCTGGAGCAAGTGCAGCGTACAATTAACAATGAACAGCTGTCCTTAAGCAAAGTATCGGCGAGCGTATCGGGCGAAGAAATGCCGAAGCTGTTCGTAGGCTTCCTGAAAAATGTGCTGGCGGACGAGCAGGGGCTTAACCAGTTCCTGGACGAGCTGATTGATTTTGTTCTTCTCATTCAGGAAAATATCGAGAGCACAATGACTGCGGAAGAGAAAGAGCAGCTGTCCAGCCAAGGGCCGCTCGGTATGCTGAAGGAAGATCGTGAAACGGCTGCCATGCTGCTTCGTACGATGGTACGCGGTGCGCTGCAGGAGATGGTAAATAATGCAAGCGAGCTGGACGCAAGCCAATTGACTTTCCTGAAAGCCATGAACGTGAAAGCATCGATTTATTATGACAGCAATTTGTTGGAACGTGCATCTGAGTATGAAATGACAATCACTCCGCCTGAAGGTATTGAAACGGGCGGTCTGAAAACCTTTCGGATTGCAATCAATAATGAAGTATGGAACATGAACAAGCCTGTGCAGGCTGACGTTATTGATTCGTCTCGCGGTCAGCTTGTGATGTCATCGGATTTGTCTGCACGTGAAGTGCTTGGCCAATTCGATCCGAGCTCGGTGGCGTACAAGCTGTTGAAGGAAGATTTGAAGGTCAACCGCCAGATGGTCGTGCTGTTTATGAACGATGAGTATTCGGATGGAACGACAAAACCGTACATTGTGGAGGGGAACACATATGTACCTGCTCGTTTCGTATCGGAGCAGCTCAAAGCTGAGGTCACATGGAATGACGAAGCGAAGCAGGCGACCATTTCCGATAAGTTCCTCGGTATTGACATGATACTCACAATCGGCAGCAAGACGGCCCTTGTCAACGGCAAGGCGGTTGAGATGGAGGCGGAAGCCCAAATCAAAGAAGGCACAACCTTTGTACCGGTGCGTTTTATTGCCGAACAGCTGGGCGGCACGGTTGATTGGGACGGCGATCTGGGAATGATCACCATTGTCCGCGAATAGACATCTATCCGTCATGCCTCGTCCCTTCGATTGACAGAAGAAGCGGGGCGTGCTATAACAGGGACATCATCGACTGGTAATCAAGCCGTCGAGATGGACCCTGTTTTGCTATTGTACAGAAAGGTGTGGTGGAGATGAAACCAGTTACGACTGAGCAGCAATTCCGGGAGGCAATCGCATCGGATAAACCGACGGTAGCTGTATTCAAAACGACATGGTGCAAGGACTGTCATTTTATTGACCCTTTCATGCCGGAAGTAGAGCAGCATTACGCCGATAAGCTGAATTTTATCGTCATTGACCGTGATGAGCTGCCGGATCTGTGCAGTGAGTACAATATTCTTGGCATTCCTAGCTTCATCGGTTTCCGCAGCGGCAATGAATTGTCCCGGTTTGTGAACAAGCTGCGCAAAACGCGTGAGGAGATTGAGCAGTTTTTGGATCAGGTCGTTGAGGCGGCGGCAAACGCGTAATAAGCGAGCTGTCCGATATCGAATCGCCTGTATCGGGTTGAGTACACGAAGGGCCCCGCATACCAGCGGAGCCCTTTTGCTTTATTTTAGTATTAAGCGCCTGGTTATTCATGTGCGGCTCTCAGTCATACGATGCTTTCAGCTATTGGACGGCCAGACCTATTTTCCGGTGAGCAGTCCTTTTCTTCGCACAGATTTCAGCGCACGGTATGGCGCCGCATGTTCGTAGTCAATCTATTCATGAATTGAAAGAGCAATTTGAATTTGTACGATGATAGCTTCTTTTTAAATGTGCAGCGGATAAGGATGATTTTTGGAAAAGACGGTCAAGCTGTTACTATACTTTTCACATTTCGGGCCGTACTGTAAGGGTTTCGGAGCTTTGTAACATTTCCGCATGGATAAGCCTGACAAATATCGCTATAATGAAACTGGGCAACAGACAACTTTCGCGCATTATACAAATCGAGGTGGTAGCATCATGCGCAGCCGGTTAAAATGGCTTGCCCTGCTGTCGTCAGTAGGGATGTTTTTGGTACTTTTGATGGGAGCACTCGTAACCAAGACAGAATCTGGGCGAGGCTGCGGCGACGATTGGCCGCTCTGCAACGGCCGGTTTGTTCCGGCTTATACGATAGAATCGCTGATTGAATACAGCCACCGGTTTGTGACCGGTATTGAAGGGCTGATCGTGCTCGCCGTGTTTATCGGCGTCTGGGCTTATGTACGCGACCGCTGGGATGCCCGGGTGCATTCGGCCGGTGCATTGTTTTTTACTATTGTTCAGGCGATACTCGGCGCTATGGCGGTGGTTTGGCCGCAATCGCCTCCGGTGCTTGCGCTTCATTTCGGAGTGTCCTTGATGGCCGTCGCCAGCACCTTTCTGCTCGTTCTGGCCTTATGGAACTGGCAAGGGGTGAAGGGAGAACGGCCGGGACTTGGCATTTCCTACCGTCCGCTTCCCGGCGAAGCCCGAATCAGCTCAGGCCAGAAATGGCTTGTATGGGTTGTAACGATATACTGCTACTGTGTGGTGTATCTGGGCGCTTATGTACGCCATACAGACTCTTCGGGCGGCTGCTCGGGCTGGCCGCTGTGTAACGGCGAGGTTATTCCCGAGCTGAGCGGCGCCAGTGGTGTTGCATTTCTTCACAGGCTGGGAGCGCTGCTTTTAATCGTACTGCTTATTGTGCTGTTTTACCGCTTAAACGGCACGCATGCCGGTATTAGCCGTATCTCGGTTTGGGGTGTGCTGCTGGGCGTGCTGCAAATCTTGAGCGGAGGTCTGCTAGTACTGTCATTCGGGACAGACTGGTATATTTTTACCAGTATGCTCCATTCGCTGCTGGTAACCATTTTATTTTGTATACTGGTGTACTTGTGCTTGGCCGTATACGGATTACGGAAGGGAGAGGACCGATGAGTTTCGGCAATTTGCGTGATTTTATCGAAGTGCTAAAGAAGGAGAACGACCTGAAGATTATTACGGCTCCGGTCGATCCTTATTTGGAGCTGGCTGAAATTCACCGGCGTGTCATTGACGAGCAGGGCCCCGCGCTGCTGTTTACCAACGTAAAAGGGAGCCCATTCCCGGTGGTGACGAATTTGTTTGGCACGAGCCGCCGGGTGGATTTGGCGTTCGGTCCGCGGCCGGAGCAATTAATGAAACGAATTATCGGGGCCAAAGACACCCTGATGCCGCCTTCGCTCAAGTCATTGTGGAGAGAGCGCGGCTTGCTCGGTTCCTTGAGCAAGGTCGGCTTGAAGCAGGTTCCGGCGTCCCAGGCACCGATAACCGGCGTATCGGTGACGGACAATCCGTTGTCCAGGCTTCCGGCTCTGACATGCTGGCAGGAGGACGGAGGACCGTTCATTACGCTGCCGCTAGTTTATACGGAGCACCCGGTGAACGGCCAAGGCGAACACAACCTTGGCATGTACCGGATGCAAGTTTTTGACGGTCAAACTACCGGCATGCACTGGCAAATTCAGAAAGGCGGCGGCTTCCATCACCATGAGGCGGAGCTGCGCAATCAAGCTCTGCCGACGACGGTTTTTCTCGGCGGTCCGCCTGCGCTCATAGCCTCGGCGATTGCTCCGGTGCCGGAGCATCTGCCTGAGCTGCTGCTGACATCGCTTATTATCGGCGGCAAGCTGCCTGTTACGGCGGACCCGCATGGCGGGCACCGGCTTGTGGCTGAGGCCGAATTCGCCATTTGCGGCGAGGTGCTTCCGAATGTACGCCGTCCGGAAGGCCCGTTCGGGGATCATTTCGGCTATTATTCTTTAATGCATGATTTCCCTGTCTTCCAGGTGAAGCGGATGTGGCACCGCAAGGATGCCATTTATCCGGCGACTATTGTTGGCAAACCGAGACAGGAAGACTATTATTTGGGCGAGTTCCTGCAACGGCTCTTATCTCCGGCTTTCCCGATGGTAATGCCAGGGGTTAAGGAGCTGTGGACCTATGCGGAAAGCGGCTTCCATTCCCTGGCTGCAGCGATTGTCCGCGAAAGCTACTCCCGTGAGGCACTGAGCACGGCATTCCGTATTCTCGGAGAGGGCCAGCTCCGGCTGACCAAATTCCTGATGCTGACGGATCAGCCGGTGGAAATGGAGAACTTCGCCAAGCTGCTGCCGCTGGTGCTGGAGCGCTTTAATCCGCAGCAGGATTTGTTGATTATCGGGCAAACCTCTCACGATACCTTGGATTATACAGGACATAAGTTAAATCACGGCAGTAAAGCGATTATGATGGGTGTCGGGGAACCCGTCCGCCGTTTGCAGCATGTATACACCGGAGGACCGATCCCGGAGGTGCAGGACGCGGCTGTATTTTGTCCCGGCTGCCTTGTCGTTTCGGGAGCGGCTTATGAGAAGGATCCGCAGCTTGCAGAACGGATCGCGGCAAGCTGCGGAGCGCAGCTCAGCGAGTGGCCTCTTGTCATTGTGGCGGACGATGCGCAAATCGCAGGCGATCATACCCAGTTTCTGTGGACGGTCTTTACGAGGTTTAATCCGGCTTCAGACATGTTCGCGGCCAGCCGGGTGCGCCAGCATCATGTCAGCTATGAGCTTCCGATTGTTATTGACGCCCGGATGAAGCCCGGCTACCCGGACGAGCTGTTCCCGCGGGAGGATATTGTTCAGCTTGTTTCCGAACGCTGGAAACAATATTTTGCCTAGAAAGCAGCGCTTCTTCAGGAACTGCCGGCCGGCCGCAGCCTGTATTGCAGCGGTCAGGAGGGAAAGGGGTTTATAACAGCATGAGTCAACCGGGACACCCTTCCGCGCTGCTGCCTCATCTCAGCTTTGTGGCTGTTTATGTGCTGTGGGGCATGAATATGTCCTCGCTGAAATTCGGAGCGGCCGCCTGGCAGGACCCGGTTCTGTTTAACGGATACCGCTACTTGAGTATAATCCCACTTCTGTGGGCTTATACTTATTGGTATTATCGCAAGCATTCGCTTACCTGGATCATGCCGCCGCGCCATGTGCTGTGGATGAGCCTGATGGGGATTTTGTCCGCAGTCGGTATGGAGGTTGTGCTTACCTACGCGCTCCAGTATTCTAACACGGCGAACGGAGCTGTACTTGGACGGGGCTTTATGCCGATAATTACAGCCCTTCTGGCGCTTTGTATGCGAGAGCTTCGGCTGACCTGGCGAATTCTAGCCGGCATTCCGCTGGCACTGGCCAGTGTTGTCTTAATTGTGGGTGGAGGCGAACACGGCTTTCATATTTCCGCAGAAACCCTTCGCGGCGATTTGCTTCTGCTGCTTCGAAGCCTGTTCGGCGCAATTTATTTAATCGGCGTAGGGAAAATGATGAACCGTTATCCGCTGCCCCTGCTCGTTTCCGTAGAAATGACAGCCGGCGCCATTGTCCTGCTTCCATACGTATTGTGGCAAACCGATTTGTCTGCTCTTGCGGCCTTGCCGCAGTCCGGCTGGATAAGTCTGGCGTACACGTCTGTCGCGGCAACTGCGCTCGGGTTTACTCTTCACAACTGGAGTCTGGGCAAGCTGGGGCCCTTTAAATCGTCTGTATACGGGTATCTGCTTCCGGTTACGGCCGCTATCAGCGGTTATATTCTGCTTGGAGAGCAAATCGGCTGGAATCAGATAGTCGGCGGGGCGGGCGTTCTGCTGGCGATGTACCTCGTGCAGCAGGATCGGATGCAGCTGCTGAAGCAAGCGCGAACCACAGCTCAAATCAGGAGGGATGCTGATGCTTAGATCGTTGTTTGGCGAACCGCCGCGGAAGGATGAGGGACTGCTGCTGGAGGCGATGCAGTCGATAAAGCAGTATGACAAACGGCTGCAGAAGCTTATGGAAAAAGATCCGAAGCGCTGCCACCGCTACACCTATTTCTCCCTATGGGCACTCAGTCTGATTGGCTCATTGAACGAATTGGAGCAAAGTGTTTATGCTGCGGAGGGCTACAGCCAGAAGATAACGACTACCTATGTAGAAGGGATGTCCCCGGAAGAGCTTAGCGGCTATCAGCGGTACAATTATTATTATAAAAATGCATTTATCCGTTTATTTTCAGTATTGGACAAGCTGGGCTATTTCACCGATGAGCTGCTGGAACTGAATACGCGGAAGGTGAAGGAGCGCTACTCGTATTATACCGTTCTCCGTCAGCTGCATCACCGCAGATCGGACCCGGACCTGGATCGCCAGTTGTTTGACATCAAGACGAAATATAAGGATACGATGGCTCGGCTGCGTAAGCAGCGCAACATGGAAGTCCACTTGTTTAATGCTGAGATGCTGGATGACCTCGCCCGGGCGAATTTGTGCCGGGGAGATCGCACGTATGTAGAGCGTCTGGATGAAAATATGCGCGATTTGCAAGAAGGGCTCGACATGGTTTGCTTGAGTCTGCATACCGTATTTACGTATGTCGTTCGCAAAGGTAAAATGATTGTATAACCGTTGTACATAACATACGCAGCAAAATACAAATACGAATGCAGGATTCAGCAAAGAGTGGGGGGAGACCGTTCATGGAACAGGCTCGACGTGTCGCGCTCATCACCGGCAGCGCCAAGGGCTTAGGTAAAATGACGGCGCTTTCGCTTGCTGCCCTAGGCTTTGATACGGTGCTGACTTACGTGAACAGCCGGGCAGAAGCGTTCCGATTGGCCGAAACGATTCAGGCGGCCGGAGTCCGTTGTATGGCGATTCGCGCCGACATTGCCGATTCTTCACAGATTGAGCAGCTGATGGCGGAGGTCGAGCGGGAATTCGGAGGCGTTGATATTCTCGTCAATAATGCAGGGCCGTTCATTCGCGAACGGAGGCTGTTTGCGGAATATTCTTTAGCCGAGATTGACTATTTGATGCGGGGTAACCTGCTTGGCGTCATGGAGCTGGATTACCGTGTTCTTCCTTACATGCGCAGCCGCGGCTGGGGAAGAATTATCCACTTTGGCTTCGGACATGCGGCGGAGGCAAGGGCATGGCCCCACAGGGCTGTATATGCGGCAGCCAAGGTGGGGCTGGTCTCTTTTACCAAAACGCTCGCGGTGGAGGAAGCCCCGTTCGGCGTCACGGTCAATATGATTTGCCCGGGTGATATTCGTGGCGAGAATAAGGAGAAGGGGATCGTCGACGTCCGTCATTTGGAAGACGGGGAGTCCCCGCGCGGACGCCCGGGATCGGGAGAGGACGTGTCGCGTGTGATTTCTTTTCTATGCCAGGATCATTCGGATTTCATCACAGGCAATATTATGGATATCAGCGGAGGACTGGACCCGATTCGGCCGCTTTCTTTCTCGGCTGTACGCGGCGGAGCCGCAAAGCACTGAGGGAGAAATCCTCAGCCAGTGAGCGACCGATGAACTGCTGCAAAAGCATTAGAGTCAAAAACTAAAGCCCTGCTTGCCGGACAAATGGTCCAGGCCAGCAGGGCTTTGGTCAATGGAATGAAAGTAAACGGTCAACGCCGAGATTTATATCGGTACAATTAAAATACTTGAACTACCTCGGTGATGCCTTCAACCTCTTCAACAAGCGCACGCTCAATACCGGCTTTCAGCGTAATGGTAGAGCTCGGGCAGCTGCCGCATGCCCCCATCAGACGAAGCTTAACGATACCGTCTTCAACATCAACAAGCTCGACGTCGCCGCCATCGCGCTGCAGGAAGGGACGGAGCTTATCCAAGACCTCAAGCACTTCATCATAAACGGATGTTTGTGTATTTTCACTCATTTGCGTCATCTCCTTTCTTTATATTATTATATTACAAGTACTTTCAAAATAAAATGGCACAGATGGGGAATAACAATGCGTCCAATTATAGAATTTTGCTCCAATAACATGCATCACGGCACAGACGGGCTAATGGCCAAGCTGGAAGGCCGGATGGAGCTTGACGTCATCGAATACGGCTGTCTCGGCAATTGCGGCATATGCTACATGAAGCCGTTCGCTTTATTTAACGGGCAAATTGTGGAAGCGGACACCGTTCAAGAGCTGGAGCAGCGTCTGGAAGCGATGATTGCCGAAAGCGAGGACGTTTTTGCTGATTTTGATATTCCCGGTGAATAAGTGAAGCCAAGCAGCGGGTGCCGTGCCCGCCGCTATTGGAAGCTAACCGAAGTGATGCTTGGACATCCAGAGCACGCCGCTTTTCAGAACACGAGGCACTTTGCCGATTAGGGTTGTCTTATTGCCCATGAGGCCGAAGCCGCACTTTTTCCCGAGCGAACCGAGTACGCCCTTCAATTTAATAGGCTTTAGCACGGGAGTTCGGTTTTCCCATTCTGCTTCCAATACCTCGGCTACATGTCTGGCCATTACCTCGGCAAGCTGAGCGCTGGGAGAGTATGGCATACTGGCGCAATCTCCGATGACGAATAGTTCCGGGTGCTCCGGAATTTGATGATATTCCCCCAGAAGCACACGACCTTGCGGGTCCTTGCCTACCGGCAGCGCGCCGACGAGCGGGCTCGGCTGAATGCCAGCGGTCCAGACGGTCAAGTCCGTCGCCAATTCGACATCCCGGTTGTAGATGGCTCCGGACTCCAGCTTCGAAATTGCGCAATGCCCAAGCATCTCGACCTCATGCTCCAAAAACCAGGTGCGCACATAGGAGCGCAGCCTCTCCGGAAACGGAGACAGGATGCTGTCTCCCCGATCCAGAATGCGAATGTTCAAATCAGGACGGCTTTCCCGCAGCTCGGAGGCAATCTCCACCCCGCTTAAACCTCCCCCGACAACGGAAACTTGTGCATAAGGCTTAAGCTCATTCAGCGCGATATAAGCTTGACGGGAGGAGGACAGCGTTTGGATGCTGTGGGAAAATTCTGAAGCCCCTTCGACTCCGTGATACTTGTCAACACAACCAAGCGCGATAATGAGCCGGTCGTAAGGAACCGGGTCGTGATTGCTTATCTCCACTTGTTTGGTCTCCAAATGGATACAGGTAATTTCGCCATAAATAATATCAAGCCGCGGGTCCTGCGGAAATGCGACGCGAATATGCGATTCCGGGATGGTTCCGGCAGCCAAAGCGTAATATTCGGTCTTGAGCCCCTGATACGCCATCCGGTCAATGAGGACGATGCGGGTATCCTTCGGAATTTTTTTCTCCAGCAGCTCGTGTACAAGTGTCAAGCCTCCGTAGCCGCCGCCTAAAATAACAATTGACTTCATAAGCAGTACCCTTTCTCTCCGGTTTCATGCTCTCTAAGAAGCTGACTTATTCGATATCTTTTATTATGTCCCGAACCGGACGGGTTGCCGCTTCCAAAGTCAAGAAGACAGGAACCGGCATTCCCGCCATCTTTTACTCGTATATTTTAATCGGATTGTAGAACGTATCCCGCTCAATGGCAACGCGGCCAGCGCCCTGGATCAGCCAAACGAGCTCGTCTCGGGTCAAGCCTTCCGGAGACAACGCGCCTGCGGCGTGACTGATTTTCTCTTTAATAATGGTGCCATGCACGTCGGAAGCTCCGAAAGTAAGGGCAATTTGCGTAATCTGGGTGCCCAGGTTAATGAAATAGGCTTTAATATGCGGGATGTTATCCAGCATCAGACGGCTGATCGCGATGGTCTTCAGATCGTCAAAAGCGGCGACCCGGCGTTTAATTCCGGCGTTTACGCTGGCTGGCTGTACGGCGTTCGGAATGAATACCATGAAGCCGTCCGTTTCATCCTGCAGCTCCCGCAGCTGGGTCATATGAAGAATGCGCTCTTCCTTCGTTTCAATGGAGCCGTACAGCATGGTGGCGTGTGTTTTCAGCCCGAGGCCGTGCGCAACCCGCTGAACCTCCAGCCATTGCTCCGTCGTTGCCTTGCCGACGCCCATTTTTTTGCGGTACCGTTCGGATAAAATCTCCGCGCCGCCCCCGGTCAGCGTGCCGAGTCCTGCATCCATAAGCGTTTTCAGCACATCTGCATAGCTCAGGCCGCTAATGCGCGAGAAGAACTCGATTTCCGCCGCGGTGTGGGACTTGATGGTAACGTCCGGATAGTTTTCCTTCAGCGCTTTGATACAGTCCACGTAGTAGGAAAACGGCACATTCGGATTGTGTCCGCCCGTAATATGGAATTCCCGCATGCCGGGATGGTAATATTGCGCCACATACTCGACCATTTCCTGCGGGCTCAGCGTATAGGCACCGTCTTGCCCTTCGTCGCGGCGGAAGTGACAGAACGCACAGTGCGCTTCGCACACATTGGTATAATATAAGCTCATGTTTTCGATAAAATAAACATTGCGTCCGTTCTTGCGAAGATTCACTTGATTGGCGAGCTGGCCCATGGTCAGCAAATCGTCCGACTCATACAGGAAAACACCGTCCTCTACACTGAGGCGCTGTTCGTTTTCCACCTTTTCCACAATTTCGGCCATGCGCCGTTTTGCATCTTTAATGATGACATTCATAGCTGTTGCTCCCTCCTATAAGACATGCAACTCCAACAAAGAAAAGCGATTCCGCAGCCTCCTATAACAAGAAAAAGGCAGCTCCGAGCTTACGCCCTTGCCGCAGCACCCGTAGACCGGCAGTGAGCTGTTTTGCTCTGTTTGCCGGGTCACTTGCCTAATTCTATTTCATTATAAACCTCCTGCCGGGCAGGGGCAATACAGCAGCCTGAATTCAAAACGACGGGTCTTGTCAACGGCCCAGTTCGGTTTATTACCGGGCATATCGCTCTTTTCAGCGGCATTTTGGCACATTTTTTTAAATATTTATACTAATCTTGTATCTTTTTATAAAACATTCCGCTATACTATCAGATTGTGAGCTTTATTCTAAGCCATCGGGACTTGTGAGGAATAGGTGATTACGATGATATGTGTCGAGAGAATGGAGATTTTACCGGGCGAGCTTGCCGATCAGATCGAGAGCGTCCGCCAGCGTTTGGTCAGTATGGGTTGCACCCTAGGCTTGAATCACCCCGATGTTCAGAAGTGCAGCGAAGATTTGGACCAGCTGCTGCTTCGTTATTACCACAGCTTGTAGCACCGGCTCTGGTAGAAATGATGAGGCGGCTTCCCTTGTACCGTGACGGCAAACGGAGTATACTTAGACGTGTAAGCCAGAAACGGATTACGGGAGGGAACAAGAATGATTACAATTACAGAAACAGCAGCAGATAAAATAAAAGAGCTGCTTGCAGCGGAAGAAACACCGAACCTGTTTTTGCGGGTTGGCGTGAAATCCGGCGGCTGCAGCGGTTTCTCATATGGCATGGGCTTTGATGACGAACGGCATGACAATGATAACGAGCTTGTGTTTGACGACCTGAAGGTGATCGTCGACGAGGAAAGCGTGAAGTATTTGCGCGGGCTTATTATTGATTACAAGGAATCGGCGATGGGCGGGGGCTTCACCATCGATAACCCGAATGCCAGCGTCACATGCGGCTGTGGCAGCTCGTTCCGCACAGTCAAGGAAGAAGGCACGCCTGAGAAATGCTAAGCACCACTTCCCGGTGTTTATAAGCTGTATATACAACCTCTCACAACGGATATTTCCGTTGGAGAGGTTTTTTATTTAGCGGTTCTTTTTTGCCGCCGGTGCTGTATACATAAGCCTGGGGGTGGCAAGTGCGGGGCGACAGGCGAGTCCGTCTTGGCGCGGGGCGGCGGGGAGGCCTTCGGCCTCCACCGTGAAACTGTCCGTCCGCCGGCGCCGAGAGAGACGCCGATGCGCGGATCATCGCCCTAGGTATGTGTAAAAGGCAGCAGCGCGCGCGGCCGAACCGGTCCGGTGAATATTGCCGAAGACGACCAATAAAATGAAATTGGGGCAAGTATATTTTATTTATTAGAAAGCGCTTACATCATATAATGTGATTTACATATCTAGTGAAGGTGGAATCTAACGATGCGTGCGCCGCTTCAAAGCAAACCGGTAATGATCCTGATTCAAGCTGTCATTATGCTGGCGCTGGTGCTCTTGTTCATCCTGCTGCCGGCGTATGAGCCGCCGCAATTATATGAGGGGGCTGCGCCTGAGGAAGCGTCGTCCACTCCTGTGGCGGATCAGAGCAGCTACGCAGCGGGCTACGGTCCGGACAGAGAAGCCTTACAACCGGCATCCGGGTCCGGGCAACCGCCACATGCGCAGCAAAAGCAGCCCGGGCAAATTGAGCCCGCTCAGGCAGGCACTGCTTGGCGGGCAGCGGAGCCTGCACAGAGGCCGGCGGCGGCGGCCGGCTCCTCCGGCGCAGCGGTTGACAATTCCGGGGAGAGCGCGCCAGGGCAAAGGGGGGGTCAGGTTCAGCCGCAGTCTGCGGTGCTTGCAGCGGCCGGTCCTGAGCTTACAGCCGCCTTGCAGCGGCCCAAGCCGGATTACAGCAAGCAGGCGCGTCATTACCGGAACAAGGCGATTGTGCTGGTATATCATCATATCGATCCTAAGGAGAACGGCATTACGATTTCCAGGGAGCGATTTCATAATCAGCTGCAGATGCTGAGGGACAATGGCTATAACATCATAACAATGGAACAGTTCGTGGCATTCATGAGCAGCAAGGGAGAGGTTCCGCAAAATGCCGTGCTGATTACATTTGATGACGGCTACGAATCCTTCTATACCCAGGCGTATCCGGAGCTGCTTCAATTCGGCTTTCCGGCAACCAAATTCGTCGTGGTGGATTCTATCGACAATCCGCCCGCCAAGGGAACGCCCCGCTTGAACTGGGATCAGATGCGGGAGATGAAGAGGAACGGGATGTCGTTCTATTCACATACGAATAAGCTCCATGAGTATGTCAAGGCTGATCAGACCCTGAATTTGAAGCCGGCGCTGGCGAACCGGATGCTGCTAGATAAGGAGAACCGCCTGGAAACAGAGGAGGAGTACAGGGAACGGGTCAAAACAGACCTCATCCGGGCCGATCGGAGGCTGGAGGATGAGCTGGGGATTCAGGAACGGCTGCTTGCGTTTCCGTTCGGGGCATATAATGAAACAGCGCTGCAAATCGGCCGGGAGCTGGGAATCGGCTTCTTCTTCACAACGGCGGAGGGCATCAATGTGCCGGGAAAAGATGAGATTTACCGGATCAATGCCGGGGTAAACTATCTATCAGCGGACGGTCTATTAAAAAGACTTAAAAAATATGAAAATGCATCATCATAATATTGGAAGCTGTGGATAACTTTATGCACATCATTCACAGCCGCCGTTGGTACAAATTCCCATCTTGTCAACAACATGCCCACAGCTCATCCACAGAAACCTGTGGATAACAGAACACTTGTTCCTGAAGACTGTGTATGGTAAGATGAAATTACTTTAAAACAGGGTCGGGTGATGAACATGAGGCTGCTTACAGATGAGGCGCTGATTGAATGTTATGCCAAGGCCATTTATTTACAACTGGAACCGGATTTTATCCGGATGCTTGAGAACGAGATACAGAGACGCCAGCTTCAAATACCCGCATTCCCAGCGCTGAAAGCTCAGGCCAACTGAGCTTTTTACTTCGTATAAGGACAGATTTATGCTTATGGCAGTATCTGTTCCATGGCCGAATATGGGGCAGCCGTCCCGCATTGGGGACATTCAAGCCTGTGTATGCACACGGATAGAGCGCCTGTATCGGCTTCAGCCGTATGCACAGGGGCTGTGCGCTCCTGATAAGGCGCATAAGGTCCGGTGTAATCCTCCTGGCGTCCGGCGTCTGTCATTGCCGCGGAGCAGCGAGGACAAGCTGCGTTTATTTCCTCCAGCCCGTTGCACAGTGGGCATATCTGCATATATATAGACAAAGGCTATCCCTACCCTTCAGAACCATTCTTCCGGTTAGGATGCCCTTCTTTTATAGAGGCCATGAATGCAGGCCCGCAGGCAAGCGAAATCTCAAGCTGCTGAAAAAGCCGCCTTTTACAAGGATGGAGTCAAATTACTGCTTGATATTTTCGAGGATACGTTATATTATATGATGAGAAATTTATTGTCGAAATTCGGAAACGCCGCTTCATTATATAAAAGGACATAATGGGTTGTAGCCCCTTGTGTAAATTTTCACATGAAAACAACATCGAACTGGAAGGGATTAAACAATGAGTCGAGTACCTAGAATTGTCATCTTGGGAGCGGGTTACGGGGGAATTCTGACAGCCATTCGCTTGCAGAAGGAATTGAACTATAACGAAGCGGATGTCACCCTTGTTAATAAACACGACTATCATTACATTACCACCCATTTGCATATGCCCGCTGCCGGCACTGACAATCCGGAGAATGCGCGGGTCAATATCTTGAAGCTGATCGACGAGTTCAAAATCGATTTTGTGAAGTCGACGGTTGTGCAAATCAAGCCTCAAGAGCGCAAGGTGATTTTGGAGGATGGTACCCTTTCTTACGATTATCTGGTCGTTGGTCTCGGCGGAGAGCCGGAAACGTTCGGTATACCGGGATTGAAGGAGAACGCCTTTAATATCCGTTCTATCAACAGCGTACGCCTCATTCGTGAACATATTGAATACCAGTTTGCCAAGTTCAAGCGTGAACCGCACCGCAAGGATTATTTGACTTTCATTGTTGGCGGCGCCGGGTTTACAGGCATTGAGTTTGTTGCGGAGCTGGCTGACCGTGTGCCGGAGCTGTGCAAGGAATTCGATGTGAGTCCCGAGCTGGTCAAAATTTATAATATTGAAGCTGCCCCGTCTGCGCTTCCGGGCTTCGATCCGGAGCTGGTACAGTACGGCATGGACGTTCTCGCCAAGAAGGGCGTGGAGTTCAAGCTGGGAACAGCCATTAAGGAATGCACGCCGGAAGGCGTCGTGATTGGTGAAGGCGAGCTAATTAAATCCGCTACGGTCATTTGGACAGGAGGCATCCGCGGCAATCATATGCTGGAGGAAGCCGGCTTCGAAGCGATGCGCGGCCGGGTCAAGGTGGACCCGAATCTGCGTTCGCCGCAATTTGAGAACGTGTATATCCTGGGCGATTGCTCTCTGATGTTCAACCCGGACGGGCGTCCATATCCGCCGACAGCGCAAATTGCGATGCAGCAGGGCGAATGCTGTGCGCATAACCTGGTCGCTTCGCTGCGGGGCGAACAGCTGAAGGAATTCAAATTTTCCATGAAAGGGACCGTGGCGTCTCTGGGGAAAGGCGAAGCCATCGGACTCGTCGGGACGAAGAAGATGAAGGGCTACACCGCCTACCTGATGAAAAAATTGATCGACCTGCGTTACTTGTACATTATCGGCGGTATTACACTCGTGCTGAAAAAAGGAAAATTGTAGCCATGAGACATTGCAGTGTTCAGGTGCGCGGGCTCTTGACCCGGGAAGAGCTGGAACGGTATAATGCTTTAATGGAAGTGGGCGGATTCCTGGAATCGCAGAATCGGTACGATCTGGCGTATACGGTGCAGAAGGAAGTCGATTTGCTCATTCAGCCGGGGATTGAGCGCTTGAAGGAAAAAGGCCGGGAACGTGACCGCGCGACCGAAGAGTATTTGCGCAGTAAAGAGGCCTTGGAGAGCGAAGACGAAGAGTAGAGATAAGAGACTAGAGATAAGAGATAGACAAAGATATTGAAAAGGGAAAAATAGAAACCCGCTCGGGCGCTGCTGGCAGCCCCGGCGGGTTTTGTCGTTGCTCAGGAAAGCTTTTTCTGTGAAAGAGCTGCTTTCATACCGGGGAAGCGACAGAAAGTCATGACGGTTTTAGACGGTCAGCAGCTGTTTCAGCTTGTCGGTATCCAGCAGGTTGCCTACATAGAAGGAGCCGAAATCGCCATAACGGGCGCTAACTTCGTCAAAGCGCATTTCATAGACCAGCTTCTTGAAGTTAAGGGCATCATCCGAGAACAGGGTCACGCCCCACTCCCAATCGTCAAAGCCGACCGAGCCGGTAATAATTTGTTTGACGCGCCCCGCGTAGGTGCGGCCGATCATGCCGTGGCTGCGCATCATGGTACGGCGCTCTTCCATGCTGAGCATGTACCAGTTGTCATTGCCGGAGCGGCGTTTGTTCATCGGGTAGAAGCAGATATGCTTGGCTTTTGGGAGCTCCGGCTTGAGGCGGGCCAAGATGTCCGGGTCCTGCATCGGATCGGTGCCGGGCTTCGCCATGTAGCTGGACAGCTCGACGATGGAGACGTAGGAATAAACCGGGATGGTAAAGGCCGCCAAGGCCGATTTGTTAAAAGCGGTTTCCAGCTCGTTAAGCTCCTCTAATGTTTCGCGAAGGAACATGAAGGCAATGTCCGCCTTTTGGCCGACGATGGAATAAAAGGCGTTGCTGCCTTGCTTTTGCTGCTCGGTGCGGTTCCAGCCTTCCATTAAGGTAAGCAGCTCGTCCACCGCGCCCGCGCGCTCCTCTGAGGAAGCCTGCTTCCAGGCCGACCAGTCGATGGCCCGGAAATCATGAAGGGCGTACCAGCCTTCTAACGTTTGTACTGCATCGCTCATATGTATAACTCCTTCCAAAATGTGAGTGAATTGTCTCCACTCATTGTAACGAATATACGGAATCAGGGCAAACGTCGTCACATAACCGTCAAAACCGTCTTCCCCGGCTCCGTTGACTTTCCAGCCGTACGTTTTGTACACTAGGAAGCGATAAGAAGAAATGAAAGCGCAGCAATGCGTCCGTATTTCTTGAAGGAGGAGTTTCGTGATGGTGATGCAAATCGCCCAGTTGATTATCGGCACGCTGCTCATATTCGTGCTGTTTTTCGGCCTCGGCTTTATTTTGAATATGCTGCTCAAAACAACCTGGTTTCCGATTTACGCCTTCATTGCCCTGCTAATCGGTCTGGCTATTTATCGGGGCATGACGGTCGGGTCTTTCTTCGATTACTCCGTGGGCGATATTATCCCCGCGGCCGGAGGCTTGATTGGGGCCGTGCTGAGCGGGTCGGCTATCCGTAAGCTGCGGGTGCTCGGTTATAAAATGTTTTGAATGCTTGCTTCCACAGCAGGCCTCACTGCGTCTTGGCGCAGGGAGGCCTGTTGCGTTATGGCGGAGGACTGCGCTTTCCGGTTTGCCCGGTTTGCGCCGGTGGCTGCTGCATGACGGCGCAAACCGGGCGACAGCTGCCGAACCGGTCTGCAATCAAATCAGGCCCAGTCGAGCGGCTGGAACAAGCTGAGCACCGCGGGCAGCTCCCAGCGAGCGGCGTTTCGCTGCAGACGGCGGTCGGTCGACCACATGGATGATACGCTGCGGCAATCAGCTTTTTCCTGTCCACGGAAGCGGGCGGATATGCTACAATGAGGGGTAAGCAATTATTCGAACGAAGATGGTGTAAAACAATCGATGCGTGTAAGCAATATCCATCAATTCACAGAGCATCACCGGTTTGCGGTGGTGCGTCATTTTTCATTAAGCCAACTGGATATGAGTGTGCTCAATGCGATGTACCAGCCCATGGTCGGCGCATTTGCCATCGGCCTGTATATGACATTGTACCATCAGCTCCCGGAAGGCCGGATGGGCTATTCCAGTCTGGAGCAGCAGCGGAAGCTGTTTCTGGCGCTCGATCTGGAGCCGGGGGAAAAAGGGCGCAAATATTTGATCGAGCAGACGTCCCGGCTGGAAGCGATCGGACTGCTGCAGACAAGCCGCAAGTTCGTGCCGGCGGCCGACGATACGGTGTACGAGTATGAGCTGCAGGCGCCGCTGGATCCGGTCGAATTTTTTAAAAATCAGCATTTTACCCTGCTGCTGCGGGACAAAATCGGCAAGTACGCCGTCCTGGCCGTCAAGGAGCAGTTCTGGAACGAGCCGCCGTCCGAGCTGCAGGACGCGGGGGTTCAGAGTGAGAATTTGACTGTGCCGTTCTATGAGCTGTTCCGGTTGAATACGCAGGTCATCGATTTTGAATTCGAGCAGGCGCTTCAGGAAATTGCTGTTTCCGTACAGCCTGACAAGCAGGAAAGCCGCGGCGTGCCGGATGTCGCAAGTCAAGGCTTCGGGTACGCCGACATTATTTCCCGCTTTCCGCGGGGGTCGTTAAACCGGGGGCATGTGGAAGAGCTGAAGCATCAGCCGGGGCAGCTCGTGTTTCTGAACATGCTGGCCAAAAAATACCGTTTATCGCTGCGTGAGCTGGTGCGCCTGCTTGATGAGGACGGATCGTTTAAGGATGACGGCGAGCCGGATCAGGATTTGCTCAACTACAAGGCCAACTCGTATTTCCGGCAGGGCAAGAAGCGGGAGGAGGACCGTCAGCGGTGGCTTAGCCAGCAGTGGCCGGAGCAAAGCGAGGCCGGCGCGGCGGGTGAAGCGGGCCTGTGGCCTAGTGAAGGCGGGGCGGGAGAGCAGGGCGGCAAGCATTCGGGCCAAGCCGGCTTGCTGGCTATGGAGTATGCGCTTGAGGTGCCGCAGCTGTTTCAAGGCAAGCTCTCCGCTTACGAGTATATGCTTTTGCTGCGCAGAGAGCCTTATACCGTGGTCTTGGAGCGATTCTTCCTGAACGGAATGCTGACCGAAAATATATTAAACATTTACGCCAAGCTCAACATCAATTATAAGCTGTCCGATCCGGTGCTTAATGTATTGACGCATCATCTGCACACGTTGAAGGGAGCTTCATGGACAGAGCGGTACATTGAATCGATTGCCACCAATATGCTGGCCAAGCATGTCGGGACGTATGAGCAGGCGGTCGCCTATTTCCGGGCCGAGCTGCGCAAGCGGGCGGAGCTGTCAGCCGGAAAAAGCGGCGGTGGTGCTGCTGCCTCCCGCGGCCGCGGGAGCAGCGCGTCAGGCCGGGGAAAGGCCGCCAGCGGCGGCGGACAGCGGCCGCGCATTCAGATGATTGAGGAGAATGCAGGGCAAGGAGCGGCTCCCAGCTCGGATGAGCTGGAGCGTATCCGCAAGCTGGCCGAGAGGATTGACGGGAAGAAGCGTTCATAGTCCGGCCGGTGCAGCTGGAGCCGGGGAGTAAGGGCGGACAGGCTTGCGGGGCAGGAGCGTCATTTGGGGAGAGGGGAGAATGGCTGTGGAATCGATATCGGACGTATTAAAGCAGCTTCCGGCAGAGTCCATGTGGCGGCGTATGGAGGAAAAAACGCAGCAGGTGATTGGACACCCGCTAATTGTCAAATGGCGTGCCAAGTATCCGGATTTGGATGATCATACGCTCAAAATTCATGTAAACCGGCTGTACCAGTACATCAATGAATATACGAACTGTACGAGCTGCCCGGGACTGGAGCGCTGTCCGAATGATTTTGAAGGCCATTATACCCAATTGTCGGTTGAAGCTGCGGGAGGTGCCGTCTATATTCATGACCGCAAAGTATCCTGCAAGAAATGGATCGCCCATCAGACACAGGAGGCGGTTCGCAGGCGTATCCGGAGCTTCTATGTCGATGAGCATTCTTTGACCGGAGGGTATTCGCTTGACGATATTCTGGACAAGGACCCGGAACGGGCCACGGCGGTAGGAAGGCTGCTGGAGTATATGGTCGAGACGAAGGAAGGCGGCCTGCAGCGCAAAGGGTTTTATTTGGTAGGTCAATTCGGTACGGGCAAGACGTTCCTGATGTGCTATATGCTGCACGAGCTCGCCAAAAGCGGGCGGACCGGCGCCATTGTATACATGCCTGATTTCGTGGAGGACTTGAAAAACATGTTCGGCGACCAGCAGCGGCTGAAGGAAACCATTGACGCGCTGAAGGAAACGGATTTGCTCGTTTTTGACGATATCGGGGCCGAGAACCTGAATCCTTGGGTACGCGACCATGTCATGGGAGCCATATTGAATTACCGGATGAACCGGAAGCCGACCTTTTTTACTTCCAACTACGAGCTGGACGAGCTGGAAAAGCACTTCAGCTTTACGAATAAGGACGGGGAAGAGGAAACCAAGGGAAGGCGCATTATGGAGCGTATCCGGCCTTTTGTGGAGGTCATCGAGGTGCGGGGGCATAATAAACGGGGCTGAAGCGGCAGCGGTGCGGGCAACCGGATTAACCTGCAACAGCAGAATATATAATACGAAAGCAGCAGCCGGCGAAGGGCTGCTGTTTTTTGGGGCTAAAGCCGCTTCAAGCTTTGTCTGCCGGGTTACATATTTCAAATAAAAGAATGCGCGGCGAGGGCGAGGAATCGCGGGAGTCGGCCAAGGGGATAGGCTGGGAAGACGAATTGGGCTGCATCAAGCAAGAACGCCAAGCGGAGCGGCATAAAAAAAAGGCCGTCCGAAGACGACCGCTGTTTGCTTGGCGTATGGGCTTGTTAGTTGGCGATGAACTCTTGCACCCATTCTCCGTTGTAGTAAGCCACGCCGATTTTCGTGAAGTTGGCGTTCAGGATGTTTGCGCGGTGTCCGCTGCTGTTCATCCATGCCGTCATGACATCCTGCGGAGTGCGCTGGCCTTTGGCAATGTTTTCTCCCGCATAGCTGTAGCTGATGCCGTACGTTCTCATCATGTCGAATGGCGAGCCGTAGGTTGGAGAGTTATGGTCGAAATAATTATTGTTGTACATATCCTTCGCTTTGTCCAGAGCCATCTTAGCCAGGGCGCTGTCGCTGGTCAGTGCATTCAGACCTGCCTTGGCCCGTTCCTGATTGACCAAATCAACGACTTGGCTGGCATAGGCGGAGCTGCTGTCATTGACAGTGCCTTGATCGGAACCGGTGCTGGCTTGGCTGCCCTCGTTACCGGTTGTGGCCTGGCTTCCGTTCTCCGTACCGGCTCCATTGCCGGAACCGCTGCTGCCGGTGCCGCCTTGATTTGTGCCTATGTTCCAATCAGGGATGGTCCAGCCCGGAGCTGCCCCGTTATTACTATTTGTCTCGTTCCCCGAAGAGGCTTGCCCCGAATTGGAGGTATAGCCGGGAAGCTTGTTCAGAAGGCTGGACCAATCGAAGGAAGAATTCCCTTGCTGCGTTTGCTGCTGTTGAAGCAAGGAGCCCAGGTCAAAGGTGTACTGCTTGTAAATTGTATGAGAACCCGTATTGTTGGCCGATTCTCCCGGGGATGCGGCAGAGACGGCGCTGGCTCCAACAAGGGTACTGACGGCAAGAAATCCGGACAACACTGATTTTTTAAAACGCAAAACGATCCTCTCCTTTTTTGCGGCCTGCGAGGTTAGCTGACGGATTCGGGTCAAAGAGCAATCACCCGGCCACTGAACGTGGCTTCACCCCAAATAAAGAGGTTCCCCCGCGCTTCCGTAGAAGCTTCGGCCTTTGTTGTAGTTGGTCTGACGGGAATCAAGCAACAAAAAAAGGCGTAAGCTTGTGCGCCCTTCAGACAGGTTCCATTGTAGCAGAGACTTCGGACAGGTTCATTGCGCAAAGTTTTCCAATGGCTTGGCCTAGGCAAAATAAAACCGACTTGAAACATCGGAATAACATGACTAAGATTGGTGATTAAAATCAGCTCGTTTTTCAGAATAATAGGAATCAGGGGGAAACACGGATGGCATTAAAACGTATCGATCATGTCGGCCTTGTTGTACAGGATCTTGAACGGGCAATCCGGTTTTATTAAGAGGTTGTCGGTTTTCAATTAAAAGGGACGCTGGTGCATACGAACGGAGTAATCCGGCTTGCGTTTCTCGGGTTTGAGAATTCTGAAGAAACGGCCGACTACATAATGTAAGGGATTACCAGATTATTCTCAGGAAAACTTTTTCACGTCAGTTTCATATCACTAGCGTTGCATTAATTTTCCCTGAATCTTCATAATTTTCTGTATTTATCTCATTCAGACGCAAAAAAATCCTTTACAATGGATTGGCAGGTAGTTCCTGT
>NZ_JBBBNV010000006.1:0-46964 GCF_037137075.1 Paenibacillus sp. y28
TATGTTCATCAAGTGTAACATAACCCTTGGTAAGATTGCCCTATTACCGTTGGAACTTTTGCGGAATCAAGCACTAGTACCACATTTGTAAGCCCCCGATAGGATTCCAAACAGGAATTATAAAAATCCGCAGCGGGATGTGCTATAATTAGCATCATCAAATTCGACAGCAATCGATTTTTTTCATAACCATGCTTGTAGTCCGCTGCGCTCATCATCTGGCTTTAAATGGGCTTATCAGCAGGTTTCACCTAACGATAAGAAAACGCGCCTGTGGTTTATATAAACCGGTGCGCTTGTCTGCGGCAAATTCGCGGAGGGGGATAGTTTTGCAGAAATATAGAGATTCCTTGCTGGCAAGCATACGCAATCAAATAGAGGCTTGGCTGCACCCACATGAGGCTATACATCACGAGGAAGTTTGCAGATTCTTGCATTCTATCAAAGGGACCTCCGGCACGATTCAAATGCCAGTGCTGTCCGCCCTGTCGGGCAAGCTGCTGCAGCAGGCCGAAGCCATGGCCATCGAAGCGTGGAAGCCGGATGATTTGCGGGCGTTTCTATTTCCTTTAATCAAGGAGACGTACGCCGCCCGTCAGCATCAGGACATTTTAACCACGGAGCATTCGATTGATGAGAGCGAAATTCCGGCTGATCAGCCGTTAGTTCTTATTTTAGATGATGATGCTACGCTGCTTCAATTCCTGAAGGAGGAGCTGGAGTCTCAGGGCTATTTTGTGATTGCAACCGTGAACCCGTATCAGGCGATTCATTATTTCCATGATTTATCCCCGGATTGCCTGATTCTCGATTTAATCATTCCGGAAAAAAGCGGATTTGAAGTGATAGAGACGCTCAAGGAGCGCATCAGCAAAAGCTTCATCCCGACTACCGTGATCAGTACGGATGTGAGCAGGGCTACCCGGCTCAAGGCTTTTGAAATGGGCGCGGACGATTTCCTGAACAAGCCGCTCGATGTCGAGGAACTGCTGGCGCGCATGAAGCGGCAAATGCAAAAGAAAAGGCAGCTGGACAGCCTGCTCTTTATTGATGAGCTGACAGGGGCGCTAAACCGGAAATATTTCGATGAAGCCTATAAACGCTTGTGCCATGAGCGGCAGCGGGTGAATAAAAATTTTTCTTTGGCGGTTATTGACCTGGACCGTTTCAAGCAGGTGAACGATGTGTACGGTCATCTGGTCGGGGATAAGGTGCTGGCCGGCTTTACCCAATTTCTGAAGGAAAATATCCGGGCGACCGATATTCTGATCCGGTATGGCGGGGAAGAATTCGTCATGCTTATGCCGCAAACGGGGGAACAGGACGCCAAGCTGCTGCTGGAGCGGCTTCTCGGCCAGTTCTCCCAAATCGATTTCGGCCAGGAGCCGGATTACCTGCGAGTAACGTTCTCCGCCGGGGTCGTAGAGGTGCTGGAGGCAGACCCGCTGTATTACCGGAAATGGCTGGAGGCCGCCGATTTTGCCCTGTACCAATCGAAGCAAAACGGGCGAAGCCGGATTGAAATCGGCAGCATCGGCATGGAGCTTACGCAGCCGGCCCGCAAGCTCAACATTGCGATTATTGATGATGACGCCATCGTTCGGGCGATGCTCCTGGAATGTCTGAAGGAGTCCATCGGTGCGATTATGCCGGTGGAGGTTCGGACTTATCGTGACGGGGAAATCTTTTTTGCGGACCCATGGCATAGTCAGCGGAACCCATTCCTGGTCATCCTGGACGGTATTATGCCGAAGATGGACGGTCTGGAGGTGCTGGAACGAATTCGGGCGATGCCCGATTCGAACCAGTACTCGGTGATTATGCTGACCGGACGTTCTGAGGAAAACGATATTGTTCGCGCCCTGCAGCTCGGTGCGGACGATTATTTAACGAAGCCGTTCCGGATCGGCGAGCTTGAAGCGCGTGTGAAGCGTCTGCTGCGAAGATTGAAATAATGCCTGTAGAAAGGTTGGTTTATGAAGTGGCAAAGCTGTTGCTTGCGGAAGATGAAGCGGTGCTGCGTATGCTGGTAGCGGATACGCTGGAGGATGAAGGGTATGATCTGGACGTCGCTTGCGACGGGGAGGAGGCGCTGGAGGCCATTTGCTCCGGCAGCTACGATTTAATTATTTTGGACTATATGATGCCCAAGCTCACCGGGCTTGATGTCATTACGAGGGTGCGGGAAATGCCGGACAAGCACAATGTCAAAATATTAATGCTGTCCGCCAAAAGCCAGCATAAGGAGCAGGAGCGCGTAAGACATGCAGGCGCCGACGATTTTATGTCGAAGCCGTTTAGTCCTCTGGAGCTGGTGCGAAAAATAGGGGATATGCTGGCATGAGCAACCTCGTCAATCCGTTTCGAAAAAGCCTGATGATGCGCTTTATGGGCATGATGATTACGTTCTTGCTGCTCGTTCTGGCAGGTGCCGGGGTTTTGTATTTCAAGGAGCAGAGCGAGCATGAGCGGTTCCGTACGCTGAACGGCGAGCTTAGGGAAAAGCAGCGGCTGGTCGAGAGCATTGCGAATCATGCGAACGGTATTTTTTTCCGTGCGCGCGGATTTTACGCCTTTCAGAGTGAAGAGGAATACAAATTGATTTTTGCGGAAAAGGCGGAGCTGGAGCAAACTATTGCCACCTATAAGCAGTACCGAATGAACCCGGAGGAGCAGCAGCTTGTCCGCTTCGTGGAGTCGTTCTTCCAGCGATATTTCGCCGAAACGCTGCCGCAGGCGGTCATATATGTGCGTGCAAATGATGATGAGGGTCTGCGCAAGCTGGCCGGGCAGGGCATGATTGAGGAGGTCAACAACTTCATTCGGGACGCCCGAGCCTTTAACCGGACGAACCAGATGAAGCTGGATGAAGGCGAAGCTATGTTTGCCGAACGGATGAAGGCGCAGAACTTCCAGTACGTGTTGTATCTTATTTTGATTATGACCTTTTTATTTTTGATGATGATTAAGACCGCCCGGGATTTCGGCATGCCGCTCGGCAGACTTTCGGCAAGCGCGAGCGCCTTTGCCCTTGGACGTGTCGAGAAGATACGCTATACGGACCGGGCGGATGAAATCGGACTGCTGGCCCGTTCGCTGGAAGCGATGATGATCCAGATTCAGACCAAGGAAGAAGAGCTCGTCGCCCAGAACGAAGAGCTGCAGGCCCAGCAGGATGAGCTGCAAATGCAGCAGGAGGAGCTGACCGAGGCGCTCTTTAAAATGGAGGAGAACGAGCAGGACCTGCAGAGGCGCAACCGGTTTATTCGTTCCATCTCTACCACCTTAAACCGGCAGGATCTGCTTAAAAGCATCATTTTAAACATGGTGGAGCTGATGAAGGCTGATAAGGGCATGATTCTCCTGCTCGGGGCAAAGCGCGACTATGCTTCGTTCGGTCTGTCGGAGGAAGCGATAGGACAGTTTATGTCCACGTATGAGGACGGTGTCCTGCCCCGCATTGAGGAAAGCAGCCATCCTTACACGCTGAAAAGGGCTGCCTCCGCCTCCGAACGCGGATATCATCTGGAACCAGCCTATGTAAGCGACATATTCGTTCCGGTGCTGGATGCCGGAGGAAATCTGATTGCACTTGTGGTGCTGACCCGGATGAGCCTGGATTTCTCCGGGAAGGACGAAGCGGAGGGAGCGGCCTTTGCAAAGCAAATTGCCCTGTCGCTGGAGAAGCTGGACATGTATGAAAAGGCGGAAGGCCAGCGTGAGCTGACACAGGATATGCTGGATACGATTCAAGTCGGGGTGCAGCTGATTGACCGGAATGGAACGACGATCCAGGTTAACTCCAGCTGGAAGCAGATGATGGGCTACGAATGGGAAACCGGTCCGGCAGTCAACTTGACATTGGAGCAGCTGGATGCCCGAATACATTCTTTGGTCAAACATGCAGAGGCGCTTCAGCAGTATATTCTCGATCTTGTTGAGGGGCGGGGGACCGGGCGGGAGCGCCTGATTTATGAGATGACAGCTCCGCAGCCGCGTGTTGTCCAAATCTACAGCGAGCCGCTGTATACCGGAGATGAGCACGTAGGGATGCTGCTTGTGCATCGTGACATTACCAAAGAATATGAGGCCGACCAGCTGAAATCGGAGTTTGTCAGTACGGTCAGCCATGAGCTGCGGACACCGCTGGCGAGCGTTCTCGGCTTTGCCGAGCTGCTGCTGCATAAACAGCTTACACCGGAAAGACAAAAGAAATACATCGGGACGATTCATCAGGAAGCAAACCGGCTCACTTCCCTCATTAATAACTTCCTGGATCTCCAGCGGATGGAGTCGCGCAAGCAGACGTATGATTTCAGCATGATGAATATGGCGGATGCCATTCGGGAAACCATGGAGCTGCAGCGTGTGAACGCGCCGAATCACCGGTTTGAATTCAAGCCCGGCCTGGAGGATGCGCATGTGAATGCCGATCCGGATAAAATGAAGCAGGTGCTGATGAATGTGATCGGCAATGCGATCAAATATTCACCGGATGGCGGTACAGTGTCTGTTCAATTGAGACGCGAGGACGCCAACTTATGCATTGACATAACGGACGAGGGTTTAGGAATTCCGGCGGAGGCGCTGCCGAAGCTGTTTCACAAATTTTATCGGGTGGATAACTCGGATCGCCGGGAGATTGGCGGAACGGGGCTGGGGCTTGCCATTGTGAAGGAAATTATGAACATTCACGGCGGAGACGTCAAGGCGTCGTCGGTGTACGGGCAAGGCAGCACCTTTACGCTGCTGCTGCCGCTGGCCGGTCCGGCCTATGAGTCAATGGCATTGGCCGCACAATCGGCAGCCCAGGGCAAGGGTCCGGTCTACATTGTCGAGGACGATGCGAGCTTGTCCGATCTGCTGGCGGAGGAATTGACGGAGAGCGGCTATCATGTCGTTCAGTTTGCCCGGGGCGAAGAGGCGCTAAAGGCGATGTCGGAGACGGTTCCCGCAGCCGTTGTGCTGGATCTGGTGCTGGCTCACGGCATGAGCGGCTGGGCTGTCATTGAACAGATGAAGCATAGTGATTTGCTGAAGCATGTGCCGATTTTGGTTTCCAGCGCTTTTGAAGAAAAAGAGCGGGCTCAGGATCTCGGGGCCAGAGGGTACCTGGTCAAGCCGTATCAGCCGCATAAGCTGTCCAAAGCGCTGCTGAGGATCATGGCGGATGAAAGTGTGCAAGGCCCGATTTATGTGCCGGAATCGATAAGCTGAACCCATAAGAAAGGGAGCCCGCGGGGGCTCCCTTTCTACAACCAGCCGTAGCTCGAGCCGGCTTTTTTATTTTTCACGAACGGTTCTAATCGACGCGGGTGGTGTGAGTTTTATGACTTGCTTTACCGCCCCAAGGTGTGCCCAGCAGCGGAAGCGCCCAGCGATCCAGACCATACCAGCCAGCGTTTTTCCAGGCTAATACGAGCCAAGTGGCAAGAATAAACAGCAGCGGGTTTGTGCTGAGTGTTCCGGCGAACAAAAAGCTGACGTTCATAATGGCGCCGAAGAATGCCGCAATTCCGGTAAGGAGACCCAAAATCAGGCCCAGTCCGACCAGCAGCTCGCCGAAAGCGACCATATAGGCAAAAATCTTGGCATTGGGAAGCACGAAGCTTTCCAGAAACCCTGCATACCAGCCGGTAACATCCTTGCCTGACTCAGCCTTGGCCAGCGCGCCCTTGACGAAGCTCTGCAGGGCCGAGCCTGCGTTGTCTCCCGTCCATGCCGGGCTGGTCACTTTTTTCCAGCCTGCCGTAATCCACGCATAGCCAAGGTACAAGCGGATAACGAGCCAGATGAGCCCCGCTCTTGTACTGCTGAATAAAAAGCGGGATACCGGATTTTCCGGAATGTGAATTTCTTTTTGCATATGAACAACTACCTCCCCATAAATGAACGCCTGAACAACGGCTTCTTCTCTCTTATCGTTTATTATAGGCGTAGACAGGTTACATTTGATGTGATATTTATCACACCCTGTACAGTAATTACAATTCTGGCTGTTGCCTGACAGGGTGGACTTCTTGGGGACATTTGGTACAATGAGGGGGAGGCTTCTACAGAACGGAAGCCTTCTTTATTTTGGATAAAGGGAGGAAGCAGCATGATGAAGACACAGCACCGCAGCAGCATGAAAGTGCGCAGGCCGCAAATAGGAGGTGATATCTACTATGAACCATAGCCAAGCGTGGATGAAAACGATGAAGCGAATGGACGGGTCTCCGTCAGATTGGCATAGCGCAGCTAGAAAGCGGTTTCATTATTATTCTCCGAACGGCATGAAGCGCCCCCTGACGGGCGGCCTGCTTGATGCTACTCCTCCGGCTGCAGCGCGATTGAAGCAGCCGCCTTCTTTTTGCGAAAGGAGGGAATTCCAATGAACCTCAAAGAAATCGATCTCCCCGGCATTGGCCGGAAATATTCCTTGATTACCGAAGCAGGCGATCATCTGGTCGTTATTGTACACAACGATGAGCGCCGGGAGCTGTATCATATGAATGCCGACGATCCTGATGAAGTGCAGTCGGTCCTCACGCTGGACGATGAGGAAGCCCGCGTGCTTTCTTCCATTATTGGCGGAATGACCTATAAGCCCAAGGCGCTGGAGCAGCTGGAAATGGTGCTGGACGGCCTAATCATTGAATGGATTCGGGTTGATACCCGGTTTCAATGCATCGGCAGGCCGATCGGCGAACTGAATATCCGGCAAAAGACCGGAGCAACCATTATTGCGGTGCAGGACAAAAGCCGAACGACGCACATTAGTCCCGGGCCGGATCACATCTTCACTGCCGGAGCAACGGTTGTTGTTGCCGGCGAACGGACGCAGCTGTCCAAGCTGAAGCAGCTGCTTCTGGACGGCGGTCGATAGCCGATGGATACGATTATTTTTGAGGTCGGTCTGGCGCTGGTTTTAATTACGCTGGTCGCTTTTTTGTCCGCTAAGCTGCGGTTCTCGGTCATTCCCTTTTATATTTTGATTGGAATGGCTGTCGGGCCGCATGCCCCTCATTTCTGGATTATAGATTTGCGTTTCATTGAAAGCTCCGCCGTTATCGATTTTATGGGGCGGCTTGGCATTTTGTTTCTATTGTTTTATTTGGGGCTGGAGTTTTCCGTCGCGAGGCTGCTTAAATCAGGCAAGACGATCGTTGTGGGCGGCCTGTGCTATGTCGCGCTTAACTTCGCTTCAGGTCTCCTGCTCAGCTGGATGATGGGGCTTCCGCTGAAAGAGATGCTTGTGGTGTGCGGGATTATGACCAGCTCCTCGACAGCCATTGTGGCCAAGGTGCTCGTTGATTTGAAGCGGACAGCCAATCCGGAGACAGAAATTATTATGGGCATGATTATGTTCGACGATTTGTTTATCGCGATTCATATTTCGATTTTGTCCGGATTGCTGCTGAGCGGGGCAACCTCGCTTACGGGGGTTCTGCTGGTTGCATTATCAGCCTTTTTGTTCATTGTGCTGTTTCTCGTTATCGGGAGAAGGCTGGTTAAGCATGTGGATAAGGCGCTCAGTGTGCCTTCCTCCGAGCTCTTCCTGCTTACGGTTATGACGCTGCTGTTTCTCGTAGCGGGCTTCTCGGAAACACTTCATGTCGCAGAGGCCATCGGCGCCTTGATGATTGGCCTGGTGCTGGGGGAATCAGCTCATGTGAAGCGGATTGAGCATTTTGTCATGCCGTTCCGCGATTTTTTCGGCGCATTGTTTTTTTTCAGCTTCGGTTTAACGATCGAGCCGACGGCGCTGGGAGGGGCTGTCCTGATGGCGGTCCTTGCTGTCATCCTGACACTCCTGTGCAACCTGTTTGCCGGGTTTATCGCAGGCCGGCTTTCCGGCGTATCACCGCGTGCCTCGTTAAACGTAGGCTTCACCCTAGTGTCGCGGGGCGAATTCTCTATTATTATGGCTAATCTGGGCAAAGCCGGCGGATTGCTGCCCGCGATTCAGTCCTTTGCCGTGCTTTATGTACTGCTGCTCGCGATACTCGGCCCGCTGCTGGCGAAGGAATCCAAAGGAATATACGGGATTTACGAGCGGTTGACGAAGCGGAAACGAGCCAAGGATGAGACGGGGAGCGGATAAGCCGCAGTCATGTTTTGCCGTAAGGCGGAATTGAAAATGAAAGAAGAAGAACCTCCAGGTCACAGAAAAGGTATGCTGCCCTTTAGCAGTCTGTGTTAAGCAATGACACTCATGGCATGCTTAACAAGGGGAGCCTATCTAGAGTGAGCATGGAGGTTCTTCGGCGTGCGATTCGTTTCTCCGTCAGGGGATGCTGCTGGTCTTTGGTTGTTTGTCAGGTTTAGTATAGCTCCAGCCGGACTAGCTTGTAATCTGCATCCGTGTCAATGCGCCTTCAAAGGATACATCGATGGAATTGTTGCCGGTAACATAGCGCCACAGCTTGGCCCGGAGAATATGCTCATTGCGGGACTCGTCTCCCTGCCAAGGGTAGTTGGCGTTGTAAATGATGTCGCGGACTTCCTTGCTGTCATAGCCGTCCGTATTGAACAGGTTGCGCTGCTCGCAGCCGGGACGAAGCCGGAGCTTGAACACATAGCGGGTGCGGTCCGTCGCGTTCGGCATGGCGGCATGCCAAATACCGTGATGAAGAATTGCAATCGTGCCGGCCTTGCAGGCGAGCTGCTTCTGGCCGACGATATTTTTGTAGCGGCCGATGCTGAAGTTGCTCACCTTGCGCAGATGGGATCCAGGTAAAATAATGGTCGGCCCCATCTCAATCGGAGTGTCGTGTGAGAAATAAAACGCCTGCACATCGAAGCCGTACGGACGCGTGTCAATCACAGAGTCCTGATGCCAGTTCTGGGCGGTCGCTTTTTCCGGCTTAACGATATGCATAAACGAATGGTCATATACGGGATTTGGACCGACGAAGCTTTGCAGCGCCCCTTTCACCTGCGGAAGCTCGAAGATGTCCTGTATCCGCTTCGATTCCGTCCAAAACCTGGCGCTGCCCTCGCTGTATTGGCGCTGCTCCGCATACACGGCCTCATTATATTCGGCAGGCACCATTTCCGGCAGCAGCAGGTAGCCGTCGCTGACGAAGCGGGCCATTTGCTCGGCATTGAGCAGATGCTTCCGTTCTGCATTACCCATGAACAATCACTTTCCTTTCCAGTACGTATTCGTAAGGCAGGTGGCCCAAATCATGCTCAAAGCCGGTCCGGAATACCGGAAGCGCAGGGCTTTGCAGCACGTTCCAGCCCTCGCGCATGGCGGCGAGGACCGAATTGTAAAGCGGCTCCTGCTGGTCGCCGGTTTGCATTTGAATCTCATCCTCCGCTTATACCCGCATGTACCTGATTACCGAAGGCGAGGGCTGGATTCGCATTCGCGGCCACGATTATGCCCCGCAGCCCGGACAGCTCTTTATTGTGCCGGCCGGGGAGCGCGTGTCCTTCGCGACAACCAATCCGGATCATACACTCGGTAAATATTGGTGCCATTGTACGGCAACGGCAGGAGAGATGAACCTGTTCCGGCTGCTGCAGCTTCCTGTCCAAATCGACGTGCCGGACATGCCCGAAGCCATTAGGCTGTTTGAACGGCTGATCGAGCAGCACCAAAGCAAGGAGATCACCTCCACACTGCGGGTAAAGGCTGCGCTTCTGGAAATTATTAGCGCCTATCTTGAAGGCTGTCCCCCGGAGGAGGTCCGGCTGGCCTCCTACGAATCGACGGAGAAGCTCAACGCTGTTCTAAGGCACATCGAGGACCACTTGGCGGAGGAAATGACGCTGGAGCAGCTGGCCCGGCTGGTGCATTTGCATCCGAACTATTTTGTCCGCTTCTTCAAAACGATGCTCGGCGAGCCGCCAATCCAGTACATTAACCGGATGCGGATGGAGAAGGCCAAGCTGCTGCTCTCCCAGACCGGAGCGCCTGTATCTGAAATCGCGGATGCCGTCGGATTGAGTTTTTTTTACTTCTCCCGGCTGTTTAAGCAGTATTCGGGCTTCGCGCCGACGGAGTACCGCAGGCAGCTGCAGGGGCGGAACAGAGATGAAACGGACAGGATTTTACCATGATGTATTCTTCCGGCCCAGCACGATCGGGATTACAAAAACAGAGGATGCAGGAAACATTGTTCAATGAGCCGGCTTGAGGCGTTGCTGACTGCATCAAGCCGGACAGCTTATTTCGCTGCCGGGGCGCTGTCTCGTATTAGAGACCGATGCGGGCTTTTGGAGCCGCTGAAGCTGACCCCTATAACCCCGGCAATGACCATAGCCCCGCCGAGGAAATGGAAATACGCCAGCTGCTCATGCAGCACAATGGCGCCGCCGGCCATCGTAATTACGGTAGCCAGATTGTTGAAGACGCTCATTTTGGAGGCTTCCATCTGAGAAAGCACATAGTTTGAGCTGAGCGAGGAGCCGAGAGAGCCCAGAATGCCCAGATACAGAATGGACCCGATGAATGACGGACTGGCGAACGGGTCGAAATAATGGCCTAAGGAGCCTTCGGCCGCATGCCGGACAACCGACATGCCATTAAACAGGACAAAGCCGAGCGCCGACATAATAAACGTCATGTCCAGCAGGTGGTACTGCTGCGCCAGGCGGCGGGCCATCACACCGTACACAGCGGAAGACAGCGCCGAGATGAGAACAAGCGCAACCCCGATTGTACTGGTCGCTTCAAGCTGAATCCCCTTCAGCAGAAAGACGAATATCACGCCCGTCACGGACAGCAGGGTGAACAGCTTTTGCAGCCAAGTGGAGCGTTCCTTCAAAAAGAGGGAAGCCAGTAGCATTGTAAAAATCGGCACCGTGGCATGAATAATGCCCGCCTCCGATGAGGTCGTGTAGACAAGCCCGAACGTCTGGAAGGTAAAAAACAGGGCCGGGTAAAAGACAGCCAAGGGCACAAGCCCCCAAAGCTCCTTCCACCGGATTCGGATACGGCGCCGGGCCAGGAAGAGTGCGGCGGCCGCCGCAATCAGAGAAATGGTGAAACGGTGTGCCAATGTGTCAATCGGGTGTGAGGCCTCCAAAGCCAGCTTCACAAATAGAAACGAAAGCCCGATCATCAGGGCGTACAGTATTGCGGCGGCATAAACCCGCTTGGTTGCGGTTATATTCATCAGAAAATCTCCTTTCCATGTCCGTGCTGTATGCAGGCTTCAATATCGGCCGTCACTGTAATCGTAATGTCCCGGGGCATATGTTACAATGTGAAAAAGGCTAAACTGTACCGGTACAGAATAGGAGGATCACCGTGCACAAATATATGCGGCTGCTTAGCGAGCTGGAAGCCTTCATACAGAGCGGCGCGTTCGGACAGAGCGGCAAGCTTCCGTCGATACGGATGCTGGCAGAGCAGCACCAGTGCAGCAAAAGCACCGTTATCGAGGCGCTGGAGGAGCTTGAACGGCGGCATGTGATTTATTCTGTGCCGAGAAGCGGCTATTATGTTGTTCAAACCAGCAGCAAACGCCAGATCAAGGGAGCACAGCGAATTGATTTTGCCGCTTCTGCGCCGGACCCGGACGTATTCCCGTATCTTGATTTTCAGCACTGTATTAATAAAGCCATCGATACGTACAAGAACGACTTGTTTATTTACGGGACCGCCAGCGGACTGCCGTCGCTGCTCACTGTGCTGCATAAGCAATTAGCCGGCATGCAGGTATTTGCTCCCGAACGCAATATGGTTATTACCTCGGGCGTACAGCAAGCGCTGGCGTTGCTTGCGGCAATTCCTTTCCCGAACGGCAAGCGGACGGTGCTTATCGAGCAGCCCGGCTATCATTTGTTCATCGAGCACTTGCTGACACACCAGATCCCGGTCAGAGGCATTGCCAGAACAGCGGCAGGTGTGGATATGGAGGAGCTGGAAAGATTGTTCCGCACCGGGGATATCAAATTTTTTTATACGATGCCCCGGTTCCACAGCCCGCTGGGAAGCTCGTTTACGAATCAGCAGAAGAAGCAGATCGCAGCCTTGGCCCGCAAATACGATGTGTACGTGGCTGAGGATGATTATATGGCCGATATGGAGCAGGACAGCAAGGCCGATCCGATGCACGCGTATGACCGGGCCGAGCGGGTGATTTATTTAAAAAGCTATTCCAAAATTATTTTTCCCGGCCTGCGTGTCGGCCTGGCCGTCCTCCCGGAGGCGCTGGTCGGGGTGTTCAGACACTATAAGCGCACGATGGATATTGACAGCTCAATGCTGTCCCAGGGGGCCTTGGAAATTTATTTGAAAAGCGGGATGTTCGACCGGCACAGACAAAAAATACGCCAGTCCTACACGCGCAGGGCGGAGCTGCTGGCAGCGGCCTTAGAGCAGGAGGCTGCAGGGAGCGGGGGTGCCTTCTCTTATACGGCTTCGAAGCAGCCTGGCATGCATACGCATCTTGTGCTGGACGAATCCATACGGGTTCCGAACATGATCAGCCGCTTGCATAAAAAGGCGGTCCTGCTGGAAACCATCGACAAGCATTATTTGCCTTTATTCCAAATGGGCAACCTGCTGAAGCTGAATGTAAGCAACGTGCAGGAACCGGACATTGAGCCGGGCATCCGGCTGCTGGCAGGGGAGCTGCGCAGGGAGTGGACCAAGCGGGGGAGCCGCCATTAAAACGGGGGAATCCCGTATCATGTCCTTGCGGCTATCACTGGAGAAAGTCAGGAACGGCCAAGGAACATCTGCCATCTGCCCTCTAGCTGTACAAAGGTGAAAAATCCTGCGACCTGCGGAGGTTTGTCCGTCTTAATGGGCAAGGAAGTCCAATTATCCGCAGTAAGCGCCGTAGAGTGGCATTGACTTCCCTTTATCTTGTGATTAAAATCACAAGTATACAACACAAGCGAAATGAAGGGATTCCATTGCCATTTTTACGCTTTTCCGGCTTTCAAAACCGGTTCCTGCAAAATATCGCCCCTCAGCTGATTGAGGAATTTTCCCGTCTTGTTCATATTCCCCAAGAGAAAGTCAAGATTGAGCTTGCAGCGATTGAGGCAATTACGAATTCTCCGCGTTCCGTCGAAATCCTGATGTTTCCGCGGGCACAGGAAATTCATGACGCCATCGCATCCAAAATGAATGCTCTTCTGCAGCAGTTTGGCTATGAAAATGTCCATATTTATTTCGTAATGCTGGCCCCGACGCTATACTACATGGAAGGCCGGCCGCTGCAGAGCGTTTCAACTGAAATGGGCGTTTAGATGAATACCCAAAATGTAAAAAGAACCTCCGGAGCCGCTTGGCAGCTTCGGAGGTTCTTGCTCGTTGGCGGAGCCGTGCCGGATTGTCCATCGGACTAGACATGGATCCGCTGCTTATTCACTAGCCGCAGCCGTAATTTCGGCCCGGACAGCCTTCTTATTCACAAACGTGATTTTGAAAAAGCTGTTGTCCCACAGATACAAATTGCTGTATTGATCCGGGTCAGTCTGGATGACAGACTTGGTCAAAGCCAGTTGCTTCGGATCAGCCGCGTTCAGCTCGGCCAGATGTGTCTCCAGGCGGGTATCCAAATCGGCGGCTTTGGCCGCATCGGTAATTTGAACGGAATCCACGAAGGTTTCCTTCGGATTCAAATCCGACAGCTTAATAACGAAGGAAAGCCCGAAATCGCGGTACGTGCTTACTAATTGCGGGCTCGCTCCCGGAGCGGGGAGGATGGCCCCGGCATTTCCGGTTTTTCCGGCATCGCCACCGGCAGGGGCTGTCTGGCCGCCGGCCGATGCGATTTTGACCGCGCCCGCGCCGACGGTTTTGCTGGACCCGGAGGAGGTGCCGGCTCCGGGTCCGCCTGCTTCCGAAGCGGCAGCCGCGCTTGTGCCGGCCGAAGCGATCGTAACGGAGCCCGTACCGGTAGTTTTGTTCAATCCGGCTGTGGCTGCGGCTGCGCTTGTTCCAGCGGCTCCAGTCCCGCCAGTGCTCGGGGAGGTCCCCGCAGGAGCCCCGGAGCCGACAGCATCCGCTGCCGGTGTCAAGCCTGACGGCTCCACGATGGCCGTTTCGGTCGGCTTGCCGAGCAGCTCCTCCAGCTTGGCCCCTGTTAAGCCGATGAAGGCGGTGTAATCCGGCTGGTTTTGCTTGAAATAGCCTTTGAAGGAAGGCTTGCCGTCCTTATTGAGCAGCTCGCCGAGTCCGTCATACTGACCGGCGGCGAAGCGGCCCTTGTAGATCGGGTAGCCTTCTTCGGAAAAACGCTGTCCTTCGCCGTCATATTGCCCGGCGACAAACGAGCCGGTGTACTTGGGCTTGCCGTCCTCGTACAGCGCCTGGCCTTGCCCGCTGTATTGGCCGCCTGCGAACTGGCCTTTGTAGCGGACCATACCGCTGGTGTAATATTCGGTCGCTTCCCCGGTCAGCACGCCGTTGCTGAAGGCCCCTTCATACACGACAATCCCGTCCTGGTTCAGCAGCTTGCCCGTTCCGTTATATTTTCCGGCCACGAACTGGCCCTGATACTTGATAGCGGCTCCGCCGGGATAATATTCGATGCCTTCTCCCGAATAAACGCCGTTCATAAATCCGCCTTCGTACATCAGCTTGCCGTTTTCGTCGAACAGCTTGCCGCCCTTGCCGCCCGGCTGGCCGGCCTGGAACTCGCCCTGATATTTGATCTGCTTGTCGGGGTAAAACAGCGTGCCTTGTCCGGCATACAGCCCTTCCGCAAAAGCGCCTGTGTATAAAAGCTGCCCGCTTTCACTGTAGGCATCTCCGCTTTTCAGCTGCCCTTGGTCAAACTCGCCCTGCTGGATGACGGTCCCCTTGCCGTCCAGCAGCTTGCCGGGACCCTGGTACACTCCCTCGGCGAGCGCTCCCTCATACTTCAAGGCGCCGCTTTCGTCCACAATCCTGGCTTTGCCGCTGAAGGCCAGCGCTTTTTCAGACTGCTCCTGCAGGACTGTGGTCCGGTTCAGCCATTTATTGACGAAGGCGGGCGGTTTAATGAAGATAAAAAACACAAGCACCAGCACGACCAGAATGAGGATGACAATTAATTTTTTGGATATGTAGTAATTCCCTAGCGGCACATAGCTGGCTTTCGTAATTTCCTTGGCGCCGAGTATTTTTTTGAATTCGGCTTTGATGCGCTTGACAATTAGCTTGGGGAGGCTGTTCGCGCGTTTGAGAGGAAGCAAGATGCGTTTTTGGATGGGCGCGATAAACGGCTTAATGATACTTTCAATCAATCCAATCGCTCCTTAGGCTGCCGTTGTATTAAGGCACCTGAATGGTCATTTGTCCCGGGTTCGTAATCTGGATGACGCCGCCCCAGTTGCACATGCATTTGGAGCTGTTGTTCAGTGCGGGCATGTTGCCGACAAGAACGGTAGGGGAGCCGGGCGCCCATGGCGCAGCGGTTACCGGGATGCACGGCATCGGAGTCAGCGCGCCCAAGGCGGCGGCGGTGGCTGCCGCAACCTGCGGATTGGCGATGGAGCTGCACATGCCGAAGGGCAAGATGTTCGCCATCGGCTTATTGTCCATAATATTGGCAATCGGCATGCTCGTCATGACCCGGTTGGCCGGCAGTACCATTAGCGTTGAAGGCGCGGCGCCGAAGCTGCACTGAAGCATAGCCCCGCCGCAAACCAGTTGTCCCATAGGCGTCCTCCTTTTTACCATAAAAAAGCAGATGAACCGTCCCGGTTTTCATGAAAGCGTCCGGGCTTGACTTTTCAGTTTAATACTACTACAGGCGGGGAATAGGGGCAACAAAAGTTCGACATTTTTAGGGAAAAAACAATTTATAACCCGTGACTTTTGTAGTACTATGATTATCAGTAGCATTTTTTGTCATTAGGAGTGATACGGATTGTATTGGCTTCGCGCAGCGACCTGCGGTTTGTTGATTGGAGGCTTATTGTCGGGAGCGGTTACACTGCCGGCTTATGCCGAAGGAAAGCGGATTACGCTGGAGGAAGCGGTTCAGGAGGCGATGAAGCGATCTGCTGACCTGAAGGACGCCAGAATGGCTGTTGACAAGAAGCAAAAAGAGCTGCAGCAGGCACAGGAGGCTGTGAATCATCAAGCGGCAAAAGACAGCAGCCTGTTTGCAAAGCCTCACAGCTTAAGCAAGGATTTGGAAATCCGGCTCAAGGTTCCGGAGGCCCGGAATCAGTATAACGGCGCGCTGATGGATGAGGCTGCTGCGAGGCGCAAGGTCAAGGCCGCTGCCGAGAAGCTGTATTTCAACTCCCTGCAGGCGATAGAGCAGGAGAAGCTCGTCCGGCAGCGGCAGGAAGAGGCTGCGCGTGAGGAGAAGGAGCTGCGGACCAAGCTCCGGTTCGGCGTTGTGGCGCAGCAGGAGGTAGACACGGCGGCCGAGTCGCTGGCTGCGGTCAATTCGGAGCTCAAGCAGGCCCGGCTGTCGCTGAAGAGCGCAAGCATGCAGCTGGCCGAGGCGATCGGCACCAACCCGGAGGCGGAGCTGGAGCTGGAGCTGCGGCCGCGCTACGCGATTTTGAATCAGGACCGGCTATGGCGGTCTATGTCTTACGCGGAGAAGAACGATACCGCGCTGTATAAGGACACAGCAGCCAGAATGCTGGCTGAGGAGAAGGTCAATGTAACCCGTCGCCTGTACACGAACAAATTCGGTCCGGGAACGGTGCAAATCATCGAGGCGATGTATGCGGCGCCGGGGCCTGAAATGGATTACGAGCTGTTCAATGCCTCTTATGACCGGATGCTGGATAACATCAAGAAGCAGTGGGAAGGCTTCTATCTCATCCCCGTCCCATTCCTCCCTATCCTTCCCATTCCTAAGGTTATTCTGCAGGGCGAATACGATGGTCTGCGCTATTTCGACGACATGAAGTACTCCCTTCCTGTTTCCATGCTGGATCAGGACAAGGCCCGGCTGAAGGAAGCGGAAACGCGGAAAAATTTAATTTTACAAACGAAACAGTCATTTTATGACACCAAGGCGTCAGAGGAAGCGTTCGCCCAGGCGCTAATCAAAGCGGACAAGGCCAGACAGGCGCTGGATAATGCAGGCAAGAAGCATCAAGCCGGCTGGATGACGGAGGAAGAGTACAAGGCGGTCCAGGAAGCGCTTGCCGAAGCGGAGAAAGGAGCGGTCACCGGATTATTCTCGTATTTGTCCGCGCTGTCCGCCTTCAATATGGCCACCAGCGGGGCGCTGGATAGCGCTTATGTGGATGGCTGGCTGCCCTATGGGGATATTGATGACGGGCTGTCGCCGCTGCAGCAGCCTCAGGATCAGCTGTCGCCCGGACAGCTTGCCGGGGCATGGACGCTGAAGGATGCCGTGGAGGGAGTCACCTCTACATTCCGTGTGAGCATCCCGCCTGCGGTCGGCGCAACGCACTATACCCTTCTGACGGACCAGGGTGTCACGGTGGGAGATCCGGTCAAGCTGACGGAGCCGGTCATTCATGTGAACGCAGTGTTTGGAGAGATGAGCCTTCTCAAGGTGCAGCTGCTTCAGGACGGCAAGCCGGTAGCGGAAGCGCTGGTCGAAGGCTCGGGCTCGGGCGGCGCGCTGCAAATACAGCTGGCGGATAAAGGGGAGTCAGGATGAGAAGCAGTATGAAACGGGGGCTGGCGGTGCTTGCCGGCCTGGGGCTGGCTTGGTCGGCAGCGGCTTCTCCCGCATTCGCCAAGCTTCCGCCTCAGGTGAGCCAGACGACAGGCTATTTGGCGGTTGGAACGTATTTGATTCATAAAAACGCCTTAAGCAAGGATAATGTTGCGGCGGCTCAAAAGACGATAGGCACTTCCGGCCAAGGGATGCTTTACAAGTCGGAATTTGCCGGAGGGGCATGGATTGATTTGTCCAAGGCCTCGGGTCTTGCCGGACTGGCTGATCCAAAAGGCAGGTCGGCAGTAGGCGCCAGCACGGTCGAGGCTATGAAGTTTTCCGTTTGGATTGACGAGAATGGCAAACTGACCAATCTTCTGACAGCCGAGGAGCTTGCCAAGCGGCAGGAAGAGCTGAAGAAGCAGCAGGAGCAGCTGAATGAGAAAAATGAAGCCGCCATCGAAGCAGGCAAGCATGCGGAAGCCGCCGCCATTGCGGTTGAGGCGAATCAAGTGGAGGCTGAGGCTGCTTTCCTGCAGGCGCTGGGCAGCGGCGACTCTGCTGGCGCAGCAGGTCTGCTGGCCCGTATAGGCGACCCGCAGGCAGCTGTAGCCTCCCTTCAGGAGCAGGCGGCCGAGCTTGCGGGCAAGCTGCCGCCCGGTACTGTGAGCGGCATCGAGCCGGATGCTGCCGCCGTAAACGGCCAGCTGGATGCGGCGAGGCAGGACCTGGCCGGGCTGAGCGAGCTGCTGGCGAAGGCGGAGGCCGCCGGGAACGAGGCTCTGGCGCAGGAGCTGCGTATACAGCAGGCGGCGGCGCAGACAGCGGAAGCTGCTTTGCAGCAGCAGGCCGATGAGCTGAAGGTCGAGGAGCTGAAGGCGGAGCTGGACAAGCTGAAGCAGGCCCTGAAGCAGGCTGTAGACGGCGGATCTTCGGGAGCCGGAACAGGATCCGGCAGCGGAGCGGGAAGCGGCGCAGGCGGAGGCGCAGGAGCGGGAGCCGGAACAGGCTCCGGCAGCGGAGCGGGAAGCGGCGCAGGCGGAGGCGCAGGAGCGGGAGCCGGAACAGGCTCCGGCAGCGGAGCGGGAAGCGGCGCAGGCGGAGGCGCAGGAGCGGGAGCCGGAACAGGCTCCGGCAGCGGAGCGGGAAGCGGCGCAGGCGGAGGCGCAGGAGCGGGAGCCGGAACAGGCTCCGGCAGCGGAGCGGGAAGCGGCGCGGGCGCAGGAGCGGGAGCCGGAACAGGCTCCGGCAGCGGAGCAGGAAGCGGCGCAGGCGAAGGAGCGGGAGCCGGGACAGGCTCCGGCAGCGGAACAGGAAGCGGCGCGGGCGAAGGAGCGGGAGCCGGGACAGGCTCCGGCAGCGGAACAGGAAGCGGCGCGGGCGCAGGCGCAGGAGCGGAGATACCCGGTCCTGCCGAACTTGCCGGGCTGCTGCTCCGGGCTGCTGAAGCTGAGGCGCAGCTGGCCGCGCTGCTCTCCGGCCAAATAGTCAAGGAACGCGGACTGCTGGAGTCCAAGGAGCAGCTGCAGACGGAGCTGGCTGCGGGTCCGTCCGACCCGGCGCAGCTTCAGCAGCAGCTGGCTGCCGTTCTGACGGAGCTGCTGCGAATTTCGCAGGACCAGCTGTTTGAGCAGCTGGCGGCGCTGAGGGAGCTGCCAGCGACTGCGGAGGCGAGGACGGAGGTCCAGGCGAAGCTGCTCCTGGAGCTTCAGCAGCTTCAGCTGCAGTATTATACGCCGGAGGAGCAGGCGGCACTTGCCGAAGCGGCTGCTCTGCTTGCCGGCAGCGGCGTTGTAGAGCCGCTGCCGGTAGAGAGCGTGCTGTCGCAAACGCTCCCCTTCAAGCTTGAGGTGCCGCCCGTGCTTATCGACGGGCACGTCTATATTCATATCCGTCCGGTGTCGGAGGCGTTCGGGGCGGTGGTGCTGTGGGATAACAGCGACCAGTCGGTCACTGTCAACCGTCCGGGCGTTATCGTTCACGCCAAGACAAACGACCCGAGAGCTTACATAAATGGCGAGCCGATTCAGCTTGAAGCGCCGCCGAGACTGGTGGAGGGGCGGACGATGGTGCCGCTGCGGTTTGTTGCTGAGGCGCTTGGCCTGACGGTCACCTGGATCAGCCAGCCGCAAACCGTGCGGATCGAAGGCTTTAAGCAGGACTAGCAGGACAGTCTCGCCTGTAGAGATAGCCGTAACATGTTGAAGGAACGGCGAAAAATGAGGTTAGACCGACCGCTACGCAGCGCCGCAATGTGCGCGGGGGATTGGCGCGCGAGCTTGACCAAGAGGCTGCTGTGAAGAAAAAGCAGTGAAGGAAAAATGGTGTGAGGCTTATTTGGATAAAAGACGTGAAGTCCTGCTTCATACGAAAAGAGAAACCACCTGCACGGATGATGTTAAGGGGTAAATGAACGGGGGAGCGCAAAAGGCTATGTCCAGAACCAAAATTGTATTGCCCATCCTGATAGTGCTGCTTGCGGCGCTGTCCTTCTCACTTATTGAGTTCCGCCAAATATTCAGCTTGAAGCCTTTTGCGTCCTCCGCGGAATTCAAGGAGCTAGCCGATGTTTCGCCGGACGGCGAGGGCGGCTTGTATCTCATTAGCGATACGAAACAGCGGATTCTGCATCTGGATGCCGCAGGACGGCTTGTCGGCGAGCTGCGCAAGCAGCGGGCGGCAGGAGGCGGGCTGACGCTGTTCAGCGATCTTGCCTCGGATGACCAAGGCAATTTGTACGTGCTGCAGACGGAGCTTGACAGCTACGGATTGTTTGTTCAATCGGAGCAAATTATCCACTATGACAAAAGAGGCCGTCAGGCCGGGGTGCTGCTGAACCGCAGCTATACTCCTGCCGACAGGCTGCTCCGGGTCGGTGTGGTGAAGGCGCTGACCGTCCGGGGCGATCAGCTCGAATATTTTACCGTCGACAAGTCAGGGGCCGCCTGGCATCAAGTTTCGCTGTCGGGAGGACCCGCGCGGACAGGCTTTACCCTTCCGCTTCCTGCGGACCATTATTTGTCGGATGTGAGCGGAAACCAGTCCGGACAGGTGTATTACACGAACAAAAAAGGGGAGCTGCTGCAGCTCGCCGATTCGGGGCGGACAAACCTCCTTTATCCCCGTCCCGGTATGGATCGCGGTGATTTGAACATGCCCCAGGGACTCGGCCAGGATGCCTCGGGCAGGCTGTATTTTATCGATATGCTTCGCAATGAAGTGAGCCGACTTGTGCCAAGCCAGCCTTACGTGGTGGAAACGCCGCTTTCCCAGGCGAAGCTGGCGGCGGCTCCGGGACCGGATAACGTCTCCAGGAAGCTGGGATTGCTGCAAAACCTGTTCGTGGGGGCCGACGGCAGCGTGGCGGCCGTTACGGAGAGCCAAGTGCTGGAGATTGGGGCAGGAGGACAGATAACGAAGGTGCAGGACCGGTATTATTATACCGGCGGTCTTATTGCGGCAAGGGCCGGATACTGGGTTATGCTTGCGGCCGCTGTAGCCCTGCTGCTGTTCACGGTTCGGTATGTTTATATTCATGTGTTGAACCGCCGGCTGTCTCTCATGGTGAAGCAGATCGGGGTTTTTATTCCGCTCATGGTACTGTGCATGGGAGCTTTGGCCGGGGTCGTCTATCAAATGTTTACGATCAAGCTGGAGGATGAGGTTCGCAAGGAGCTCATTTTATTGGCTCATAATGGCAATAACCTGGTGGACGGCAACGCTCTGGAGCGGCTGAAATCGCCGCAGGATTACATGAACGCCGACTATACGGCCATCAAGGCCAAGATGAATGGCTTGTTCGACCGCGAAGGGGACGACTTCAACCGGGACGGCTTATACTCCACGCTGTACAAATATGAAAATAACAGCTTGTTCGTCATAATGGACGACGATGACAGCGTGAAGATGTTCTCCTCCTTCCCGATGGACGACGATAACCGGAAGGTCGTTCAGTTCGGAAATATCATTACCGGGCAAATGGACAATGCCTCCGGCTCTTGGTTTTATGCTGTCGGACCGATCAAAAATGATCAAGGGCAGATTGTGGGCCTTTACGAAACAGGCAAGGATATGAACGGGGTGAAGCAGCACAGCCTGAAGGTGCTGTCCAACATTTTGTGGATGATTGCCGGCATCGCCTTGGTTATGCTCATCGTATTTTGCTTGATGACATTCCTCATGCTGTCCTCCCTGCGCAGGCTGAATACAAGTGTGATTCAGATTGCCAGCGGCCGGTGGGACACTACGGTTGATATCCGCACCCGGGACGAGGTTGCCGATTTGGGGGAACGCTTCAATGAGATGGCGGCCCACATCCGCAGCTATATCGGTCAAATGACGCGCCTGAGCGAGGCGTATTACCGGTTTGTGCCGCAGCAATTTTTGCGAACGCTGGGCAAGGATAGCATTCTTGATGTCGAGCTTGGCGACCAGTCGCAGCGGGAAATGACGCTTCTTGTTTCCAGCACCCGGAACTTTTATCAGATGTCCCGGAAGCTTACGCCCTTTGAGAATTTCAATTTTATTAATTCCTTTCTGAAACGGTTCAGTCCGGTTGTACATAAGCACGACGGCATGATTAACAAATATTTGGGAGCCGGATTTTTGGCGCTGTATCCGCATTTTTCCGAAAAAGCGATTTATACCGCAGTGGAGATGCGCCGTATGCTTGAGGTGTACAATACACACCGGGCCAATTCCAGATACGCCCCGATTGACGTGGGGCTTGCGATTCACAAGGGCGCGCTGATGCTCGGCGTCATCGGCGAGGAGCAGCGTATGGAGGGAAGTGTAATCTCCGAGCATGTCGGGCTTGTGCAGGAGCTGGAGAAGGCGACCGCCCGTCTTGGTGTTTCGATTTTGGTGACTGAGGAGGCGCTCGGCGGCATTAACCGGCCGTATCGCTTCCAGCTGCGGTCGCTGGGACGGGTACAGCTGCATGGAGAAGAGCGCGCGATTACGCTGTACGACGTATTTGAGGGCGATTCGGAGGAAGTAGCCAAGCTGAAAAAACAAACCAAGGACCGCTTTGAGCAGGCGGTGCTGTTGTATCAGGCGGGCCGGTTTTTCGACGCGCGGGAATCGTTTGTGGAAGTGATCCGGATGAACCGCTGGGATGAGGCGGCCAAGCTGTATTTTTACGCTTGCGACGAATTTTTCCAGAACGGGGCTCCGGCTGATTTCGACGGAACCCTGAAATTGTAACGGCAGCGGGAGGACGAAACATTCATGAGAGATGCGCATGTCTATGAGATCGGTCCTGTGCTCACGGAGCTGGATGCCCAGAGGGCGGTTGAATTTTGTTTGTCGGACGACTCCTTTGAAGACCAGCGGCATACGCCGGGGGAGCTGCAGCAGCTTCAGTCCATCCCGTTTGAAGCGCTTCAGTCACCGGGCCAGTTTTGCTGGCTTGCCAAAAAAACGTCGGGGGATGTAATCGGCATCGTTTGTTTTGCCGAGAACGGGCATAGTACCGGGGGCTACCGTCTGGATTACTTGGCCATCAGCCGTTGCTGGCGCAGACAAGGAGTTGCCGCAGAACTGCTGCGGCGGGTCAAGCAGTTTGTACACAACCAGGCAGGCAGATTTATCGAGACCTATACGTGCGACCTGCCGGTGTATGAGCCGGCTCGCCGGATGTTTGAATTAAGCGGCTTCCGGCAGGTGGGACATATTCCGGATTATTATTTCGAAGGGGAAGGCAAGCTGTTCTATTATTGTAAATTGAGCTCTCAGGAGGAAACGGTCCATGGCTAAATCGAGTACACCGCAAGCAGCAGCGCACGCGCTGGGTCGGCCGGTGTGGGCGGAAATTCATTTGGAGCGGCTCGCTCATAATGTAAAATGCATCCGCAAGCTGCTGAAGCCGGAGACGAAGCTGATGGCGGTGGTTAAAGCCGACGGCTACGGTCATGGCGCCGCAAGCATTGCTTCTACCTTGCTGGCAAACGGCGTAGACCGGCTGGCCGTTGCAATTGCGGACGAAGGGATTGCTCTTCGCAATAGCGGTATCGAGGCGCCGATTCTGGTGCTTGGGGTAACACCGCCGGAGGAAGCGGAGAAGGTTGTCCGCCACGGGCTGATCCCCGCCGTCTGCACAACTGAGTTTCTCGATGAAATCGAACGGCTGGGCAGTATTTGGAAAAAACAGGTTGGGGTCCATGTCCGCGTGGATATCGGGCTTGGAAGTGTAGGCGTCCGGCTGGCGGAAAGCCGGGAATTTATCCGGCAGGCGATGCGTCGCCAGTGGATTCAGGTGGAAGGCGTGTTCACACACTTGTCCTCGGCCTACGGCGGGGATGATGCATATTTGGCGGCGACCGTCGCCCAGTTCAGCCATGTGCTGGAGGATTTGCGCCAGGAGGGCATTCATGTGCCGCTGGCGCACGCGGCCAGCAGCCCGGGAGTGCTGCGCGCGCCGGGCGCTCATTTTGATATGGTGCGGACAGGCATTCTGCTTTACGGTCTTCCGGCTGTGGAGAAGCCGCCTGTCCGTTTGGATTTAAAGCCGGTGCTGGAGCTGAAGGCCAAGGTGGTGTTTATCAAAACCCTGGAGGCCGGCAGCCACTTCGGCTATGGCGACCGCAGCCGGACGAATACGCCGAAACGGATTGCTACGCTGCCGATTGGCTATGCCGACGGCCAGTTTCTGTTCCACCTGGAGAACGGGGAAGTGCTGCTGCGGGGACGGCGGGCTCCGATCATCGGCCGGGCGTTCATGGACCACCTCATGGTGGATGTTACCCGCGTGCCTGAGGTCGAAATCGGCGATGAAGCGGTAATTATCGGCAAGCAGGGAGTGCAGCGCATTCGCGCCGAGGATGTGGCCCGGTGGTGCGGCATTCCGGATCTATGCGGCGACTTGATTACGATGCTCGGAGGGCGTGTGCCGAAGGTGTATGTGGGGGATAACGGCGTATGACCTCTCCTAAAATCCGCACGATTTTTATTATCGCCTCCATGGTGCTCATCCTGGTGGTGCTCGGGTTTACAGGGGGCTTGAATCTGACCTCCTTCAAACAAAGCTACACCAGCTCGCTGATCTCCAGCTATTCGGTGCTGGCGGGAGAAACGGTTCGCAAGGTTGAGTATGCGGTCAAGTACGGCAAACCGCTTGATAATTTCTACGGCATAGAAGAGCTTCTGGGCAAAATCCGGCAGGATGCCGCCACCATTGAAGCGGTGCAGGTAGCTGCCAGAGACGGAGCCGTCATGTATGATGAGAACGGCTCGGTCCGGGACCGGAAGCTGCCCTCGGCTGTGGCGGAGCAGGCTGATTTTGCAGCTGAAACCGGTCATTCGTACCGTTCTGTTACCCATGAAGGCAAAATTCATGTGCTTCTGCCGGTCCGCGATAAGGACGGAGGCTGGATCGGCACACTCGATTTATCGTTCGGCGAACATGTGATTCAGTCGAAGATCACCCCGTACATCACCAAGCTGGTCATTACGCTGCTGGTGCTGGCGCTGCTCTCGGCAGCCTGCCTGGTATATGTGCTGAATAAGCTGTCCTTCGTTGATGCGTCCGGACAAATCCGGAAGCGCCGGCTGCTGACGCTGATTTTTATTGTTCTGGGAGTGGTGCAGGCGCTGTTCGGCACGACCAGCTATGTAATGCTGAAGGACGGCTTCCTGGCCTCCGTGAAGGAGAATACCTCGCTCGTCATTCATATTATTCAGCGGGATATCGGCTACGTGGTGGATAAAGGTGTTCCTTACAGCAGCATGTACGGTGTAGGGGACTATATGAACCGAATTATTGAATCGGTCCCCGAAATCGACCGTATTTCCATTATGAATTCGGACTTCACCACGGCGAAGGCGACGGCCGATTTGGAGGAATCGAAATACTCCTATAGCGTTCCCATGGTAAGAGATGTTCAGGATACCGGAAGCTATTTGACCGTTGTCGATTTGTCGCAAAGCTACATTAACGGACGGATGCGCGACATTTTGCTGGATATGATGACGATGGTGATCATTTCCTTCGTGGTCATGGTCGAGATTACGTTGTTTGTGCTTATCATTTTACGCAAAAAAGTGACGGCCAGCGCGCCGGGCGCTGTACCTGTAGAAGCGGATGCGGAGGGCCGGGCGCCGGCTGCGCCGGACGGCGGACTGAATCCGGAGCCTGCTCTAAGCTCTGCGGGAATAGCCGCCCGGAGCAAGCTCAGCGAGGAAGCGGACCGCAGCATGATCCGTCCGCTCGGGTTCCTTGTTTTTGCCAGCGTGTACATCTCTACGGCCTTTGTGCCGGTTCTTATGAAAAAGCTGTATGAGCCGCTGTTCGGCTTGTCGGAGACCTTGGTGCTGGGACTGCCGATTTCTGCGGAAATGCTGAGTCTGGCGCTTTTCTCGATGTTGGCGGGTACGGTGATCGACCGGAAGGGCTGGAAAACCGCGTTTATGATTGGCGCGGGTATCATTGCGGCCGGCTCCGTGTTTTCGGCTTTGGCGGCATCGGCGACAGCCTTTATCGGAGCGCGGGCGATTGTGGGCGCCGGCTTCGGCTTTGCTTTAATGGCGATGCAGGCGTTTGTCGTCACGGCCCCGACCGAAGAAGCGAAAAACGACGGGCTGACCGAGCTGAACTCGGGCGCCTATGCCGGCATGAACTGCGGTGTGGTGGTCGGCGCGATGCTGGGCGACCGCCTCGGCTATTCGGAGGTGTTTTATGTTGCACTCGCGCTTATCGTGCTGGGCGGCCTGTTCGCCGGCAAGCTGATGCCGGACAGCCGCAGCCTGCAGCCCGCTCGCGCAGCCGCCGCTGCCGAGAAGGAGCAGGCTGAAGGGGCGGGGACTTTCGGCACAGCCGCCGAGGCCGATATTTACGCTGAGCCGGCATCGGGGAAAGGCGTGCTGCGCAGATTCGTATTTAACCGCGAAATTGTGCAGCTGTTCCTGCTTGTGCTCATACCGGTGTCGGTGTGCGGTATGTTCGCCAGCTATTTCTTCCCGGTGTATGCCGAGAGCATTGATATCTCTTCCTCCGATGTGGGCCGGGTATTTCTGCTGAACGGGCTGTGTATCGTATTCCTTGGCCCGCTGCTGAGCCGCTTGTCGGAGCAGTATCTAGGCACTCGCCAGTCGTTCGTCATCTCCAATGTGCTGGTGGTCGGAGCGCTGCTGCTGTTTGCGGCCCATGCCAGCCTGTTCACTGCCATCAGCGCGGTCGTGCTGCTGGGCATTGCCGAGGGGGTTGGCATCACCTCGCAAATTAACTATTACATCAGCCGCCGGGCCACGAGCGTTGTCGGTGAAGGCAAGGCCATGGGGATATACAGCCTGGTCGAGAATATGGGCCAGATGCTGGGGCCGCTTGTTTTCGGTTTTGTCTCTGTGTTTGGAATGGCTCAGGGCGTCGGTACAATCGGCGCGGCGATGTTTGTTTTGCTGGCTTTGTTCATGATGTTATCCCGTGAGAAGAAACGGGCCGATTCGAATTATAAGGCGCTGGGGAGGGATTTGTAATGCCTCGATGGAAAGGCTGGAAAGGCTGGAAAGGACTGCTTCTCATACTGGTGCTGTCCCTCGTTGCGGTACTGCCGGGCGTGCGCACCACGACGGCGGCGCCTGAGGAGTGGAACAAGCTTGCTCCGCATGACAATCAGGGGAAGAAGTACAGGCTGGCTTACGTAGAAACGGACCCTTTTTTCAACTATGCTGGAACGTTTTATTATTTGGTCAAAGGTCTCGAACGGCTCGGCTGGATTACCTCCACGGAGGGCATGCCGTTCAGCCCGTCGCAGGAGGACAGCAAGGTGATGTGGGATTGGCTGGCGGATCGTGACATGGGACCCAACATTGAGTTTGTGAAGGATGCCCACTATTCGCTCATCTCCATGCCGCCGGACGGCGCGGACCAAATTATGGATCGGCTGAACACGCAAAAGGATATTGATTTAATGATTGTGATGGGCACGTCCCCGGGCCAGAAGCTGGCCAACGACAGGCACCACGTGCCTACGATGGTATTTTCATCCAGTAACGCTGTGCAGTCCGGCATCATTCAATCCGAGACCGATTCCGGTCTGGACCATGTATGGGCGCATATGGATTTGACCCGCTACAAGCGCCAAGTGCAAGTATTTCATGATATTTTCCAGTTTAAAAAGCTGGGGATGGTATATGAGAACTCCGAGCTGGGACGCATCTATGCCGCGGTTGACGATGTGAGGGATGTGGCGGCTGAGCGCGGCTTCGAGCTGGTGGAGCTGCATGTGGACGAGCCGAAATCGCCGGATGACCGGGCGCGCTACAACCTGGAGGTGCAGGAGGCTTTCCGCAAGCTGTCCACGCAGGTGGATGCGGTGTATTTGACCGCAGGCAAGTGGGATCAGGCCAAGCTGTCGCTGCTGCTGGAGCCGCTCTATGCGCAAAAGGTGCCGGTATTCTCCCAGCTCGGATCGGGAGAGGTTGCCAGAGGAGCCCTGCTAAGCTTGTACCGGGCCAACTTTAGCGGAATCGGCTATTTCGGCGCAGAAAACATGGTTCAGGCGCTGAACGGGACGCCGCTTCGCAAGCTGCCGCAAATTTTTGGCGATACGCCGAGTATTGTTATGAACCTGGAGGTTGCGAACCGGATTGGCTACAAAACCCCGTTCGACATTTTACTGGCGGCGGATGAGATCTATACCAGCATCAAAAAATAATGGAAAAGGAGAGATGGAGGATGAAATCTCGCAAATGGGAATGGATTTTAATCGGAGCCTCCACTCTGCTTATTTTGGTGGTGCTCGGCTTTACCGGCGGGCTAAACATCGCCTCCTTTAAGCAAAATTATACGGGATCGCTTGTATCCAGCTATGCGGTCAGCGGCGGAGAAACCGTGCGCAAAATCGAATATGCCGTGAAGTATGGCAAGCCGCTGTCCAACTTCTACGGCATCGAGGAGCTGCTGCGCACCACACTCAGCCATACGCCGGACCTGAGAGAAATTTTGGTGGTGCAGCCGGACGGCATCGTGCTGTATAACCAAGCCGGCCGGGCCGAGGGCAGGAAACTGGACCACACGCTGGTGGAGAAATTCGCCGGGGCAGCGGAGGGGAAGGGCAGCGAGGACTACTCTTTCGCCCAGAGCAATGACCTGGATTACGTGTTCCTGCCGATTCATGACAAGTCGGAGCAAGTGATCGGACAGCTGGCGATGGTGTTTGAGGACCGTGTCGTCCAGTCGCAAATCAACCGGTACATGCCGGATCTGCTGCGGTCTTTATTCGGCCTGGCCTTGGCTGCAATGCTTGGGCTGATGGTGTATTTCTCACGTGCGCGCCTGTTTACCGAGCAGGGAGGGATCCGCAAGGCCCGGGTGATGGCCGCCATTCTAATCGTACTAAGCACAGCCCAAATCATATTCGGTGTTCTGAACTACCAGTTATTTAAAAACGCCTATGTGGAAACGGCGCAAAGAACGGCGGCGCAAACGGCGGCGACCATTCAGAAGGATATCCGGGCGGTCATCGACAAAGGGGTCACCTACGACAAGCTGTACGGGCTGGATGATTATTTGCAGCGCATCGTGCAAACCGTTCCGGTGCTTCACTCGATTGCTGTTCATGATGCGCAGGGCGCGACCATTGCGACTACACCGGCGGAGGAAGGGGCTGTGGCCCCGGACGGCAATGCTGCTGCTTATGTCAATGAGCTGCCCAAGGACGGGACGGGATTGACTGCCCAAATCCATGCCCGGCTGTCGCAGGAGTATGTGCAAAGCCGGCTGTGGGAAATTATACTGGACACGCTGACTGTGCTGGTAACCTCCTTCTTGTTTATGGTCGAGATGACGCTCTTTGTGCTGATTGTATTAGAGCGGAAGCTGAATCAAAGCTGGGGCATTGGCGCAGGGCATGAAGAGACGAGTGCCGGAGAGCTGGACAAGGATACCCGGATGATTCGCCCGCTGGCTTTTGTGCTGTTTATGGCGATGTTTATGTCCACTTCCTTTATCCCGATGGTCATGAAGCAGCTGTATGAGCCTTTCTTCGGCTTATCCAAAACCGTAGCTATGGGGCTGCCGATCTCCGCGGATATGCTGTTTGCCGGAGCGGCTACTATCGCCGCGGGTTATATGATCGACAAGCAGGGCTGGCGGCGCGTCTTTTACTTGGGCTTGATCTGCTTCGGCTCAGGCACGCTGCTGTCCGCTTTGGCTTCGGGTCCGGTCATGTTCATCGGGGCCAGGGCCTTGGCCGGGGCGGGTTATGGCTTTGCGTTAATGTCGATGCGGGGCTGCGTCAATCTGGCTTCCACGGATAAAATCCGTTCTACAGGCGTGTCCGCCCTGTTCTCCGGGCTGTATGCGGGACTGAACTGCGGTGTTGTGGTGGGCGCGATGCTAGCCGACCGGATTGGCTACAAGCAGGTGTTTTTTGTAGCCTTTGCCATCGTTGTCCTTGCCCTGCTGCTTGCTTTGTTCTTTCTGCGCAGCAGTCCGGCTGAAGCGGCTTCCCGCAAGGAAGCCTTGGCCAAACGCCGCCTGTCCATGCTCACTTCGCCGGGGGTGAAGCTGCAGGATCGGGAGAAAACGGCTGAGGCAGAACGCAAGACGGGAGTGCTGAGCGCCTTTTTGTTTAACGGAAAGGTCATAGGCTTCTTTGTCCTGCTGCTGATTCCGATGGCTGTTTGCAGTATGTTTTTGGATTACTACTTTCCGGTGTTTGCGGAAAGCTCCGGTATTTCGTCCTCCAACATCGGACGTGCCTTTCTGGTCAATGGGCTATGTATCGTTTATTTGGGGCCGCTGCTGACCAAATGGGTTTCCAGGCATATTTCACCGGGCCTCTCGATGATTGCCGCAGGTCTTATTGTGGTGGCGGCTATGATGTGGTTCGCCGTCAGTGAGTCGGTTACAGCCGCGTTTGCCGCTGTTATCCTGCTCGGTGTAGCTGACAGCTTCGGGCTTACGGCGCAGAACAATTATTTCGTGCGGCTGGAGGCGACAGGGCGCATCGGAACCGGCAAAGCGTTAGGCTATTACGGCAACATTAAGAAAATCGGTCAAATGCTCGGGCCAATGGTATTCGGCTCTGTAGCGGCATTAGGCGGCTTCGGGGTCGGTTTAATCGGCGTCGGGCTGCTGGTGTCCTTGCTGCTGTTCGCCATATCCAGCGGCATGTTCAACATTCGCCGCTCCAAGAAGGAACAGGCAATGAAAATGTAACCAAAGAACCGAAATGTATGAAACGATGGATAGAGCGGCCGTAAAAGGACGTTTCTATCCATTTTTGACGATGAGGTACAGGCAGGAGGCTTCATTTCGCTTGCAGGTTTAAACAAGATTCGACATCGTTGAATCGGCCGGTAAACGGGGGTATCGATTTAGTAGCGCGCTGAAAGCTTGCGACGGCTTATTTACCCGTCATCATATACAATTATACCGGCCATGCTGCTGTCAGGCGGCGCAAAGTAAACAGCAAGATATGAACAGGAGAACAGGAGAACAGGAGCTGAGGCCCGTGAAACAAGAATGGGAGGGTCATGCCGGAGAGCTTATGCTGGATGCCGGGGGGACGGACAGAAGCAGAGCTGCTTACCGGCTTAGCACCTTAGGCCGAGAGCACCTTGAAGCGGCGGAGTCGCTGCAGCATACGGTTGTTCAGGGACTTCAGGATCAAACACAGCTTAGCCCGTTTAGCCCGGATGAGCTGGAGCGGGTCATTACGGGAAGGGGGCGGACGGTCGGAGTTTTCGTGGATGGACGGTTAATGGCCTTTCGGGCGGTTGATTTCCCGGGCAATGATCCGGATAATTTGGCGCTGGATTTGGGATTCGCAGAGCCACTGGCGCGACAGGCGGCACATTTCGAGATGTCTGTTGTTCATCCGGACTGCCGGGGGAATGGCCTTCAGCAGCTTATGGGACATGCGGTATTGGAATTGATTCGGGCGAGGAGGGATGTCCGTTTTATTCTGGCCACCGTCAGTCCGTCGAATGTGCCCAGCTTAAAGGACAAGTTCGCATTGGGCATGCATATCGCCGCACTAAAGCCGAAGTATGGCGGCTTGTGGCGGTATATCTTGTTGCGGAAGCTGGAACAGAGGCTGGGAACACCGGGGCAGGAAAGCTGCATCAGGCGGGGGGAAGAAGAGACTGGCATAGTATTAGAGGATACAGACCGGCTGACGGCTTGCGCTGTGCCTGCTACTGCTTCCGATGAGCTTCTGGCCTTAAGCAGCAGCTATGCCCGGCAGCAGGAGCTGCTGGCTGCGGGCTTCATCGGCACTCGCCTGCAGGTTACCGCGGCCGGGCATCTAATCGCCTATCGCAAGCGTGATTTTGTGTAGTGGGTTAGCGTGCGCGGGGGCACGGATAGGCGCAGATTCGCCATATTGCCGTTTCCGCGCCTGCTGAGCTTCACCTGTGGCGTCAATCGCGCTGCCGCCTGCTAGGGTCGAGGGGCGGACGCGGTCTGGCGGTCCTCATGCAGCTTGCGGTACTGGCTCGGGGAAGTGCCGCTGATTTGCCGGAATACCCGGCAAAAGTGGGAAACGTTCTCGAAGCCGGAACGCTCCGCAATGTGAATAATTTGTTCCCCTGTATCCCGCAGCTGCCGCTGCGCCTCTTTTACCCGTACGGTGTTCACATATTCCACAAATGTAAAGCCCGTCACTTCCTTAAACAGCCGGCTCAAATGAAAGCGGCTAATATAGAAGCGATCCCCGATGTCCTGCAGCTGCAGCGAGTGATCGTAGTGAGCATTGATGAAATCAACGACTTCCGATATTTTGCGGTGCTGGGGGCTGACATGCTCAAAGGCGGGAATATGCTTTTGGGCATAAGCCCGTCCGGAAAAAACGAGCAGCTGCGCAAGCAGGGATTGCAGCAGAATCCCCGTAATCTCCGCCGGCTCGTTGCTCTGCTGCTCATCCAGCATGTGCTGCAGCCAGCTTTCCACGGTTATCTGCTCCAGCGGATTTAACGATAGCACCGGAAGCTCGGCTTCAAACGGCGAGAGAAGAAGCTCCAGCTGCTTCTGCCCATACGGCAGAAAGGCCGGCTTGAAGTTCAGCAGGATGCGCTCGTGCGCAATGTCCCCGCATACGGACGTTTTATGAAGAACGTTGCCTCCAATGAATACAAGATCGCCCTTTCGGACATGAAACGTCCGGTCCTTAATAAAGTAGTAGCGCTCCCCGGACAGCAGGTAATAAATTTCGTAGGCGGCGTGATAATGGTTTATCGGCATGGAGAACGGTCCGCTGCGGCGCATTTTCTCGATGCTGAATAGATCTTCCATGGCGGTTCCTCCTGAGTCGTCGTCGTGATTTCCTTCTCATATTGTATCGGATGGAGCAAGATTTGCAAAGTAGTAGCCGATTTCAGCACAAATTGTGGAGATTTTTATGCTGATTATGCTCTATGATAAGGTTGTTCAACCGATACTAAGGGAGGCCACCATACAATGAGTAAAAAACGTTATGTACTTGTCGGCACAGGCGGACGTGCAGAATTTTTCTATGGATCACTTGTACGTGATTATCGTGAAACTTCGGAGCTGGTTGCATTCTGCGATACGAACCAGACCCGCATGAACTACGCGAACAAATTGCTGAAAGAAAAGTATGATCACTCGGAGATCAACACGTACAAGGCGTCCCAGTTCGACGAGATGCTCACCACTGAAAAACCGGATTTCGTTATCGTGACTACGGTGGACCGTACCCATCATCAATATATTATCCGCGCGATGGAGCTTGGCGTAGATGTTATCTCCGAGAAGCCGATGACAGTGGATGAAGTGAAATGCCAGGAAATTCTGGATGCTGTCAAACGTACCGGCCGCAGCCTGCGCGTTACCTTCAACTACCGTTATGCTCCGCATAACACCAAAATCCGCGAGCTTATCATGAACGACACTATCGGCGAGGTGTATTCCGTTCACTTTGAATGGATGCTCAACACCAAACACGGCGCAGACTATTTCCGCCGTTGGCACCGCGACAAACGCAACAGCGGCGGATTGCTGGTTCACAAGTCAACGCACCACTTCGATTTGGTAAACTTCTGGCTTGGTTCCACTCCGAAAACTGTCTTTGCCATGGGCGACCTGAATTTCTACGGCAAAGAAAACGCCGAGCGCCGCGGGGTAACAGAATTTTACCAGCGTGCTACCGGCAATGAGATTGCCAAAAATGATCCGTTCGCGCTTCACCTTGACGCCAACAGGCATTTGAAAGCAATGTACCTGGATGCAGAGCAGGAGGACGGCTACCAGCGCGATCAAAGCGTATTCGGCGACGGCATTAACATCGAAGACACCATGGGCGTTCTGGTAAAATACAATAACCGCGCCATGCTGACCTACTCCTTGAACGCTTACCTGCCGCTGGAAGGCTTCAACGTTATTATCAACGGCAGCAAAGGCCGTATCGAAGCGAGAGTCATCGAGCAATCGTACGTCAACTCCGGCGGTAAAAAAGAAGACGAAGGCAAGCTGCTCGGCAAAAGCGTCCGCGTCTATCCGATGTTCGAAGCTCCATACGATGTGGAGATTGTGGAAGGCAAGGGCGGCCACGGCGGCGGCGACCCGCTGCTGCTGGACGACATCTTCGGCAACCCGCAGGAAGACCCGTTCAACCGCAAAGCATCCCATGTGGATGGAGCAATGTCCATTCTGACCGGGATTGCCGGCAACATTTCGATTCGCACCGGGCAAGCGGTAAACGTGGACAAACTGGTGCAATTCTAAGCTGTCATTTAATTGATATCCCAAGGATCTGTCTGCGTTCTGCAGGCAGGTCCTTTTTGATGTGCGAGAACACCTGCGTGCCGAAGGACGGGGACATGCCGATGCTTCGATCTTTCAACCCGCGCTGCCCCGTATGCAGTTTGGTATCATGACTGTGGGAAATTCAGCGAGCGGGCCTGCTTCGCGGGAATAGCACAAGAATAGCGGCACATCCATGGAATCAGAGGTCGACGAGGTATAAAAAGGTTGACGCCTGCTCGGAGAACAGCCATCATTTAAAACGATTCTTATTCTCATTTATGGTATACTAGTTGTGGTTGAAGGACGAAATCCTGCTTGAAGCATCGTGGAGGCCGCTTCCGGCTCCCGGCTTCAGGCGGAATACATCATATAACAGAAGCAGCAGAAAGCAGAGGGATTAGCCGATGAGCAGATTAATGACCGATAACTTGAATATGGCTTACGCCGACCGTCTTATTGTGGAGAACTTGAATGTAAGTATTCCGGACGGGAAAATTACGGCGCTGGTCGGTGCCAACGGCTCCGGCAAATCCACCATCCTGAAGGCGATGGCACGTATTATGAAGCCGAAGGGCGGCAATGTGCTGCTTGACGGGCAGTCGATTCATACCCAGCCCACGAAGCAGGTTGCCAAGCAGCTGGCTATTTTGCCGCAAAATCCGACCGCTCCGGACGGTCTTACGGTTTCCGAGCTGGTGTCCTATGGCCGGTTCCCGCATCAGTCGGGCTTCGGATCGCTCACAAAGCATGACAAGGAGGTCATTAGCTGGGCGCTTCAGGTGACCGGCATGTCCGAATTTGAGGAACGCCCGGTGGACCAGCTTTCCGGCGGTCAGCGGCAGCGGGCATGGATCGCGATGGCCCTTGCCCAGGAGACGGATATTTTGTTCCTTGATGAGCCGACTACGTTCCTTGATATGGCGCATCAGCTGGAGGTGCTCAAGCTGCTCCAGAAGCTGAATGAGGATGCCAAACGCACCATTATTATGGTTGTGCACGACTTGAATCATGCGACCCGGTATGCGCAGCATGTTGTAGCCATTAAAAAAGGCAAGGTCGTATGTGAAGGCAGCCCGGAGGCGGTTGTAACGAAGGAGGTTCTACGCGAGGTGTTCGGTATTGAGGCGGACATTGTGCCCGATCCGCGTACAGGCGTGCCGCTGTGCCTGCCGTTCGAGCTGACTGAATCCGCTGCGGCGGAAGCGGAAGGAAAAGTGATCAAGAACAGCGAGTCCCGGCTTGCCGGAGTAGGCGCCTAGGTGCTGGGAGGCGGTGCATCGTGGCGCTGATCCCGATCGATAGCTCCTACCTGGAGCAACACTTATTATTTTCCCAGCAGGAGAAATCGGGCTTGCTGATACAGGTTACGCTGGAAGAGCTGCTGCACGGCGAAGCCATGGAACGATTTCTCGCCGCCTACACGGCCAGGCTGCGGGCAGCCGACCCGGATGTGGCTGCGACGTATTTTATCAGCTATTATACGATGGTATGCGGCGCGTTTCATTACCTGCTGTGGCATAATGAAATCTTGCCGGATTTGTCCCCGTCCAATCTCGGTGTGCAGCTGTTTCTGAACGGAGAATATCCGGGGCTGGTATTTAATCTCCAGACTCCGCAGGGTGACCCTGCACCGCATCAGACACAACAGCGCGCCTGGCTGGAGAAGCGGTTGGCTGTGTTTTACAGTACAATTGTTCGGGCTGTTGTAGAGAGGTCTGCGGCAGCGGGTGGAATCCGTGCCAGCCATTTGTGGGGACAGGTGGCTGCGCGGCTTGCTTTTCTGCGCGACAAGTGGAAGAAGGAGCCAATGACGGAGCGCCAGCAGGAAGCGCTGTCGGCCGGGTATGAGCTTCTGCTGGAGCTTCCCGGCTCTGTTTTCGGAACCGCCAGAAATCCGCTCAACCGGAAATTCCGTTACATCGAGGATCCACGGAATCCCGGCGAGCAGGTGAGAATACGGGCTTCCTGTTGTATGGCATACAAAACCGGCTTTGGCCACGGATACTGCTACACCTGTCCTAAGCTGACCGGCGAGCAGCGCGAGATGCGCAAGCAGGAGCTGTACGGTGTAAGGTAATGTCCGGCAAGTCGCCGCGCAGGATTTTTGCCGCCATGGTAGAGCTTGCCTGGACTATCTGCACGGCAGGAGAGTAAACAAAACACCTTCAAGAAAGTGGCCATACCCGAGGATATGACGGCCATCTTGGAGGTGTTTTTGGTCTGGAACAGGCCCAGCTTCGGTTAAGAGCGGCGGCGGTGATCGGTCATTTTTGCCAAGGCGCGGAATATATCTTCTCGCCGTTCGTAAATGTAGCGGCGAATATAAGCCGGCTCTTCCAAAAACTGAGACACCGGCCACCGCCGCTGCGTATCCCTTCCGACATAGGGCGCAATCGAATGGAACATCCGGTCAATGGCTGGCCCCAAGCGGTTAATCGTAAATTCAGTACGAAGCAGCTGAATGAGAATCGCCTTATAGCGGCTGCGATTGCTTGGCACCGCAAGTATTTTTTCCGTCAAGGCGTTATAGCCGTTCACACGCACCAAATCGCTGTTAACCCGCTTCCCGTAGCAGTTGCGGCCCCATGTTCCTTCATAATCCCACGGAATAATCCGGTATTTCAGCTTGGACGAGCTGCGGTACACGGCGTAATTATGGTCAAACCCGTCGTAGTTGCCGGTCAGGACCGCGCCGGCTAACCAGTGCAAATAATTGTCCACATCCAGCCATTTGTTAAGCAGTGCGGGCAGCTCCGTGCTCTTGACCGTACCAAGCCTCGTAATAAACCGCTTAAGCAGCGCATCATCCTTCTCGCTTCCTATAATACGCCGGTAACCGGCCAGCAGGGCCGGCTTTCTCCGCTTCGTATCGGGGTCCAGCAAACCGAAATCGGCCTGATCGTTGACTGCATAGTATAACGATTGCACGGATAACCCCCTCTTTTGGAAGAAGGCCCGGTTTACCGCCTCGATTTGCAAATAGATGCCCAGATTCATTCCGTTCATATTCAGCACACAATGCTCCGTCCGGGGGCTTGGAACCCCGATCCGCTCGAAAAATTCAAAAGAAAGCGCGTTTCGGATGATAGACGGATCATCGTATTCCGCATTGAAATGAAGCCGCCGTCCGCCGGCAATGATCTCGAACGACTTCTTCGGGTATTCCCGGGTGTGACCGCCCCGATAACGGATGGAGAGAGGGAGGCGGTTACCTTGATAGAGCAGGACCCCTTCCACGAATTGTTCGCTCCATACATCCTTCCGCAGCTTATTCATCTGCGAGTCGCTAATGAGAATCCGATACGTGCGCAGTGCCATGCCCTGTACCGCCTTTCCCCTCGTCTGCATCATGACCGGTCCGGCCGGGAAGCTAGCGCGAACGGTTTCATGGGAGTGGATCGGAAAGCATACCGAGAAGAGCTGTACGGCTTCGCGGCGCTTTCAATTCCTTGCCTCAGGTCCTTACAGGGTATGCATGGCGGGACGTGCGTGCAGCGGCGAATGCCTGCTCACGGTTTTATCAACAGCGGCGGGAGGTATAGTGAAAAGACGGATTCTCCAACAAATAGATTGATATCTAGTACCGATACTCCGCTAGTTTCATATAAATATAATACATCCGAACAACCCACGGATTCATAGGAAACGAGACTAATGAAAAAGGAGAGATGAGCATGTTTAAGTTTCCTGTCAACATCGGGCCTATCCCCTTTCCAGGTCACAGTAACATGAACCGGTCCGGCTGTTTTACCGAGCATAAGTCCAGCAAATCGGAGCACCACAAATCGGGACAATCCGGGAAACATGAAAGCAGCCATAAAACCGGCAAGGATCATAGCGGACATCATTCGGGACACGAGCATCGCAGCGGGCATGACCATCATTCGGGTCATCATTCCGGCCGGAAACAATGCAAATGTAAACCGAAGCCAAAGCCGAAGCCAAAATGCAAATGCAGATGCGGCTGCAAATGCAAGCACAAGCACCATCATAACAACAAGAAACATAGAAACAACAACAATCGGAAGCCGAGATAATTGCCGTATGCTGCTTCTTTCCGGTCTGCTTGGCAGGCTGGATTTATTTTTTGCGGAAGCGCCGGGGATAGGGGGCATTTGACGCGGACAAGCTCAAAGAGGATAATGGACGGAGAATAAAAAAATCGAGACAAACGCCGAGCGGGAGGAGCAGCGTATGAAGCTCGTTGTTGAATGGGGGGCTTATCGATGAGCCTGGCGGAGGTAGTATCATTAAATATCGGCAAGCCGGAGCAGGTTCCGTTCCAAAACAAGGACATACCGACAGGCATCAATAAGAAGCCGGCAGCGAAGCCTTTATTTTTGTCCTGGGTCAATTTTGAGGGAGACGGTCAAGCGGATCTCGTTCATCACGGGGGCCGGGACAAGGCGGTCTGCGTCTATGCCTACGAGCATTATCCGTTCTGGGAAAAAGAGCTTGGGCGTACGCTTGAGTACGGCGCATTCGGGGAAAACCTGACAATCCGGGGCCTGCTGGAAGCTGATGTGTGTATCGGCGATATTTTTCAGCTTGGGGATGCCGTTGTTCAAGTCAGCCAGCCGAGGCAGCCCTGCTTTAAGCTATCGGTAAAATACGGTGTGCCGGATCTGCCGGTCAAGGTTCAGGAGACGGGATATACGGGCTTTTACTTTCGTGTGCTGCAGGAGGGTACGGTATCCGCATCCAGCAGCTTGAAGAGATTAACCCCGCATCCCCAGGGGATTACGGTTTCCTATGCCAATCAAATCATGCACCATGAGAAGCAAAATGAAGCCGGCATCCGGAGCATTCTTGCCGTGGACGCGCTTTCGGCAAGCTGGCAGGCTGCATTTCTCAAACGGCTTCAGGGCATTGAGACAGATACCCGGGAGCGGCTGAACGGATTTGGCTAGTACCTGTGGCGCAGCCTGAATGCGAGGGGCGGGGCGCAGAGCCTGGAGCCTGTTTTAGACGCTTCGTGCAGCCTGCTTCTTTTCGGTATAAAAGGCCGCAAGCCGGGTACCCGTCAAACTTAAACTGCTAGAGTAAGCCAAATGAAAGCAATCCAAAATAAAGCGAACCAAACGCGATAAAGTGAACCAAACCGCAATAAAGCGAACCAAACGCGATAAAGCAAATGCGAAACAAAGCGAACCAAACCGCAATAAAGCAAATCCATGCAAAACAAAGCAGCAGAGCCAATCCGCAAAAGCGAACGGCGCTGCTGCTTTGTTTTATTATTACATATCTCCATCGATCTTTTTTGTCTCTGTCTATTTCTGTGGATAACCTCAATTAGCCTGCAACCTGCGCTTCCCCGTGCTCGGCTTTGCGTTCGGAAAGCTTGATTTTGCCAAGCAGCAGGGCGATGGCTGCCCCCGCAACCACAAAGGCGAAGCTGAGCCAGAACACGGAATGCAGCGAGCTGACGAGAGCCGATTTCATGACCGGCACAATAGAGCTGAGCAGCTGCTGCGGGAATTGGGCCAGGGTTTCAGGGTTTAAAAGCATGGAATACAGCCCCTGCGGATTCGTATGAATCATATCGGCGATTTGCGCCGTCGTGCCGCCTGACGCTGCCGGAAGCTCATTCAGAATCGGGGTCAAATTATCCGACAGCAGCCGCTCGGATTGATGATTCATGACCGCGCCCAGAATGGTAATGCCGAACGTTCCGCCGATGGAGCGGAAAAACTGGCTGGAGGAGGTAACGACCCCAAGCTCCGACTTCGGAAAATTCTCTTGAAGCGCCAAGGTCAAGAGCGGCATGACCAGGCCCATGCCAAGCCCCACAATCATCATATAGAAGCTGGCGACGAGGCGTCCGGTGTCCATCCCCATGGTCGTGAGCAGCAGGAAGCCGCCCGCCATGATGGCCATCCCGAACAGGAGCTGGGATTTCACACCGATTCGGAGAACAAGCCGCCCGCCAATAATACTGGCTGCAATCATCGTAATCATCATCGGGGTCATGATGGTGCCGGATTGGGAGGCGCTGACGCCGATGACGCCCTGCATGAATAAGGGGACGAACATCATGGCGCCGAACATGCCGACAGACATCAGGAAGCCAATGCCGTTAATGACGCTGAACGTTTTATTTTTAAAAAGGCGCATCGGCAGTATGGCTTCCTCTGCCTTGGAATCAATGCGGATGAAGGCAAGCAGCGAAACCGCCGCTAGGATGAACAGGCCGATAATCTGCCAAGAGGCCCAGGCATAATCCTTGCCGCCGAACGTGAGCCCCAGAAGCAGGGAAACGACACCGATAATCATTGTAAGCATCCCGGCGATGTCAAATTTGCCGGAGCCTGGGGCACGGTGGTTTTGGACGCCGATCGCAATCAGTATAGTAGCGATCATGCCGACGGGAAGATTAATGTAGAATACCCATCTCCAGTTGGCGGCATCCACGATCCAGCCCCCGATTTGCGGCCCGATAACGCTGGATAAGCCGAACAGCGCCCCGAAAATCCCCTGCCATGTGGCCCGTTGTTTGCCGGTAAACAGGTCTCCGATAATAATCATGGCCATCGGCATCATAATGCCGCCCCCGATGCCTTGCAGGGCCCGGTACCAGATGAGCTGTGTCATCGTCTGGGAGGTGCCGCATAAAGCCGAACCGATAATAAAAATAAGCAATCCCGTCACATAAACGGTTCTGCGGCCGACCAAATCCGCCAGCTTTCCTGCAATCGGTACAACAGCCGTTGAGCTGAGCAAGTACGCGGTCGTCAGCCAGGCCATTACGCCGAGTCCGCCCAGCTCGCCAACAATACGCGGCATGGCTGTGTTCACAATCGTGCTGTCCAAGGCGGAAAATACCATGGCGATAATGAGGCCGGTGATGAGAAGCCAGCTTTTGCGGCTCGCATGTTCCTCTTGATTCACAGCGGGGGTGCTTTGAAACGTGCTGTCCATAGTAAAATCCCTCCTTAAATCAATCCGAATACGACGCCATACAATCAGATTCACATCTGGCTTATGATTTTCTCAAATGTTGTCAGAAATGCATCCAGCTCCTCAGGCTGCAGCTGCGCAAACAGCTGCTGAAGCTTCCGGTCGCGAATGCCGCGCACCTGTTGCAGGACTGACTGTCCTTGCTCTGTTACCTTCAGAAGCACGACGCGGCGGTCCTCCAGGCTTGCCTTGCGGTTTACAAAGCCATGGCCGACCAGTCTGTCAATCATGACGGTAATGGCGCTTGGCTTGACCTCCATAATGCTTGCCAATTTCGTGACTTGACATTCGCCTTCCTTCGCAATAAAGTGCAGCAGCATGAGCTGCGGCCCCGTCAGGGGCAAGTCCGGCGGCAGCAGAGCCTGCGGATTCATCCTGCGGAAAAGCGCCATCTGAGAAGCATCAAAGCGCTCAATGGCTTGCTTGAAGGATTGTTCCGGTTCCATACTATTGCAGCACCTCCTTACATCATTTAAATTTTAAATTAGATAATATTTAAACTATTTAAATGTATAGTACAAAATCAGCGTGCGCTTGTCAATGTGCCCGGAACGATTGGAAAACATTACAAAACAATGTTAAAGCGCTTGCAATTACCGGCATGTTTCGGCATGATGGAGATATATTTTACGAGCTGGCTGGTGAATTTGTCATGTTTAAAGGTCGTCATTACCGGAACATTCTAATCTTAATTCTTGTCATTTCCAGTCTTCCCGGCATTTTTATCGGCGGCCTTCTGTATTGGATGGGGGGCGGGCGGCTTGAAAACGAGCTGCATCAATTGCACAATGATCAAATCCGGCAGCGGGCGGTAAATATTGATGAACAGCTGCAGTATTTGGAGCTAACCCTGTCTCACTGGGCGTTTGACCCGAATTTCAATTTGGATTTAATGTCGATGGATTTCGAGCGTAATTTCGAGGTTGCCCGGGACATCACCAAAACGCTGCTCGTTATGCAGGGCTCCCATCCGCTCGCGAAGAAGGTGGAGCTGTATTTGCGGGCCAGAAATCCGATTCATTTCAACCCGGAGTATGAAGTGCTCGATAAAGATTCTTATATTCAGCTGTATGACAAGCTGATGAGCAGCAACCGGTCGGTCTATTGGACGCGGATGTCCTTCGATACGGTTAACCCGGAAAAGGAGGAGCTGACCCTTGTCCACAAAATCCCTGGCGGCACGTTGCAGCCTGACGGGGCGGTACTGGTACGGGTCAACGAAGCGCGCCTCAGCAGCCTACTGCAGACGATGACCCCTTACAATGTCGGAGAGACCTTCTTAATGCAGGAGGACGGCCATATGATCATGGCCGTACAAAACTCGGATAATCCGGAAGCTTTTCAGCAGGCCATCCAGCGGCAGGTGCTCCAGGACGGTAAAAGCCAAGGCTCGTTTATGCTGGATTGGCAGGGCCGGACGCATACGGTTTCTTATGGAACGTTCAACCGGATTGGGGCGAACTGGTTTTATGTTTCCGCCGCGCCGATTAATGTCATTACAGCACCGGTTGTGTTTATCTCCAAGCTGATTATCGCTGTCAGCGTAGTGGCGCTGCTGTTGGCCGCCTGCATGTCATGGCTGGCATCAAGGAAGCTGTATTCGCCCATTGAACGGGTGGTTCTCTTGCTATCCGGCGGCCGTCCCTCCGGAAGCGAGCATCTGGAGAAGGATGAGTTCAAGCTGATCGAGAAGCAATGGCAAAGCTTGACCCGGGAGAGCATGTCGCTGCAGACCCGGCTGCAGGAGCAGCTGCCGCACGTGAAGGAAGGGTTCCTGCTTCAGCTGGTGCAGGGGTATTTGTATTCGTATTCAGAGCAGGATTTGCTGGAACGGATGAAGGAGTACGGCTGGCATGTAGAGGACCGGCAGTTTGTGGTGCTGTATGTGCAGCTGACGGGCTTTGCCCATCTGGAGGGACGGTTCTCGTCCGAGGATGAAGGGCTCGTTACGTTTGCGGCGGCCAACATTATTACCGAGCTGTCGTCGGCGCGCCTGTCGCAGTCCAGCGTTATCAATTTTCATGATCTGTCCATCGGGGTGCTGGCCATTGTGGCTGAGGAGGAGGACCGGCAGCAGCTGACCCATTTCGGGGAAGAGCTGATGCAGGTCATTAACCAGCTGCTCCGTATGAAGGTGACGGTCACGGTCAGCAAGCCTACCCGGTTCATATCCCATACACCGGCGTTATTTGAAGAAACGAAGCAAGCGCTGAGCTACCGGAATTTCGGCAGTGTGAACCAGTTTATTGATTTGGAGCTGCATCCGTTGTCCGGTCAGCCCAACGAGCTGCGCTATCCATTTACCCTGGAGCGCGAGGTTATTCAGACGCTCCGGACCGGTCAGGAGCAGGAAGCAGTTGAATTGATTGGGCAGTTTCTGGAGACGCTGCAGGAGAGCGGCGCGAAGGAAATTGATGTGCAGCAAGGGATGCTGCAGCTGCTTGGCAATATTTTACACGCGATCCGGGTATCCGGGATGAATCCGAATCACTTGTTCAACAATGTGAACATGTTCGATCAGCTCTCCCAAATCCGCGACACAGAGGATATGCTGAAATGGTTCCGAAAGCGGATCGTGCACGTCTACATCCGGGAGCTGGAGGCCCGATCCGATTTCCATGTGAAGAAGATGGTAGAGACGGCGATGATTTACTTGCAGCAAAACTATATGAAAGACGTCTCTTTGGATAGCTGTGCGGATTATGTCGGGACAAATCCGTATTTCCTGAGCAAGACGTTCAAGCAGGTTACGGGCAAAAACTTCATCGACTATTTAACCGAGCTGCGTATGGACAAAGCCAAGGAGCTGCTGCGGGATACCGAACAGCGAATTAACGATGTAGCTGAACAAGTAGGCTATCAGCACAGCTATTTTAACCGGATCTTCAAAAAGCAGGAAGGACTCACTCCGAGCCAGTACCGGGAGATGAGCAGGCAGTGACTTTCCCAGGCCAGCTTTGTATCCGGGTCAGCCGCGGATAGCTTTTCGCACCGCGCGCAGCCTCCTGCGCGCGGTGTTTCGCTGCATGACGGCGGCCGGTGTGCCACAGGCTGTTCATTTGTGCCAGAGCTTGTCGGAAAATCGCTGCCCGGAACGGGATGGAAGCCGATTAGAATTGGCACTACCACAGAATCAATAAAAAATAAGTAGAAACGGGCCTTATTTTCGTTTAAAATAAATATAAAGGGGCGTAAACAAAAATAAACAAATCACGCCCATTTTTTGAGGAGGATGAACCAGGATGAATGCGCAGGAATCGGGACTTTTGCTGGAACGTGTGTTTGAACGGATGGTTTCGGCCAACAAGGATAACGACAACGACCACATGGACTTTGACGAGTGGGAATGGCCGGTCGGGGTCGCCTTGTTCGCCTTGTTTAAATATTACCGTTTTACGGACAAGCAGCGTTATTTGGACTTCATGGTATCCTGGTTTGACCGCCAGCTGGACAAGGGCTTGCCTCCGAAAAACGTCAATTCGGTCGCGCCGCTCCTTACACTCGCGCACATCTATGAGCTGACGGGCAACGAGCGCTATTTGGCCACATGCCGGGAATGGGCGGACTGGATTATCGACGGCATGCCCCGTACCCAGGAAGGCGGGCTTCAGCATATTACGATTATTGCGGATAATGAAGAGCAGCTGTGGGACGATACGCTGTTCATGACGGTGCTGTTCCTGGCCAAAATGGGCGAGATTCTGGACCGCAACGATTACCGCGAGGAAGCGGAATATCAATTCCTCCTTCATATTAAATATTTGGCCGACCCGGCTTCGGGCCTGTGGTACCATGGCTGGACCTTCGACGGCCGCCACAATTTCGGCAAGACGCTGTGGGCGCGCGGCAACTGCTGGTATACAGCGGGCGTTGTAGAGTACCTGGAGATTTCTGGCGTAAGCGGCGCTGTTCAGCGCCATCTCCGGCAAACGCTGGAGACGCAGGTGAAGCAGCTGGTGAAGCTGCAGGAGCCGGACGGCATGTGGCACACGCTGCTGGCGGATCCGGCTTCGTATGTGGAGACTTCGGCTACGGCAGGCTTTGGCTTCGGCATTTTGAAAGGTGTTCGTAAAGGGTATCTGGACGCAAGCTACTTCGAAGCAGGGAAAAAAGCCGCCGAGGCTGTTATCTCCCATATCGGGGAAGACGGTACTGTAGCTCAGGTATCGTATGGCACCGCTATCGGCATGAACGATCAGCACTACAAGGATATTCCGATTTGCCCGACGGCGTACGGACAGGCGCTGACGATGATGATTTTGACCGAGGCGATCGAAATCGGATAAGCCGCGCCGGCTTGAGTGCGGAAAGTATGATAACCGGTAGCCGGTTCCTTAACGCAAGGCGCCGATGCAGGAATTGAACCAACAGGGAGTGCTTCGCAGGCGGAGCGGCTCCCTGTTTTCTTATGGCTGCGGTTCGGCTTCCGGGGGCATCTGCCCTTCTGAAGCGGGACTTGACGGCATGACCGACATTTTAACTTTTTGCGGGTGACGAATCGTTTATTTTCAATGGAATCGGTTGTTTTTGACAAGGAAATCCTCTATGCTCGATTCAGACTGGGAAAGTCAAATACAAGGATGGTCAAAAAGAGAGGACGGGCGTGTATGTCGGAGTTTGCAAATCAGCCTCGCGACTGGGAAAATCCTCAATTGCTGCAGAGGAATCGTCTGCAGGGCAGGGCATATTTTATCCCCTATCAAGATGAACAGACAGCGCTTACGTATGATCGCGGGCGCTCTTCATATTTTCAACTGCTGAACGGGCAGTGGAAGTTTCATTATTCGCCGAATCCGGCTTATACCCCGGAGCGGTTTTTTGAAGAAGCATTTGATGACGCCGAGTGGGGAGAAATTCCTGTTCCGGGCAACTGGCAGATGCATGGCTATGGCCGGCCGCACTATACGAACCTGCAGTACCCGTTTCCGGTTGACCCGCCGTATGTGCCGACGGATAATCCGACCGGCGCTTACCGCCGGGAGTTTCATGTGCCGGAGCATTGGTCCGGTCACCGTCTGACGCTGCGCTTTGAAGGGGTGGACAGCGCCTTCCACGTGTGGGTGAACGGGCAGGAGATCGGCTACAGCCAGGGCAGCCGCATGCCATCGGAATTTGATATAACGAGCGCAGTCCGTCCGGGCCGCAATGTGGTGTCCGTCAAGGTGTACCAATTCAGTGACGGAACCTATATTGAGGACCAGGATATGTGGTGGCTGAGCGGAATTTTCCGCGATGTGTATGTAGTGGCTTGGCCGTCCGTGTATGTGCGTGATTTTACCGTGGTGACGGAGCTGGACAGCCGTTATACGGATGCTGTGCTTAAGGTGCGGGCTGATGTAGTCAATACGGGGACTAAGGCGGCGGAAGCGGAGCTAGGCCTTCAGCTGCTCGACACAGGCTTTGCACAGCTGCCGGGAGTTTCGGCTCAAAAAACCGTGCTGGTGAATGCTGGTGAACAGACTCAAGTGGAGTTCGAGCTTCCGGTAACGGCCCCTGCTTTGTGGTCAGCAGAGAGTCCGGTATTGTATCACGCGCTGCTGACCTTGAACGGCGCTGCAGCCGGCGGCTCGTCCGCCGCGGGTCAGAGTTGCCGGCTGCTGCAGGCGATTCCGTGCCGTGTCGGCTTCCGCAAGATTGAGCTGAAGGGCGGCCAAATGCTGGTGAACGGCGTGCCGATTATGATTCGGGGCGTGAACCGGCATGACCATCATCCCGATCTCGGACGGGCGATTCCGTTGTCCTGGATGATTCAGGACGTG
>NZ_JBBBNV010000006.1:47072-143059 GCF_037137075.1 Paenibacillus sp. y28
TCGGATTTGGAATGCCACGGCTTCAAGCTGGCCGGCAATTACAATCAGCTCAGCGATGATCCGGCTTGGGAAGCGGCCTATATCGATCGAATTGAACGCATGGTGCAGCGGGACAAAAACTACCCGTCGATTATAATTTGGTCGCTGGGGAACGAGTCGTGCTTCGGCCGCAACCATGTGGCCATGGCGGCTTGGGCGCATGCCCATGATCCGACACGGCTCGTTCACTATTGCAGTGACGACAATGCGGAATACTGCGATATGTACAGCACGATGTACACCAGTGTGGACAAAATGATCGAGCTCGGCCAGCGCGAGGATTTGCCGAAGCCGCATATTATGTGCGAATTTGCGCATGCCATGGGCAACGGACCCGGCGGGCTGACCGAGTATCTGGATGTGTTCTATACGTATAAGCGCCTGCAGGGCGGCTTCGTATGGGAGTGGATGGATCAGGGTATCCGCCAGTTCACGGAGGACGGACAGGAGTATTTCGCCTATGGCGGCGATTTCGGCGATTTCCCGAACGACTATAACTTCGTGCTGGACGGGCTGGTGCGTCCGGACCGTGTGCCGACGCCAGGCCTGCTGGAATATAAGAAGGTCATTGAACCGGTAAAAACAAGCATCGTCAAGATTGCCGCGGATGGCGCTGATCTGGAGCTGGAGAACCGCTACGATTACTTGAATCTGTCGCATCTGCGCTGCACGTGGAGCATTGCTGCTGACGGACGGATTATCGCCTCCGGGGAAGTGCAGCTGCCATCGGCGGAGGCCCGCAGCAAAGCAGCCTTGCGCATTCCATATGAGCTGCCGTCCCGGATCAAGCCGGAGTCGGAATATTGGCTGAATGTGCAGTATTCTCTGGCTAACGGCACATCGTGGGCGGAAGCGGGTCATGAGGTGGCCTGGGCTCAAATCGAACTGCCGTACGAGGCGATTGCAGCGGGAACTGATCAAAAGCAAGGAACGGCATCATTATCTGTGGCCGCTCTTCCGGTCATCCGCTGCGAGTCGACAACGACCGAGCTGCATGTGAGCGGCCCGGAATTCAAGCTTACGTTCAACCGTGTGTACGGCCGAATCGATTCGTGGACGTATGCGGGACAGGCGCTGCTCATTGAGGGGCCGCGTCTGGACTTATGGCGGGCACCGACAGACAATGACCATCGTGATGCCCGCGAATGGAAAGCCTTCGGACTGCACTGGCTCCAGCAGCGCATCGACGGCGTGAGCTGGGAGAGCGGCGCCGCAGGCCGCAGCGTCCGGGTTACGGTGAAAGCGCGTATCGCGCCGCCGCTGCTGTCCTGGGGTATTCACGTGACCTACACCTATACCGTCTATGGCAACGGTGAGGTTACGCTGACGGTAGACGGCAGCCCGCATGGCGATCTTCCGCCATCGCTGCCGCGCCTCGGGGTGCAGCTTGTGCTGCCGAAGGCACTCGACCATGTGGAGTGGTTTGGCCGCGGTCCAGGCGAATCGTACTCGGATACGAAGCAGGCCGGGCGTATCGGTCTGTATGCCGGGCGAGTGCATGAGCTGATGACGAATTATGTTTATCCGCAGGAGAACGGCAACCGCAGCGAGGTGCGCTGGGTTACGCTGGCGAATACAAGCGGTGTCGGCCTGCTGGCTGCGGGACGCCCGCTGCTGAATTTCAGCGCGCATCACTATACTGCGCAGGATTTGGAAAAAGCGCAGCATACGTACGAGCTGCAGCCGCGCGAGGAAGTGTACCTGCATCTGGATGATGGCCAGCACGGCATCGGCACCGGCAGCTGCGGTCCAGGCGTTATGCCGCAGTATACGCTGAAGCCGGAGGCCTTCAGCTTCGCCGTACAGCTTAAGCCGTACACCTCATACGGATTGTCCGCCTTTGAACTGGCCAGACGCCAGATGACGGAAGTGTAACACCGGCTTCATATCGAGCAGTCGATTAACATCACAAAAAGTGACCTTATGCGCCCATGCGGCGGATAGGGTCACTTTTTTTGCGCTTGATTTGCTATTTACCACCAATGTATTCAAATGGGAATTTAATTGAAGTCCAGTCCACAACCCAATAAATTTAACTAGATGGCACAGCCTTCAGGCCTTCAGCATCGACTGGAGATAAGACGACAAAAGCCGGTATCCCGCCCAGGCAGGATACCGGCTTCTTCTGTAGGCCGCACGCTGTGATGAGGTGAACGTGCGGCTTGGGACGCTTGTCGACAACTGGATGGGTCGCCGCTTGTCTGCTGCTTAAGCCTTCTGATCGTTCTTGAGCATCTCGAATACTTGCTCGACGTCTTTGTCGCCGCGGCCGGACAAGTTAATAATAATGACTTGGTCCTTGCTCATGGTCGGCGCCAGCTTCTTGGCATGAGCCACGGCGTGCGCGCTTTCCAGTGCAGGAATGATGCCTTCGGTGCGGGACAGCTCCTGGAATGCGGCAAGCACTTCTTCGTTAGATACGGTTACGTACTCGGCGCGGCCGTTCACCTTCAGGTGGCTGTGCTCCGGTCCGATTCCCGGATAGTCGAGTCCGGCTGCAATGGAGTAGGTTGGCTTCGGATTACCCTCTTCATCCAGCAGCACGAGGCACTTGAAGCCGTGAATGACGCTGGGAACACCATAGGTTAAGGTTGCCGCTTGGTCCGGCTCAACCCCGATGAGGCGAACCGAAGGCTCGTCCAGGTAATGGGCGAATGCTCCGATCGCATTGCTGCCTCCGCCGACGCAGGCGAGCACAGCATCCGGCAGCTTGCCTTCCTTCTCCAGAATTTGGCGTTTTGATTCCTCGCTGATGATGGACTGGAAATGCTTAACCATCGTCGGGAATGGATGCGGGCCAACCGCTGAGCCCAGCAAGTAGAAGGTGTTCTTGTAGTTTTGTACAAGATCGTTCAGAGCCTCATCGACGGCATCCTTCAGGCGTGCTTGTCCTTTGGTGACCGCTACGACCTTCGCGCCGAGCAGCTCCATCCGGAATACGTTCAGCGCCTGACGGCGGGTGTCTTCCGCGCCCATGTAGATGACGCAGTCCATGTTGAACATCGCGCAGGCGGTTGCTGTCGCTACGCCGTGCTGGCCTGCACCGGTTTCAGCGATAATGCGCTTTGCGCCCATGCGTTTGGCAAGCAAAATTTGCCCCACCACGTTATTAATTTTGTGCGCGCCGGTGTGATTGAGGTCCTCGCGCTTCAAATAAACCTTGGCACCGCCCCATTCCTTGGTCAGCTGCTCCGCAAACGTGAGGGGATTCTCGCGGCCGACATATTCCTTCAAATAGTAATTCAGCTCATTCTTGAATTCAGGGTCATCTTTATACTTGTTAAATTGCTCGCTCAAATAATCCATAACTTCCTGCAGCTCCGGGGGAATGAAGCTGCCGCCGAATTCGCCGAAATATCCTTGCTGTTGTTGTTCACTCATGCGCGTATCCTCCGATAATGTAGAAATGTACATTCTTTTTCTATTATGGACGATCCGTTAGATTTGTCAAAAGGAAATCACACTTGACAGTGGCAAGTCTCCAGCCGATTATGTAATTTTAGATTAGTAGACATTTTGATTATCGAGAATAGTGGACATGATGTTCAAAATGGACATTCGAAATAAAGAAGTAATGGCAGGATATGGTCTGCCAGTAAACCATACAGTGTGGGGAGGTGAGAGTAAAATGTCTGATGAAGGGCAGAGGTATAAGACTTCACACATCATTGACTCTGAAGATATGTTATTGAACTGGAAACCGTTAATGCAAATAAATACAGGAAGTATGCTTGGTCTATCAGAAAATGGTCATTGGATAATTGAAGAACAAACAGGGGTAAGAGTGTTAGATGAAACATGGAAGTTTAACCGCTTAATGGTCCTGCTTGAGCGACAGATTACCGAATTTAGACAAGAATTAATTAATGCTGCTATCACTTGTACTATTGATAATGATATAGTTAGAGAGTTTCCATTCTATGAGGTAGTTAAGGTTGGATTTGAACAAAAATCAGAGTACTGGGTTGAACTGGCATTAAATTGGTGGATAATGTTACCTCAAGAAAATGAAGAGATAATTAAATCTCTTGAAAAAATAGAAATATCTAAGTGGGCTTCGCAAAAATTACGCCACAGAATAAAGAAAGAACTTAGAACACGAAGAGCTTTCCTCTCGTTTACAAGCGGCAGTGGGTGTAATGGAGTGGAGAAAAGGTAGACGAATGAACCTCGAACATCGCGGAGGCAAGCAACAGTGAAGAGCGGAAGACATTACGGATGCATCGCAATGCCCTAAAAAAGAAGCTGAAGCTCATTCGTGAAGACATGCTCCCGGCCCTACGGATACACGCCTATGGAGTGACTTGCAGCGTCTTCTTTGCCGATGCCTGAAACGGTGATTGCCGATGCGGGGGATGGCAGTAAGCAAACTCTTTATATGCGAAGGGCGAGGATACAGAGCCACGTTTCGAATATCTGACTCCCTATGGCAGAGCCTGCATGAAGGGGAACGGCAACCGTCAGGTACACTGGAACACGGTATGGGAAGTGGTGACAGCAACGGCCAAAAATGCTCTTGAGCATGACATGAAATCTGCAATCTATGCTCGGCGTAAATTCGAGGTGGAGAGCGTATTTGGTCACAGCAAGGGCAAGCGGTTGTTCCTCCGCTTCTCCTTGCGAGGTATGGAGAAGGTTCACACCGAGTTCGGGATCGGGCAATGGCCCACAATCTCCTGAAACCAGCAGGTATTCGCCTCGCTGCTTTCCTGCAAAAACAGAGGTACAAAAAAGTTGGACGGTAAACATTACGTTTTCCGCCCAACTTTTTATTGTGGGGACTTATTGGACAGCCTCTGTTTCATGCCTTGAAGCTCTCAGCAATCCATGTATTGCTGAGGCTTCTTTTTAATTAAAGGAAATGTTCTTGATTTCGGCAAAGGAGAAGCCGGTAGAATAGCCTGTTTTGGCGACGGCATCCACGACGAAATATACATTACCGGTATACCAAGATGGAATATCGATGGAAGCTGAGCCGTAGTCGTCACGGACATCTTCACGGTAAAGCTCGAAATCGCCGCTGCCCAGACCGTCGGCATATACATGGATGTAAGCCGAGTGGTTGGTCGATGTGATTGCGTAGGACCAGTCAAATGTAACCTGGGTGATGCCGCCGGAAACATAAGATTGCCCTACCACCTGAATGTGGCAGTCCACATAAGTGTTCGTCGCATATTGAAGAACGTATGCGCCTGTTGATGTTTCGTCATGCTCGCGGAAGGGGGCTGTGCAGTTCCCGGATCCGGTGTCTGTGTTCACTGTCCATTGAATTGGATCGGCGCCGGCTAATGCGGACTGACTGAATGTAAACAGCAGCAGAATAGCCAGGAGCAGAGTGACAGACTTTCTTAATCTCATTATATCCCTCCAGTAAAATTGGTTATTATAGCCACATGGCGCTATATTCCAAATCATATCGAATTTTCCTCGAAAGTAAATATGTCTAAAGGTCTAGAATACTGTCGGCTTCCTGGGGAAAAGGGGATTTCTTGTCGAATGGACCATCTCCGCCGGGAAGAAATGGAGCTGAGGTTTCCTCCGGAAACGATGTTCGTGTGTGAAATCGCAGGCGCTGAGCCGGCCAAAGACATAATCCGAAGAGAAGGAGCGGTAAGGTGCATGGCGCTGGTCGACTGACCGCCGTCATGCAGCGAAACACCGCGCGCTGGGAGCTGCGCGCGGTGTGGGAGATCGGCTGTCAGTGCGGGTTGTCCAAGCTATAAACGAGGGCACACGCTGGCGGCTAATCTTGCAAACGGGGGACGGCTAGCCGCCCGCCCCGTTTGCAAGATGGAAAAATAGAGCCGGGCGAGTCGCTGGAGCCGTATCCCCTCCGGATCGGACGATGGTGTATGCGGAGGTATCAGGATCGGGGAATGGGGAAGCTTTCGGCGGTATCTCACATTCATGGCTCATCGTAACTTGGGTGCGAGGCCGGGATGGACCCATTTTTATTTTTTCCTCACCAGCAAAAAAAGAAAATACGGTGCCCCCAGCAGAGCCGTGACTATGCCTGCCGGAACTTCGACGGGGGGCATAATGATACGCCCGGCCGTATCGGCAAATGTGACGAGAATGGCGCCGAGCAGGGCGGAAACGGGCAGAACGCGTTTGAAGTTTGAGCCCACAAGCAGGCGGGCCAGATGCGGAATGACCAGGCCGATGAAGCCGATTGCGCCTGCGACGGCAACCGCACTCCCGGCTAAACTAACAGCGACGGCAATTAGCAGCAGCCGTGTTCGTTCAATTCGCATGCCTAATCCCCGCACGGATTCTTCATTTAGCAGCAAGGTATTTAACGGATGGTAGCACAGCAGGGCGACGGCAGAGCCTGCGGCCGTCCACGGCCATATCATCTCGACCTGCTCCCAGGTCCGGGCATAAAGGCTGCCTTTCAGCCAGATAAGCGCTTGTGCTGCTGAGGGAGCGAATTTGACAATAAACAGCGTAATCAGTGCCTGAATACCACTGCTGACGGCTACGCCGCAAAGAGCCAGGCGATCCGGCATAAGCCCGTTTTTGTATGCTAAAAGGTATACAAGCAGTCCGGCGCCGATAGAACCGGCGAAGGCAAACAGGGGCAGCATGCTTGCCGAATACCCCGGCACAGCCAAAATAAGGATGACGGTAGCAAGGCCTCCGCCTGCCGTCACTCCGATAAGATCCGGAGCGGCGAGCGGATTCCGGGTTACGCCTTGCAGGATTGAGCCGGCAATCGCCATATTGATGCCGATGCAAATCGCAATGAGAAGCCGGGGAAGCCGATAATCGAATGTAATGCCTTCCCGCCCGCGAAGCTCTTCGGCGACTTGGGCAAACGGAAGGTTTACAGCGCCGAGACGAAGGCCGAGGATAATCATCACAACGAGCGTAACGGAGCCAAGGCTCATGACCCATATCCAGTGGCGTTGATTGGTTGTCATGCAGTCCGGCCTCCCATACTGCGGCGCATCAAATACAGGAAAAATGGAGTTCCCAGAAGCGCAGTAATAATCCCGACGGGAGTATCCGTAGGATACAGTACCCATTGTCCGCCAATATCGGCCACCAGCAGCAGAACGGCTCCGGCCATGGCGGAAAGCGGGACAATTCGTCTATAGTCGGCGCCAGCCACTGTCCTGACGATATGCGGAACCATTAATCCGACAAAGCCGATGGGACCCGCAAGGGCAACCGCACCGCCGACCAGTGCGAGAATGAGAATAAACGCCAGCCTTCTCACTTGTCCGGACCGCTGGCCAAGACCGCCTGCGGCCTCCTCACCAAGAGAGAAAATATTGAGCTGGCCTGAGATGATGCAGCTGATGGCGGCTGCAGGAATGATGCAAATCAGGCTTAGCTGTACGTCGGTCCAGGTGGCGCCGGACAATTTGCCGGCCATCCAGTACAGGATTTCCGACAGGTTATCATCATGGAGAATCAGGAAGCCCGTAGTCAGGGACCCCATGAAAAAAGAAACGGCAATGCCAGCCAGTACAAGCCGTGTCGGCGTATATTTTCCGTACAAGGACAGCAGGTACACAATACTGCCGCCGGCCGCAGCTCCGGCAAAGCCCGCAATCAAAATTGTAAGTGTGACATCCTTCAGGCCCAGCAGGACCAGGGACAGGACCACGAAGAAGGAGGCGCCTTGGTTGATGCCCATTATTTCCGGGTCGGACAGCGGATTACGGGTAATACCTTGCAGGAGGCACCCGGCGACACCAAGTCCTGCGCCGATAATAAGAGCCAGCACGACCCGGGGAAGTCGGACGAACCATACTTTATAGGCGAGCAAATTCGTTTCGTCGACCGTCATCAGCTCAGGGAGCTTGCTCCAGCTCAAGCCCTTTACTCCGGCGAAAGTGCCGGTTAATGCGGCGATTAGCAGCAGACCCGTCAGGCCGATAAAAAGAGAAAGAGCGGATCTCGTCCGCTCCGGTTTGCCTGTGTGCAGTTGATTCACGGTGATCCCCCTGAACGTTAGTTATTCGCGCTCATCGTTTTCACGGCTTGGTCAAGAATCAGCTGGGCTGCCCGCGGCCCCCGGCCCTTCGACCATAAGTCACGGCTTACCGCAATCGATTTATTTTCTTTTACTGCCTTCAGATTTTTATAAATCGGATTGGACGCCCATTTGCCGAGATCACCGTAGTAGAATAAATAATCCGGATTGATTTCGCTTAACCGCTCCAGGCTGAGCTTGGCAATGTCCGTTTTGCTTTCTGCAGCAGAGGTGTCCTTATTCCCGTCAAATGCATAATTTGCACCGATGGACGAGAGCAGAGAACCGATAAATGAGGTTTTCACCCACACGGTTGAATCATCCTCGAAGGCGCCGACAACCAGCACCGTGGGGGCGCTTTTCAACGTGTCCTTGCCGGCCTTAATTTTATTCTCAATATCCAGCTTCACGGCTTCGGCTTGTTCTTTTTTACCGAGCACATCGCCAACGGCAATCAGGTTTGCGAGCACTTCTTGGTAATTGTGATCATCGAGGGCGATGGTTGGTGCAATGTCCGACAGCTGTTTCTTAATCATTTCATGCCGGTCCGGGTTGGCGATAATCAAATCGGGCCTGGCCGATTTCAAGACCTCCAGGTTCGGCTGCTTGGCTTGTCCCGCATTCGCAATTCCTTCGGATTTGACGGTATCCCGGAGGTAGTCGGGGAAGCCGGACTCCCCAATGCCTACAGTCACGGCAGGCACAACCTTCAATACGGAAAGCAAATCAATAAAAGAATAGTCGAGCGCAGCGATTTTTTTAGGGGCTTCGTTAAATTTCGTCTCGCTCCAGACGTGTTTTATCGTCTTCTGTGATGTGCCCGGGGCCTGTGCGGACCCTGAAGCAGCTGAAGCGTTGCTTGCCGCAGCTCCTGTTGAGCCTGCATCGGCGGTGCCGGACGGCTTCGAATTCGTGCCGCAGCCGGAGAGCGGCAGAGCGCACAGCATGACGGCTGCGATGAGGGCGGCGGAAGCTTTGTTGAAGGATTGCATCTGTTGATTGACCTCCCGTATCGGTATGAGTGCTTTGGCGGCTTCATCGGTTCCATGAAGAAAATGAAAATCATTATCACCATCGCGTATCATCACGATTATAGACAGGCGGGAGCAAATACGCCATGAATAATATTGTTCAAATGCTTGTATAATATTGTCCATTCTTGCTTGGCGCTCCAGACAGAACAAAGCCGGGGTTATACGGCGGAATGCATTCCTGGGGGCCGATGCAGCCGGAGTCCTCCTCTCCAGCGGCCCAGGGACAGCGACGAACCGATGCCGCTAATGCACAAACAAACGTACCGTCTCGTCCAGCATCATTTCATGACTCAACGCAGAATAGTCCAGCCACGGGTAATAGGAATTGATCTGCATCCATTGATTGCTTCTTACGGCTGTCAGCGCCTTCCATTCCGGACTGCTTATCAGCTTCCGGTACAGTTTGCGATCCGTTTTCTTGGGTGAAGTCATAAGCAAGATATAATCCGCGTCGAAATGGGGCAGCTCGTGAATGGAAACGGTCTTGCGCCAACGGATATTCCGGACTTCCCGGGGCGGGGCTAGCTTCAAATCATGATAGAGCACGCTGCCGATATTGCGGCCAACCCCGTACACGCGAAGCTTTCCTCCGACAATTCGCAGAATAAATACCGTCGCGTCGCCAATCAGGCTGCGGATTTGTCTGCTAGCCTGTGCGGCCTTGTCATCATATTGCTGCAGCCACCGGAGGGCTTCCTTTTCTTTGCCCAGGACAGCGGCGATTTTGTTGAACCGCTCCCGCCAGTCCAGCTCCCAATAAGGCAAAATGACTGTCGGTGCGATGGCCGACAAATCCGAGCTGTATTCCGGGGAATCAGTGACAATCAAATCCGGCTGAATCTGAATAAGCTCGTTCAAATAATGGGTGTTTTCCGTATGAATCGGGACAGCGTCTGTAAGCTGGCTTGTCAGGTGCGGCCCGCCAACCCGGCCTTCTGTAATGACCGATGCATAGGGGGTGACGCCGAGAGCCAGCAAATCGCCATTGTAGGTGTAGCGGGTTACAGCTACCTTTTGGCGGTATTTTTTGCTGTAGCTGGCAGGAGAATATCCGGTTTCCTTTTTGAAAATCCGGCTGAAATACGATTCCTCATTGTAACCGACGCTCCGGGCCACGTCCTGTATGGATAGGCCCGACAGAATAAGCAGCTCCTTGGCCCGGTTAATCCGCAGCCGGGTCATATACTCAGCGCTCCCGATGCCCTTGGTTTTTTTAAACAGGCGGGAATAGTAGCTGGGGCTGAAGCCGGCTATTTTGGCCAGCGTTTCCAAGGAAATGGGGCTCATATAATTTTCCTTCATATAAGCAAGTGTCCGTTCTATGCCTTGCAAGGGGTGATGGGCCTGATTTTGATGCTCCACCGCCAACATATACAGCAGCTCATAGAATAAATGCTTCTGCTGAAAGCTTTCCTGCCCGCCTGCCGATCCGGCAAGCTGATGCAGCTGCTCGACCAGCCGGGTTACCCGGGCTTGATCGGTTACCGGAATTTTGCCCTGTATCGGGAAGGAACGGGAGGCTTCGCGGTAGAACGACCAGTTGTCATTCGTTTTGTGCGGCTCCATCACCTTAAATTCAAGCATATAGCAGTCCAGCAAATGGGTGTTATCCGTGACGGCCTCAAGCTTCTGTCCTTTTGTAAGGATATACACTTGGCCCGGCGAAGCCAGATACGCTTCCCCGCTGATTTCGAGCCTGCCCCGGCCTTTATGAATGTACAGAATTGTATTGGCGGGCAAGCTTTGCGGGGAAAGCACCCAATCAGCGGCACACTTCATATGGGTGACGCTTGATAGCTGAAGCAGCATTTCGTTTAATGTGTGAAAAACAATATCCTGCGCCAATTCGATAACCCCATTTGTTGTATAAAAATTAAATGCCGCAGCACCGGGCAAGGTTCAATAAAGCAGGCCGAACTTCTAGAATATGCTCCAATCCATCGCCTGCGAAATGGTTTCCAGCAGATGCACGCCGGCGGTGCTGTTTCCCTTATCGTTAAGCGCAGGGCCGACAACACCGATGCCGTACCGTCCGGGGACGAGGGTAAGGATACCGCCGGATACGCCGCTTTTGGCCGGAAGGCCGGCACGGATGGCGAATTCGCCGGAAGCGTTATACATGCCGCACGTAATCATGAAGGTTTTGGCGATTTGGACGTAACGTCTCGGAATAAGCTGGCGGCCCGTCAACGGGTCGGTTCCGTCATAGGCGAGCACGAGAGCCATACGGGCGATATGGCCGCAGGTAACCTCGATGGCGCAGTGCTTGAAGTATACCTCCAGCACATCCTCCACATCGCCTTCGAGCACGCGGTTTGCCTTCAGCAAATAGGCAATTGAGCGGTTCCGGTTTGCAGTGGCCGCCTCAGAGCGGTATACGGCCTCATTGTAGGCCAGCGAGCTGTCGCCCGCGAGATCGCGGAAAAAGGCAAGGACGCGCTCAGACTTTTCCTTTGGCGTAGCCCCTTTGATTAAGGAGGAAATGGAAATTGCTCCGGCGTTAATGAGCGGGTTGAACGGAATTCCCGGCACGACGATCTCCAGCTTCACCATGGAGTTGAAATCATCTCCGGTCGGCTCCATGCCAACCTTGGTGAAAACGCCGTCCTCACCGTGATCGATCAAGGCGAGCAGCAGAGTGAATACTTTGGAGATGCTTTGCATCGTAAAGCGCAATTCGGCGTCCCCGGCCGATACGCTTACGCCTTGTCCGTCCAGCACGGTGATGCCGAGCGCATTATACGGGGCTCCGGCGAGTTCGGGAATATAGGAGGCGACCCGGCCAGATGAAGCTTGAATCCGGCTTGTTTCGAGCCAGTCCGGCAGCTCCTTGGCCAAGGCGGCTAGAGGTCCTTGCGGGGGATGGGAACGGTCTGTTTGATGGTTGTCTGTCATATGTGTCGGCTCCTTTTGTGCAGGCTTGCATCAGTGATATATTCTATTGTACGTCATTTACGGCGGATAGGGGAAACATTCCTTCGCTTCCGCGCGGCGGCGTGAATTTGGTTGACCCACAAGTGCGGTTTACCACCGGCATACAGCGCCGAAATGGACACTTCACATGTGGTTGATGTGGCACCGCACCCCGCGCTGGGAGCTGCGCGAGGTGCCAAAAGGGGGCTGCGCACAGTGCGAATCAGCCGAGTGAAGCTTAGTCTTCCTTGTGCTTGCGGTAATACATTGGCGTTACCCCGGTAAGCTTTTTAAAGACAACATTGAAATGAGCGGTTTGAATAAAGCCGGTTTTTTCGGCGATGACGCTTATTTTGTCCGGGGATGTTCGCAGCAGCCGCTGGGCCTCGCGTATTCGTATCATCTGGACGTATTCGCGGAAGCTGAAGCCGGTAACCCGTTTAAAAATCCGGCTCAAATAGGAAGGACTAATATAAAACCGGCCGGCCACCTCCTCCAGCGTTAGGGATTCCTCCAGATGCGCGCCGAGGTAAGCGGCAATTTCAGAAATTTTCTGATGCAGCGGGTGCTCAGATGGAGCTTGCCCGGTGGCGGCGGGATGCCGGAGCCGGCGAATGAGCACGAGCAGCAGCATGAGCAGCGCCCGGATGCTCGTCACACAGCCTTCCCGGCTCAGCGTGGCCTCTTCCAGCATTTTGCGGCATATGGCCTCCACAGCCGCCTGATCCTTGAGCTGAAAGCGCAGCAGCGGCGATCCGGCCGGGAACGGCAGAAGCGCGGCATCGGCACGCGCCAGCTCCGGCGCAAGGAACTGCTCGGTGAAGTGAATCAATATGCGCTCGCACCGCTTGGTTTCATTGTTGGCAGTCCGGTGCAAATCGCTCGGATTGACCAGCACTACATCTCCCGGCTGCATCTCATACACACTGCCGTTCATAAAAAAGCTGCGCCCGCCGCCAAGACAGTAGAACAGCTCATAGAAAGGGTGGGCATGAGCGCGCGCCATCGACACCTGCCCGGTCCGCAGCACATATTGAATGGCGAAATTGCCGTTGTCCAGACTAAGCTTGGGTCCGAATATATCTTCCACGGTCTACGATTCCTTTCCAAAAATGGACATCAATAATAAATTTTTGTGCAAAAAGAACGAATCAAAAAAACTTTTTTAACTTGATTGTCCTTATACTAGAGCATAAGAAGAAACTACCTTTTTGTAAAGGAAGACATGAAAATGAACACATTCACAAATCCGGTGTTATCCGGCTGCTATGCCGATCCGTCCTTTTGCCGCGTAGGGGAGGACTATTATCTGGTTACCTCCTCGTTTGAATACTTTCCGGGGGTTCCGATTTTTCACAGCAAGGATTTGGTCAACTGGCATCAAATCGGGCATGTTCTGGACCGCCCGTCCCAGCTGAATCTGGATGGCACCCCGTGCTCGCGGGGGATTTATGCTCCGACCATTCGGTACCACGAAGGGGTATTTTATATGATTACAACCTTCGTCGTCAGTGCAACGGGAGCGAGACGCAATTTTTATGTAACGGCGGAAAATCCGTCCGGACCCTGGTCAGACCCGGTCTGGCTGGTGGATGCGCCGGGGATTGATCCCTCCTTGTTTTTTGATGGAGACGGCAAGGTATATTTCACCGCGAACCGGGTTCCTCCGGCCGGTCAGCAATATCCGAAGCATATGGAAATTTATATGCAGGAGCTGGATTTGCAATCGGGCCGGCTTACGGGCCCGAAATATAGTCTGTGGGACGGGGCGCTTAAGCAAATTCATGCTCAGGAAGCGCCGCATCTGTACAAGATTGACGGCCTGTATTACTTGCTGATTGCCGAAGGCGGTACGGGGTTTACGCATTCCGTGACCATTGCCCGGAGCGAAGTCTTGACCGGACCGTATGAGGTGTGCAAGATGAATCCGATTTTGACTCATCGTCATCTGGGCCAGCAGGCTCCGATTGTAAACGTCGGTCACGCCGACATCGTACAGACGCAGCATGGCGAATGGTGGATGGTGTGTCTCGGCTCGCGGCCGCGCGGCGGGTACTATCGCAACATGGGACGGGAAACGTTCCTCGTTCCGTTCGTGTGGGAGGAGGGCTGGCCGGTCGTCAATCCGGGCAAAGGCATCGTTGAGCTGGAGATGGCCCGCCCGTCACTGGCGGAGCACCGCTGGGCTGCGCCTCCCGCCTGCGATCATTTTGATTCGCCGGAGCTTGCGCCGCAGTGGAACTTTCTACGGACGCCGCGCGGCGATTACTGGTCGCTCACCGAGCGTCCGGGCCATCTGCGCCTGAAGCTGAAGGCAGATACGGTTATGGCTGAACAAAATCCAAGCTTTGTCGGCCGCCGCCAGCAGCATCATGATTTTGCAGTCCGTACCGTACTTGAATTCCGCCCGCAGTCTCCAGCTCAGGCGGCAGGACTCGTGCTGCTGCAAAATGATGCCTTCCAGTACCGGATGGAATGGCGCGGCGGCACGGAAGGCGGATCGGAAATCTGCCTTGTCCGGCGCAGCGGCGGGACGGACGAACTACTTGCGTCAGCCATGGTGGCGGCGGACAAGCTCTATTTGAAGACGGAGGTATACGGCCAGCATTTCAGCTTTTATTACGGTACTCAATCCGAGCGGTGGCACACGCTGCTGGAAGGGGCCGACGGGCGCATTTTGAGCACGGACGTGGCTGGAGGCTTTTCCGGCACCTATATCGGTTTATATGCGAGCAGTAACGGGCAGCCTGCCGCCGGTTATGCTGATTTTGATTATTTCGAGTACACACGGCTGTAGGAGGAGAGCAAATGTATCTTTTTTCATATTTCAAAACAGCGGATGAAGCACTGTATTTGGCGGTATGGGAGGATGTTACCGCTCGGATGGTGTTTCCGCCGGGACTGCGGCACGGAAGTGTCGTACCGCTCCGCTGGCCTCTTGGGCAGGAATGATGCTTAGCGCACTGGATATGGAGCAGGCAGCCCCCGCATTTTGCTCGGGCGGGATACACCAGCCTTTTAGTAGGTGAGGTTTAAATTCGTTTTTGTAGTTCCGTTCCACGTGTTTCACTTCGACTGCTTCTGGATGAAGGAATTCCAGTGGTGCGATTTTGAAGGGGACAAGGACGTGCTCCCGGATCCGCCGGCGCTGCTGAAGCGCCTGAAGGACAAAGGGCTGAGCATCTGCGTCTGGATTCACTCGTACATCGCCCGGAAATCCTATCTGTTTGAAGAAGGCAAAGCGAACGGCTTTCCGCACCGCGCGCAGCTCCCAGTACCCCGTGTTTCGCTGCATGACGGCGGTCGGTCGATCACCTGCGGCGCGGATGCCATGGAAGCGGTAGAGGGCGCAGGCTGGACTGCGGAAAGCCAAGGCGTGCGTCTGACTCCGCAAGCAGGGGCAGCGACAATCACGGTGCAGCTGAAAGCATAAGAAGCATGGAAGGGTCAATCCTTCCTGACGTATCGTCGAAGCAACGCGGCAAGACTTCTTTTATTATAGAAGAATTGAAACGACAGCTGTTGGAAAAGAACTGGCTACTAAGCATCAGGTCGGATTTGCGATTTCAGCAGCAACGAAGGCGAAATCATTTTTCTTGAAGCCCTTTGAATGCACCAGGCCGTATAATAAAGAATTTACTGGCGGGGGATGGGCCGGAAGTCACATGCAGTTCTGCATTTTTGAAGAGTTTAGTAATAGAAATTCAGCTACCGGTTTTTATTTTACAAGCCTGCGGGGAATATGTTACTATCAGGGAATAATCAAATGATAATAATAATCATTATTGTCTTTGTGAGGCCGATTATAATGCAAAGGGGAAGTTTACAATGATGCGGAAATCTCCATTTAAAAAAGCGATGTGCAGTGTGTGCCTGGTATCCTTACTCGTCTCTGCAGCTCCTGTTTCGGCTGCTTTGGCATCGGCGCCGGCCGCGCCAGCCGTTCAAGTGCTGGCTGCGGACAGCTCCAGCGCGTTGAAGGATGGCGTGTACTCTATGAACTATACCATTAAGAAATTTGGTACCAATCAGGATTCGGTTATGCAGGGCTATGTTTTGACACCGGGGCAGCTCACGGTCAAGCAAGGCAAATATTCGTTCTCCTTTACGCTCAAGCAAAGCAAAGAAATTACCGCACTGAAGACGGAAGTCAACGGCGCGTTGAAGGATGTTGAGGTTGTCGGCACCAATGCGCAGGAAAACACGCGTACCGTCCAGTTCGAGGTCGACAAGCTCAATTCGAAGCTGAAGGCTTGGGTTAAAATCGAGTGGGCAGCCATGAACTATTTCCACGAGTACGATATTGAGCTTGTCATGGATGCGGACAGTGCAAAGAAAATCGCCGATTTGCCGGGCGGCGAAAAGCCGGATGGCGCCAAGGGAGCAGAAGCGCCTCAGCAGACGGAAGGAAATCCGGCTGGCAAACCGGGAACCGCTCCTGCGCAGCCGACGGGAGACAAGCCGACGGACAAGCCGGATGAGCAAACCGGCTCGACCGCTGCGGCTCCGGCTTCGAAGCCTGTGACGGATTTGAACGGCCACTGGGCGAAGGAAAAGGTGGAGCAAGCGATTCAAAAAGGGATTGCCAACGGCTATGATGACGGCACCTTTCTGCCTAATGGCGCCATCAGCCGCGCCGAATTCGCCGTCCTGCTCAGCCGTGCGCTGAAGCTGCAGGAGCCGGCTGCCGAGCTAAGCTTTGCTGACGCAGGACAAATCCCGTCCTGGGCTGTTTCCGATCTGCAAAAGGTGGTAGGCGCGGGCATTCTTGGCGGCTATGAGGACAATACGTTCCGTCCGGACCGCAACATTACGCGTTCGGAAATTGCAGTGACGATTGTGCGTACGCTGGGTCTTCTTCCGGCAGGAGAAGAGGAGAAAGCTCCTGGACTTGCCTTCGCCGATGCGAAGGATGTTCCCGAGTGGGCGGAGGCTGCCGTAGCGGCCGCGTTTAAAGCGGGTATTATTAGCGGCAAGGACAATAACCGCTTCGATCCGGCAGCGAATGCAACTCGCGCCGAAGCGGTATCCCTCGTGCTGTCCCTGCTGGAGTTTAATCAGAAGTAAAATAGGAACTGCCGGGTAACACGGCATGACGGTGGTTGTCGACCGCAGGTATAACGGAATCATCCAACTGATTGTAGCCCTCTTGGACGGTACGGACGTGAAGCTCACGCTGTATCGTTTAAGGGGGTTTTTTATGATTTTTTGGCAGCTTGACCCGTCATGGCTGCAAGAGCGGGGAGAAGACTGAGGGGATTCGGCTGCCAGCGAACGATTCGAAGCTAAGAATGTACATTCTGAATAAATGCCGGGCTCCAAGGGACAAACGGAACGTGAACTAACCATGGGTCCGTTGCCGAATAAGCCGCATGCTGCTGGAGAGCACGCGCAGCTCCCAGCGCGGTGTTTCGCTGCATGACGGCGGTCGGTCGACCACGAATGTTGCTGCCGGACAACTGCCCGGCGGGCTTGTTTTTCTGGTACAATGCAATCAGGGGATGATGCAGAACGCGGGCCATGCCGGTTGAATCAAAAGGAGAAGAAAAGGAATGGAATTTAAGGATAAATTGAAGGAGCTGCGTCGGCAGCGGGATATTTCACTTCGGAAGCTGGGGGAGAAGGCGGGGATCAGCTACTCGATATTGAACGCAATCGAGAACGGTCGGTTTCATCCATCGAAGGAGATCGTGATTTCCATCGCCTACGCGCTGCGCTGCGAGCAGATGGAGGAGCTGCTGGCGCTGGCGGGGTATGCCTTCGAGCCTGAGGCTGAGCAATAACTGCCGGCTTCGTGCTGGCAGCCGCTTGCGAGGAGCAATATGGTTTGACCGAAAGGGGCTCCACACTGCGCGCAGCTCCCGGCGTACCGTTCGGCGTTGCATGACGGTAGTCAGCCGCATCGGGATTGAAAGGACGGCAGGTTTCTGGAACAGCTCCAGCCAGTTATGGGGAATATTCACGGTCGGCTGATCTGTTTGGGCGGACAAGAGGAGGGGGGAGGCGCAGAAACTGCATCAAGGCAATACTCGTAATGGATAATTCAAATTATCCAAAAGGATAATATGTCCCACCGCAGAAAGCGTGATATGATAGTCCCGTAAAACAAACGGGATGATTCGCGTTTTTTTGATTCTTAAGGAAAAGGCGGGAGCAGCGTATATGAAACAGCATCATTGTTCCGAACGAGAACCTGTCCTATGACCGACCAATGGAGAACGAATTTTCGTTACCTGTGGGGCGGTCATTTTTTGTCGGTGCTCAGTGCAATGGTCATTGCCCCCATGCTGCCGTTCTATATGAATCAGCTCGGGGCGGACGATCCGGCCTCCGTGCTGATGTGGAGCGGTCTTGCTTTGGCTGCTTCTCCGGTTACGGCGGCATTGACCGCGCCGCTGTGGGGGAAGCTTGGGGATGGTTCAAGCAGGAAATGGATGGTAATCCGGGCACTGCTCGGATCGGCTTTCGTGCTGGCGGGTATGGGGCTGGTGCAGACACCGTTTCAATTGTTTATTATGCGGCTGCTGCAAGGGGCGCTTGGCGGGGTTGTTGATGCCGTCGGTGCGTTTGCGGCTTCCGAGGCCCGGCCACAGGAGCAGGGACACGTACGGGGGAAGCTGGAGGGCGCGCTGGCTGCAGGCTCGATGCTGGGCCCGCTGCTTGGCGGCTTTGCGCTGGCAACGCTTGGCTTCCGCCCGCTGTTTTTACTGCTCGGCGCATTGCTGGGCCTATGGACCTTGCTTTGCCTGCTGGGGTTAAAGGAGGCGCGCCGGGAAAAGACGCGTTCGGCTGTACCTCGCCGGATGACGGGAGATCTGATTCAGCTGTGCCGGGAACGCAGGGTGTTTGTATTTCTAATGGCGGGCGTGCTGGCGAACGTGGGGATGTACGGGCTGCTGACCGTGCTGCCGGTTTATGTGGGACAGCATGCGGAGCCCTCGTCGCATTCGGCTGCTTGGGTAGGCGTATTGCAGGCGGTAAACTGGGCCTCGGTCTGGTTTGCTTCCTCGTGGTGGGGGAAAAGAAATGATCGGCTGCCCGTTAGCCGGAACTATATTTTGGCTTCGGGGCTGTGCGGTGTTGCTATTCTATGCCAAGCGGCAGCTCCGGCCCTTGAGTGGCTTATCCCGCTGCGAGTGATGCAGGGGCTGGCGTCCAGTGCGCTGCTGCAGTCCGTGTTCTTGATTGTTACCCGCTCGTCGCCCCCGGACCAGCTTGGATCGCGCCTTGGATTTGCGAGGAGCATTTTGTTTACAGGCCAAATTGCCGGACCGATAGCAGTCGGCTTCATGGGCAGTCTGCTGTCGCCACCTGTCATATTTGCATTAAACGGGACAATCATTATGGCCGGCGGCCTGTTTGTCTGGTTATTTGCGGAGCCCAAAAACAGGCTGGCGAGCGTAAATTTACAACAGAATGAGGGTAAAATTGGATAACATAACAGATCCTTCAGGATATGGACGCTTGTTATGACGCTGCGATACACTTTTAACAGCACCAATTGAGTTTCATTATCAATGCATAAAAAATCTTCCTGCCGGAACAGCGGACGGAGCTTTATCCCCACCGTATGCGGCTGTCCGGCTATTTTGGCAAGGCCTTCCACATCGGCGCTCTTTAATCAGGCAACCATCCCCGCATCTGAAGTTAAATATAACCGGATGCGGGGTTTGTTTTTTCAAAATTCAAATAAATAACAAATTAGACAATATAAAGTTATTGTGTTATTATCGATAATGATAATCAATATCAACAAATACGATGGGTAAAGGGGGAATTGATTACAGCTATCATTTGTGCTTTGTGTACAGCTTGGAGCGCAGCGGGGCGATTCCAGTCCGCGTCTCACTTCCTGCCGGCCGCCCCGCTATTTCAGTTTCACTGTTTTGTCGCTAGTGGTTGATCCATTCGTAGTTGCGGGTAAAAAATGATGTAGAGCAGAGGAGCCGTTGAAATGAATACAAAAAAACGTCAAATGCATCTGAATTTGTTTGTGTTGAATACAGGGCACCATGAAGCGTCCTGGCGTCATCCGGATACACTGCCGGGCGCGGTGACCGATATTCGCTACTACACCAAGCTGGCCCGGATGGCCGAGCAGGCCAAGATGGATTCATTGTTCATTGCCGATGCGCTTGTGCTGACGCCGGCAATTAAATATAAAATCGGCGGCGCTCTGGAGCCGCTTACACTACTGTCGGCGCTGGCCGTCGCAACAGAGCGGATCGGGCTTATCGGCACCGTGTCCACCACCTACAGTGAGCCGTTTAATGTCGCCCGGATGTTTGCGTCGCTGGATCACATCAGCCAGGGGCGAGCCGGATGGAACAGCGTCACCTCGGTAGGGGATGCCACCGCGTTGAACTTCGGCCTGGAACGGCAGCCTGAGCACGGGGACCGTTATGAGCGGGCCAAGGAATTCCTGGACGTGCTGAAGGGGCTGTGGGACTGCTGGCACGATGATGCCCGGGTAGCCGACAAGCAAACGGGCTTGTATACGGATTACGATCACAAAATTTCCGCCCTCAACCACAAGGGCAAATACTTCTCCGTCTCCGGCCCGCTGAACATCTCGCGCTCGCCGCAGGGGCATCCCGTGCTCGTTCAGGCAGGCTCCTCCGATTCCGGCAAAGAGCTTGCTGCGGAAACCGCGGAAGTGGTCTTCACCGCACAGAATACGATAGCGGGCGGGCGGGCTTTCTACGCGGACCTGAAGGGCAGAATGAAGAAGTACGGGAGAGACCGGAATGAGCTCAAAATTTTGCCAGGCTTCAGCCCGATTATCGGGGCCACCGAGGCGGAGGCCAGAGAAAAGGAAGCGATGCTGAATGAGCTTACTACCCCGGCCTTCGGTCTCATCCGGCTGTCCAACTCGCTGGAAATCGATTTGTTTCAATATCCGCTCGACGGGCCTGTGCCGCTGTCGGACTTGCCTTCGCTGGATCAGATTAAAGGGCAAAAAGCGCGTTTTCAAATGTTTGTGGACATGGTGCGCAAAGAAAATTTGACTATTCGCCAGCTGATACTCCGTACAGCCAGCGCGCGCGGGCATTATACGATGGTAGGAACCGCAGAGCAGGTTGCGGATGAAATGGAGCAGTGGCTCCTTCATGAGGCGGCCGACGGATTTAACGTGATGCCTCCGTATTTCCCCGGGGGACTCGAGGATTTTGCCAATCAGGTGATACCTATTTTGCAGGAGCGAGGCTTGTTCCGTACAGAGTACACCGGCACGACCTTGAGGGAGCATATGGGGCTGAAGCGTCCGGAAGTAAAACAGGCGCAGCCGAGCTTTACAGGGTAAACAACCGGCTTCCAGGCCTCGGTGGAAGTTCTCTTCAGCCCAGGCAGCCGTCAAATCGACTCAGCCTGATCGAAGCAGCAGGCACACTCGTTTCTTTCCAGCATAACCGCATGTGCAGCCCAGCGGTGTATTTTGCCATGTCCGAAAACACGATGAGGATTAACAAATAGACGTTCCGACCCGGGAGGAGAGAGAAGGATGACAGTCCATACATTAAAGCTTACCTTGGATTCGTATGTTCAAAGCGAGGGGGAGCGGGAAAAGCTGGCCTATCTGCATAGTCTCATCGTCAGGGAGGTATCGGCGATGGATATTGGCGAACGGGTTAAAATTACTCTGGAATGCGGTTCCGTAAGCAGCGCTAATCCGGCATCTCACGCAAAGCAGCTGGTGGTGGCGGGAGCCGACATGGAGCCTATGCACAGCGCTGCGGGCGGCCCAATCGTAAAGCTTAGCGAGCGGCAGCGGGAAATTGCCATTATGCTGTGCAATCATTATTCTGTGCGGAAAATCGCCAAGGCGTTCTATGTTTCGGAAAACACGGTCAAAAAGCATGTTCAAAACATTAAAAAAACGTTGGAAATCGAGGACTCCGGCGCCGATTTTATTTTCAGCCTCAAGCAGCTTATCTCATCCAAAAAAACCGAGGAGCCGGTCGCGTATAGTTATAACTGATGTGCGGGTCTACTCCGATTGAATAAATATGATTATTCAATTGAATAATTTACGCTATCTTCCGGGATATGTTACGATTTTAATGCAGGTATTGGTTGATAATGAAAATCATTTTCAAAAAAACTGCAATTCGGAACAAATCCTAAGGAGGAACCTGAATGTCGCAAACCATGCAAGCGGAAACGTCCATCGCATCTGTCAAAGGCTCGATCGCCGATTGTGTCGGCCATACGCCGCTCGTTCATTTAAGCAGACTGTTTCCGCAAAAGCATGTGCAGGTCGTAGCCAAGCTGGAATATATGAATCCTGGCGGCAGCATGAAGGATCGTCCAGCCCGGTACATTATCGAGCAGGGACTGCGCAGCGGGGCCATCCATACCCGTACGCACATTATTGAAAGCACCTCGGGCAATCTGGGCGTCGCGCTGGCGATGATCTCACGTATTTACGGCTTAACGGTCACATGCGTCGTCGATCCCAAGATCGCCACAACGAATCTGAATATATTGCGGCAAATGGGCGCAAACATCGAGATGGTGGAGGAGCGCGACGATCAGGGCGGCTATTTGCAAACCCGCATCCGCCGGGTCAACGAGCTGCTTCAGCAGGACCCGAACGGATTCTGGATTAACCAATATGCCAATGAAAACAATTGGCGGGCCCATTACGCCGGAACCGGCACGGAAATCGTGAATGACCTCGATTATGCGGACATTCTCGTAGCCGGAGTAAGCACGTCGGGCAGCATCATGGGAACGAGCCGCAAAATGCGCGAGAAATTCCCGTTTCTGCGGGTGGTAGCGGTGGACGCGGTTGGCTCCATCCTGTTCGGCGGAGCGCCGGGCAAGCGGGAGCTGCCGGGCATCGGGGCCAGCCGGGTGCCGGAGCTGCTAAACCATTCCGAGATTGACCACGTCTTCCATATCAGCGACAGAGAGTCGGCAGAAGGGTGCCGGGCGCTGCTGCTGAAGGAAGGGATTTTCGCCGGCGGTTCCTCCGGCTCCATCGTGGCTGCAATCGGCAAGCTGCTTCCGTCTCTGGAGACCAGAGCCGATCGCCCGCTTCGGGTGGTTACGCTGCTGCCGGACCGCGGGGATCGATACCTGGACCTCGTATACGATGATCAATGGGTCGCCCATTTACCCTCCGAATAGAAAGGTGAGAACAATGATGAACTCAGTCACTCCAGAAGCAGCAGCCTCCCGGGGCCAGTCCGGCTCCGCACCTACGCTGCTTTATTTAAACCGGGAAGCGATCGCCGCTTTGGGCGGCGGTTCCTCCCGCTTATATGCCGAAGCCTTGGAAGAAGCATTGACGCTGCATGCCGAGGGAGACTTCGTGCAGCCGCTGAAGCCGTATTTGCGGTCGGCCGGGAAGGAAGGGCATATTGCAGACCGGATTATCGCCATGCCCGCCCATATTGGCGGAGAGCAGCCGTTGTCCGGCATCAAGTGGATTGGAAGCAAGCATGACAATCCTCAGGTCAGGGGGATGGAGCGGGCCAGCGGGGTTATCGTGCTGAATGATGCCGAGAGCCATTATCCGGTGGCCGTAATGGAGGCGGGGCTTATCAGCAGTATGAGAACGGCGGCGGTTACCGTTGTGGCGGCCCGCTATTTGGCCCGCCAAGGCTTTCAGGAACTGAGCTGCGTCGGCTGCGGGCTGATTGCCAAGGCCCAGCTGACCTCGATGCTGGAGCATTACCCGCACGTGGAGCGGGTTCATTTGTATGACCAGTCCGGACAGGCGGCGGAGAAGCTCTCCGAAATTTTGCGCGTGCTGTTCCCGCAGGTGCGGGTTACGGTTCATTCCAGCGCGGAGCAAGCCGTAAGACAAGGCGAGGTAGTGATCACCTGCACAGTGACCGATACACCATATATTCATTTCGACTGGCTTCGCAAAGGGGCATTCGTGAGCAACATCTCGATTATGGATGTGCATAAGGAAGCCTATATTTTAGCGGACAAAGTTATTGTAGACGACTGGGAGCAGTCGAACCGGGAGAAAAAGGTGCTCAACCAGCTTGTCCTGGAGGGACGCTTCTCCAGAGAGCAGCTTCATGCCGAGCTGGGAGAAATCGTAACCGGCAGCAAGGCCGGCAGGGAGAAGGAAGAGGAGATTATTATATTGAACCCGATGGGGATGGCGATTGAGGATATCGCTTGCGCCCGCCGTATTTATACCGAAGCGCTTAAGGAAGGAGTCGGCTTGCAGCTGCCGCTTTATTAGGACGGGGAATGCGGAGCAGACGGACCGCAAAGCTGCAACAACCTTCGGAAACGTTATGCCGTGCAAGCGGTCAAATCGCAAATCAGGAACATGTGAGGAAGGGAGATCAGAGCATGCTGCCCAAATATGAGCTTCCTTTAGCGGAAACGGCGGATTGCCGCGTGCTGGCAGAGCAGGCGGCTGTCCGGGGAATGCTGAACTGCTACCTGCGGGAAACCGGTATCTATGATCCGCGGTTATCCATGGCGGCGGGAAGCCGAGAGCTGTTCACTGAAGAAGCCGGGATAGCCTCGGATGGACACGGAGAACAACGCTCCGGCGCTTCGGCAGTTACGCCGGCCGATGCTCGGCTGCGGCTTGTGCTGGGCCGTTTGGAGGGTACGCAGGAAGAGGCCTTTGCCGTTCATTTGCCCCGAAGCGGGGTATGGATAGCGGGCCAGCTTAACTACTTCTCTGCGACCGGACAGCATCAGTACGGAGCTGCCTTGTATACGTGGAACGAACGGGATGGGGAGGTACAGCCGGCATTGCCGGAGCAGCTCATCGATCGGCTGCTGGCGGAGGTGAGCCTTCGTGATCAGGAAGCGGCGAGAGAGCGCCGGGCAGCGGAAATGCGGGGACAGATTACTAACAGCATCCGGCGGATGGCGCTCTATCTGGAGCATGCCGCCGTGGACCGGGAAGCTGTCGGCATCAGGCCGCTGGACTATATCCGGTCGGAGCAATCGCTTCTGGCAGGACATCCGTTCCATCCGACACCCAAAAGCTCGGAAGGGTTCACCGACGCCGAATTAGGCCAATTCGCGCCGGAGCTGGGAGCTTCATTCCAGCTTCATTATATGGCCGTTTCCAAGGAGCTGCTGATCGAAGAATGGATTGGGGAGCCGTTCCCTGTTCCGTCGGCGGTTCAACGGACGGCGGCGGAGAAGCTCGGACCGATGGCGGACGGATACTGCCTGCTGCCGCTTCATCCGTGGCAGGCCGAGTATGTCTCTGCGCTGGGACCGGTCCGGCAAATGAAGAAGCAGGGCAAGCTGGTCGATTTGGGCCCGCTCGGGGAGCCGGTCTATCCGACCTCATCGGTGCGCACGGTGTGGGACCCGGCGGCCGGGGTGTTTTACAAGCTGCCGCTTCATGTCCGGATTACGAATTTCATCCGGGAGAACACGCCTAGTCAAATCAGGCGAACGATGGATGCCGCACTTGTTCTGCGGCAGGCGTTCCGGCAAGGCGCACGCGGGGGGTATGAGCAGGACGGCATGTGTATTTTGCCGGAGACCGGCTTTCAGACCGTGCAGGCCTTTACGACAGGCGGCATTTCGGCCCTGGATCGGGAGCAGCTGCTGGCCAGCTTTGCTGTCGTTTACCGGCAGGCTGAGGAAATCGCGGGGGCCAATCAAGCGAGCTGCTTTGTAATCGCTTCTTTGCTGGAACAGGTGCCGGGCCAAAACGAGCCGCTGCTGTTTCAGGCGGTGCGGCAGTCCAATCAGGGTCTCCTGCCAGACTGGGGGGACTGGCTGCTCCGGTATTTGGAGCTCTCCCTGCTGCCGCTCATCCGCGTATTCGCAAGCAAAGGAATCAGCCTGGAAGCGCATGTCCAGAATTCGCTCGTGAAGCTGGAGCAGGGTCTCCCGGTTCGCTATTTTGTGCGCGATCTGGAGGGGATTAGCATCAGCGAAGCCAAAGCGGCCCGGCTTGCATGGGCTCCGCAGGTGGTCCCGTCAAACAGCCCGGTACTGTACACCGAGGCGGAAGCATGGCTGCGTCTAAAATATTATTTTATTGTCAATCACCTGGGGGCGCTCATTCATACCATTGCCAGAGCGAACCGGCAAGACGAGCTTGTTTATTGGCGGGTAGCGCGGACACTGCTTGAGGAGCAGCTCGCGCGCAGCGGTCCGGAGGATGAATGGACCGGCTGGCTGCTGGATTTGCTGACGTGCCGCGAATTGCCGGCGAAGGCCAATCTGATCAGCCGTTTTCAGGAACGGGGAGAAACGCCGGATTTCATTACGATACCGAATCCGATTTACGAATGCGGGGGGAGTCGATGAGTGTGCAGCAGATGACAGCTGCGGCAAGTGGCGCGCAAATCAACGACGGAGTGGAAGCCATCCGCTCGTCGGCGTACAAAAAGGTTGAAGGAAGAATGATTCGCCAGTTGGTTGAGGCGCTCCTGTACGAGCAGCTTGTTCCTTGCGAGCGAATAGTGGCTGCAGCTCCCGGTGAAGAGGATCAGGCCGTGCTTCGCGGACTTGAGGCCGGAGGGGAAGGTGCGGCCTATGTCTGCTTTTACCGGCAAAAGCAAAGCTTCGGGCGCATCCGGCTGAGCCGATCGAGGCCTGTGGAACGGGTCGGGGCGGACGGAACCCGGAGCGAGGCCCGGCTGGCGGATTTCGTGATCGAGGTGCTCGGAGGCGTTGTGCAGCCGGAGCGGCTGCGCCAGTTTATGGAGGAGCTCGGGCAGACGCTGCTGAAGGATACCCAGGCCCATCATGCGAATCCCTATGAAGAGCTGACCGGGGAACAGCGGCACTATGATGAGCTGGAAGGAAACATTTTGGACGGCCATCCGTATCATCCGTGCTACAAATCCAGAATCGGCTTTAATCTGGAGGACAATGCCGCCTTTGGTCCGGAATTCAAGCCGGAGCTGAAGCTGCTGTGGCTTGCGGTTGCGAAGGAGGAAAGCGAGCAGGCCAGCTCGGCCTCCCTTGTATATGACGAATTCCTGCAAGCGGAGCTTGGGGCCAAGGTATGGGAAGGGTTTGCTGCGAAGCTTGCTGCGGCAGGACGGCAGCCGGATGATTACCGTTTCATCCCGGTTCATCCCTGGCAGTGGCGGGAAACGCTGATCCGTGTTTTCCACCGCCAGCTTGCCGAAGGACGTATGGTTGTACTCGGCGAAGGTACGGATGTATACCGCCCGCAGCAATCCATCCGTACCTTAGCGAACAGCTCCCGGAAGGAACGGTCTTATGTAAAGCTGCCGATGAATCTGATTAACACCTCGACCGGGCGTATGCTGGCGAAGCATACCGTGCTGAATGCGCCGATCATTTCGGATTGGTTAAGCACTTTGGTGCAGCAGGATGAGGATGCGCTCCGGCCGGATTTCATCCTGCTCCGGGAAGAAGCTGGAGCAGCGTATAACCATGAGTGCCTGCCGGAGCAGCTTCGGTCCACGGCCTACGGGACGCTCGGGGTGATTTGGCGGGAGAGCCTGCACCGCTATTTGCTGGAAGGGGAAGAGGCTGTGCCGTTTAACGGCTTGTGCCATGTACAGCGTTCGGGGCGACCGCTCATCGATCCGTGGATACGTGAGCAGGGGGTTGAGTCCTGGACGGAGCAGCTTCTGCAGGCGGCGGTTGATCCTTTAATCCATCTTTTGTTCGCGCACGGCGTGGCTTTGGAATCTCATGCCCAGAATATGATTCTCATCCACCGTGGCGGCATCCCGGTCCGGACGGCGTTTAAGGATTTTCATGACGGAGTCCGTTTTTCACGCGGTCATTTGGCTAAGCCGGAGCACTGCCCGCAGCTGCATGCGCTCTCGGAGCATCATGCACGGGTCAACCCGAATTCGTTTATCGAGACGGATGCTGCTGCGGTTGTTCGGGATTTCGTACACGATGCCTTTTTCTTTATTAACCTGACCGAGCTTTGTTTATTTCTGGAAGAGCATTACGGCTTGCCGGAGCAGCAGTTCTGGAGAATGACGGCCGGACGGATTCATGAATACCGCCGCCAGCATCCGCAGCATGAAGCGCGCTTTCGGGCCTTCGATTTGTTTGCGGAAACGATTCAGGTCGAGCAGCTGACCGCCCGGCGTTTGTTCGGGGATACGGAGGTGCGTCTTCAGGATGCGCCGAATCCGCTGTATCCGTTCCGGGAGGCCTCATGCTGAAAAAAAACCGGCTGAAGCAGAAGCTGGCCGAAGGCTTGCCGGTATTCGGGCTTCTGGGCTCCATTCCTTCGCCTTTGGTCGTAGAAATGGTAGGCTGCGCCGGATTTGACTTCATCATTATCGATACCGAGCATGTGATGGTCAATCCGGAAACGCTGGAGCATATGATCCGCGCTGCGGAAGCGGTCGAATTGACCGCTCTGGTTCGCGTATCGGAGCCGAATCCAAAAGAAATACTGCGTGTGCTGGACGCCGGAGCGCTGGGGATTGTCGTTCCCCATATAGAAACAAAGGAGCAGGCCGAGCTGATTGTACGCTCCTGCAAGTACAGCCCGGAGGGCATGCGCAGCCTGAATAGCGGCCGGGCGGGTCAATTCGGCAAGTTTGATTTGACTCGTTATATCCGGGAGGCCAATGAGGAAGTGATGGTTGTTCCCATGATCGAGAGCAGGCTTGGCGTGGAGCAGGCGGAACACATCTTGTCCGTGCCCGGTATTGATATGGTGCTGGAGGGAGCGGCGGATTTGTCCCAATCCTACGGCATTCCGTGGCAAACCCGCTCACCGGTCGTCAAGGAGGGGCTCCGTCAGGTTTATGCCGCTTCCCGTAAGTGCAGAGTTCCTTATTGCGCGATTCCCCGCGCTGCGGAGGACTATGCGGAGTGGCAGGGGCTCGGGGTGAATGCGTTTGTACTCGGCGACGAACGCGGTGTCGCCTTCCGGGCGCTGCGCAGCCATCTGCAGGCTTTCGCCCCGGCAGCCGGAACGTGATGCCGATGGCGGCGAAGCCATTAAACCGGGTTCATACACAAAGTCAAAACACGCAGCTGCGGGCTGCTGAAAGGTGCAGGTGATTGACGTTGAAGCAGGTGGTTCTGGAACGCAAGGTCGTATCTGTTATTGAGCAGTGGAAGCGGGAGAAAGCAGACCCGGTGTGCGCGTTTTTGTATGATTTGCCAGCTTTGCGGGAGCGCGGAGAGCAGTGCATCAGCTCTCTTCCGCAGGGCTGCCGCTTATTTTATGCGATGAAGGCCAATCCGGATCGGCGTCTGCTGGAATGTCTGGCTCCCATTGTCCATGGCTTCGAGACGGCATCCATCGGTGAAATTCGCAAAGTCCGGGAGGTATCGCCAGACAAGCCGATTATTTTCGGAGGGCCCTGCAAAAAGGATTCCGAAATCCGGGAAGCGCTCCAGCACGGCGTGATGCTTCTTCATGCGGAGAGCAAACACGAGCTGCGGCGCATTTCTTGGATTGCGGGTCAGCTCGGTGTGGTCGCGTCAGTTCTGATTCGCGTCAATCTGCGTGCATCGTTCCCCGAGGCGACCCTGGTGATGGCCGGCCGCCCAACCCAATTCGGAGTAGATGAGCAGGAGGCGCCCGAGGCCATCCGTTTGGCGCAGTCTCTGCCGCATTTGAGACTGGAGGGCTTCCACCTGCATTCCATATCCAATAATTTGGATGCCCGGCTGCATGTCCGGCTCGTCTCTGTCTATCTGGAGCGGGTGAGGGAATGGCAGGAGCGCTTTGAGCTGAAGCTGCGGTATTTGAATGCCGGCGGGGGCTTCGGAATTTCGTACACCGATCTGGACCAAACCTTTGCGTGGCCGGAGTTCACGGATGGGCTCACCCGGCTGCTGGAGCAGCAGCGAATCCCCGGCGTGGAGCTTTTGTTCGAGCCGGGCCGTTACTTGGCCGCCGCCTGCGGCTATTACGCTGCCGAGGTGATTGATTTGAAGTGCAACCACGGCAAGCACTATGCGGTGCTGCGGGGCGGATCGCATCATTTCCGGCTGCCCGGGGCCTGGCAGCACAGCCATCCGTTCGAAATCATCCCCTTGGAGCAGTGGGAGTATCCGTTTGAACGTCCTGAAGTGCGGCATGTTGAGATTACTGCGGCCGGGGAGCTGTGCACGCCGAAGGATGTACTGGCCAGGGACGTGAATGTTGCCCGGCTTCGTGCCGGAGATGTGCTGCTGTTCCGTTACACAGGCGCATATGGCTGGACGATCTCGGCGCATGATTTCCTGAGTCATCCTCACCCGGCGCATATTTATATGGACGATGCAGCCGCAGGGCCAAAAGGGGAGGAATAACAATGGATGTTTTAACGCCATCGCCCTATTCCGCCGGGTCCAATATCCCTTTCGGTACAGAGGAAGGGATTTTGTCCGATTTGATTAACGCCTTCTTGGCTGAAGCGATTTGGGCGGAGGGGGGCCGGGGGCAAACGCTGCCCGCCGGACAATGGGAGCCGGGAATTCCTGCTCCGCAGGAGCACGGGCCGGAGGACATTCGGCTCTTCCGCTGGCAGCTGCAGGCGGACCCGGGCTGCGCGCTTTATTTTCCGGTTGTACCAGGGACTATTCAAGCTTGGCGGTACTTGACCGGATCGGGGATTTATGAGGTGTTTACGAATAAGAGCGGTGCTCCTGAGCGGATTTCCCCGAAAAGTGCGGCCGGTGAGCACAATGAGGCGGGTCCAATTCGACTTGACGCGATGGACGTATTCAAGCGGGTGACGAAGGAGCTTTACGGCCAACAAGGGGCCGATTCCGCTGACCATGGCGCGTCCCGGCTGTTGAAGCTGCTCGGGCTGTCCTTGGAGCAAACGCGCTGGGCCGCGGAGCTGGCGCAGCAGGTGTCTTCGAGAACCGGTGCCGGGGCTGGAGGCAGCGCAGCAGGTCGTCTGATTGAACTGGAGCGAATCGCAGCCTTCCGCGACCGCCCGTTTCATCCTGCAGCCAAGGCGAAGGGCGGCTGGACGCAGGCCGATTATGCCGCGTACAGCGCCGAATCCGGCAGGACGATAACCCTGCAGTGGGTGGCTGTCCGGCGCAGCTGCCTGCTGGAGGGCAAGGCGGACGGCGGACGGGCCGCATTGGACAACACAGGACCGGCGCAGCTGCTGCTTTCGCCTGTGGAGCGGCAAAGCGTGGAACAGGCGATGGCCCGGCAGGGGCTGTCGGCGGAGCAATATATGGCTCTCCCCGTTCATCCGTGGCAGCTGTCAGCCGTACTGCCGCAAATGCTGCCGAAGGAGCTGGCATCCGGCGTCTGCGTTCCGCTTGAGCTTGAGACGGGGCATTTTCTGTCTACCTCCTCGGCCAGGTCGCTTGCGCCCCTGGATGGCGGGCCTGTGCATGTCAAGCTGCCGCTCGGCATCGTTTCATTAGGCGCGGTCCGGTATTTGCCCGCCGTGCACATGATGAACGGGGACCGCGGGCAGCGGCTGCTGGAACAGGCGCGCCAGACGGATCCCGTGCTGAAGGAACGTCTTCTGCTCTGCGATGAGTCGAATTGGTGGGCGTACTTGCCGGAAGGCGGTGATTTGTTCGACGATCCTCCGCGTCATTTATCCGCCTTGGTCCGCCAATATCCAGCGCAGCTATTCGGCAAGGCGGACGCGGGGCTTATTCCGATGTCGGCTTTGGCCGCGCGGGACCCGGTTCAAGGGGCGCACGTATTTGAGGCCTTGCTGGCGCAGCGGGGGCAAACGGTATCGGAGGAGACGGTGCTCGGGCTGTTCGGCGAGGTGTGCCGGGAGTTTTTCCATATCAGCCTGCGTCTGTTCCGTCTGGGCGTAATGCCGGAGATTCACGGTCAAAACGCCGTGCTTATTATGAAGCAAGGCAGGATATCGGGCATGTTGCTGCGCGATCATGATTCGGTGCGGCTCCATCTGCCCTGGATGGTCCAGCATGGCCTGGCCGACCCGTGCTACAAAATGAAGCCCGGCTATCCGAATTCACTGTATAATGAAACGCCGCAGAAGCTGCTTTTTTATGTTCAAACGCTCGGAATTCAGGTTAATCTGTATGCCATTCTGGAGACTGTGGCCGGCCGCTACGGGCTGACGGAGCAAAGGCTGTGGCACATATTGAAGGAGCGTCTGCTTCAAGCTGTGGAGCTGGCGGATTTGCCGCAGGGCGTGCGCGCCATTGTGGAGCAATCTCTTCTGCACGAGCCCCGCTGGCCATGGAAAAATATTATGAAGCCCCTTTTGGAGCAGCAGGGAAGTCCTTCGGGAAGCATGCCTTCCGGCTTCGGGGAAGCGGTCAATCCATTCCTGTTCTGAAACTGAATTCCCAGTGGTCATTTTGAACCGGACTGGCTCGACCAAGCGGGCTAAACCCAGCAGCGCCGTGTCTTCGCAATCCGCGAAAACCGGCGCTTTTTGTCGTTTTGTTTAGAATTTGTTCAGAGCGGATTTGTATACTACGAGTAGTATCGTATACAAGCAAGCTGCGCAAAGGCCGGTGAAAAACCGGCGCCACCTTGTGGAGGGGGCGGTATGGCAGCCGTACCAGCTGGCGTCGGCTCTGAGGCATATACTTCAGGCTGCCAGGCGCAGCCCGGCACAGCCCGGAAAAGCCCGGCACAGTTCGCCTTGGTCCGTACCAATCTCCAGCCGGCTGACGCATAATGGAGACCTGCACCCGGCATAAAACAGGAGCAGCAATTGGGGGAATTTAGTGAATCTTAGGGGTCAGGCTGAGCCGCAAAGCATGGGGCTTTGCTAAACGGGTCCATCAAGAGCGGCAATATTTCCAGCTTGGCACAATTAATGGCATAACTTGGCGAACAATTCATGCCGGCGTAACGAACCGGAGCACAGGAGATGATGGGAATGACGGATCTTGCTGAAGCGCATTATCGTTTGGCGTGTATTTGCCGGAAAATCGAGGACTTTGAGCATGCTATAAGTCATCTGCAGCAGGCGCTGGAGTTTGGATACAGCGAATACTGGGTGAGATTCCAGCGTTCCTTGGTTTATATGGATTTGGGACAGCTTGAGCGGGCGAATCAGGATGCGCACCATTGTCTGGCTCTGCTTCCGTATGGCGATCATCACGAGGAGCTGCAGCGGCATCTTCTGGCTGTTCACAGCAAGCTGGAGCTGGAAAACTAGGCGCAGCGGCCTTTTTTGAACAACGCTGTATCTGTGTGAATGAGTCCTGCTCGCCCGTGAAGTGCGCCTGACGGCGTGCTGAACGGGTTTTATTTATTTGTGAGGCTGTTTATTTGTTTCTGCGCATATGCGGCTGCTCGGCTGCCGTTGCCCGTGAAGCACTGCGCGTGAATGCCATTTCAAATATCCGGTCCACTGGACCAGGGAGGCCGCCGGACAGGACGGTTCGTTCTGGCATTCTTCCCGCTAATGGGGTAAGCTTATAAACAGAGCCTGGACAGTGTTCACATCAGGAAGGAGCTTGTTTCATCCATGTCTCAAAAAGCGAAAATTGCCGTTGTCGGCAGTATTAATATGGATTTGGTTGCGACCGTAACACGCTCTCCGGTGCCGGGAGAAACGATTTCAGGGCAGCATTTCGCCATGATTTCCGGCGGCAAAGGAGCGAATCAGGCGGTTGCGGCAGCGAGGCTGGGGGCCGAGGTAACGATGATCGGCTGTGTCGGAGACGATTTGTTCGGAGTCCAGCTAACAGCCCAGCTCCGGCAGGAGGGAATTGATACACAATATATCCGTACTGCTGCGGGCCAATCGACCGGCGTTGCGCTGATACAAGTGCAGCAGGAGGGCGGAAACAGCATTGTAGTGGTCGCGGGCGCGAACGGAGAGGTTACGCCGGAGCAGGTAGAAGAGGCGGAAGCGGCCATCCGGTCTGCCGATGTACTTCTGCTGCAGCTGGAGATTCCTTTGCCCGCAGTGCAAAAAGCTGCTGAAATCGCCCGCCGTCACGGGGTACGGACGATTCTAAACCCGGCGCCGGCTGTTCCATTGCCGGAGGAGCTGCTGCAGAGCGTCGACCTATTGACGCCGAACGAGACGGAGGCGGCGATTTTGACGACCGGCGAAGCCCGGTTTGACGGGGGCATCACGGATCTTATCGGCGCTCTCAAGCGGATGGCGGGGGGGACCGATGTGCTGATTACGCACGGCGAGCTGGGGGCATTCTACCAAATCGGAGATACGGCCGGACATCAGCCCGCCTACAACGTGAAGGCCGTGGATACAACGGCCGCCGGAGACTGCTTCAATGCTGGAATTGCTGTCCGCTGGGGAGAGGGAGCGGAGCTGCCGCAAGCGTTCCAGTTCGCCTCCAAGGCGGCGGCTCTGGCGGTCACCCGATTCGGAGCGCAGACGTCCCTGCCGGTAAGAACGGAAGTGGAGCGGTTTACAGGCGAATAACAGTCTCAGGCAGACGGGTACTGCGTCTTGCTGGCGCGGCTATTATTTTTAGCGTCCGCTTGGAACGGATAGGGAAAAACAGTGAACTCAGAAGGAGCAGGCACCATGGAGATCAGAACGATAGCTTGCGAGCAGACATGGGAGCTGCGGCATCAGGTGATGTGGCCGGACCGGGAGCTGGACTATGTGAAGCTGCCTGACGATCCGGATGGTGTTCATTTCGGCCTGTATGCGGGAGATGTGCTCGTATCGGTTATTTCCCTCTTCAGGCAGGACGGCGCAGTTCAGTTCCGCAAGTTTGCGACACTTCAGCGGGAGCAGGGCAAGGGCTACGGAGCCAAGCTGCTCGAGTACGCTATGGAGCAGGCGCGCTCCTGGGGGGCGGAGCTGATCTGGTGTAATGCCCGGACCAACAAGGCAGGCTATTACGAGAAGTTCGGGCTGGCGCAGACGGATATCCGATCAAGCAAGGGCGGCAAGGACTACGTCCGCATGGAAATGCGGTTTGTTCGATAGCTCCATACAACGCTTTGATATGAAAGCTGTGGCGGCTTTCGTGAAAGGTGCTGCCACAGCTTTTTTGTCTCGTAACGGGAGGATATATGTATGTATTCTGCCTTTTGCCGGTGGTACGATGTTTCACTGAATGATGGCGGCCGGTCACTCCTAAGGTTAAATTTTGAAACCCGATGCCCATTTTTGCGTATTTCATGTAGAAATATGCTGAAATTTGTTAGATGAAGTCGAAAAGGGGAGGGTTCATTTTGAAAAAACGTTGGCTCACCGTAGCCGCCGCATCCACGGCGATGGCTATTTTTTTACAGGCAGGCAGTGTGCTTGCAGCTCCGAAGACGATTGATGTCGCGATGAATCAAATCGTGGTGAAGGTGAATGGCAAAACCGCAGACAGCAGCAATTTGCTGTACGAGGGAACGACCTATGTCCCGATTCGCAGCATCTCCGAAATGATGGATTTGCCGGTTCATTACTATGAAGCGACCAACACGGCATATATCGGGCAGCTGCCGGCAGGGGAAATTCCCGATGCGGTCATTGATGCCTGGGAGATAGAAGAGGGCCAGCCGCAGGCGCAGGATGCTGACGCCAAGCAAAGCGGCCCGGCGCAAATCGATGCCGTGTTTGATCAAATCAAAATTAAAGTGCATGCGTTTCCGGTAGAAGGCAGCAACCTGCTGCATAACGGTACGACCTATGTGCCGCTTCGGGCGGTATCGGATATTTTGGAGCTGGATGTCTACTATCACGAGCCAACCTCCACTGCCTACATTGGCGATATCCCGACAGGGGAATCGGAGGCAGGCAGCCCGGCGTCAGAGGGATCATCGAATTTGTTCCCGACAGAGGAATCGGAGGCAGGCAGCCCGGCGTCAGAAGGATCATCGAACTTGTTCCCGATAGAGGAGCCTACTGCGGCAGCAGGCTCTGCATCCCCGTTCTACAGCGTGCCTGGGGAGGGAGAACATGCCGGCTGGCAAGTGTTGAAGGGGCATGAGTATGAAGGCCGCTTTGAAATTTATTTTGAAGTGGATGGTTCAATCCTGAAGACGAAGGTAGAGGATATCCGGGATATCGATCTGGATCAGACCGTCGAATGGGTGGATTTGGAAGGCCGGGTCGTACGCAGCAGCCTACGCGATGTTTATCAAATTTTCGGGGCATTTAGCGAGACATTAACCGATTGGCTGTATGCCACCTTCGGAGATCTTTACCTGGATTGGCTGGAATCCTCTACGATTAATGCGACCGAGCTGGTCGAGGATTATTTGGTAGAGACCGGCCAGCTTACCGTGCCGAGCAGTGGGATTACACTTCAGCCGGACACGCAGTTCTATACGGAGTAAGTAAAGAGCTCCTCAACCGAAAAACGGGCATCGCTTCTGACCTCAGGGCGGTGTCCGTTCTATATTCATCGGGATTTTGCAATTGCGCCGAGATTTTTTTTCGAGAATGTACGTTCGCAGCCGTTATTTTGGGCGGATATTCATGTATAATTGAGATCACCGGGAAATGGATGCATGAAAGAGGGGTGAGCGCTTGAATCTGTTCTACATATACCTCATGATTATTAATTTTGTGGCATATATGTTGATGGGCAGCGATAAATCAAGGGCGCAGCGGCGAGAACGGCGTGTGCCGGAAAAGCATCTGTTTGCGCTGGCTGCGGCAGGCGGATCGCTCGGTGTCTGGCTGGCGATGCGGCATTACCGGCATAAGACGAAGCATGCCTCCTTTGTGTTCGGCATACCTTTGATTGTGCTCGTTCAGGCGGCCTTGGTTGCGCTGCTGATTGGAAAGTTGTAATTGGAGGGGAACGCGTGACGTTAATTAAGGATTTAGTACCGCAGGATGAATTTACCGGGTTTTATTTATTGAAGGAACTTGATGTGAAGCAAACGAACAACACGCCGGCCAAGGATTATTTCGATATTGTGCTTTGCGATGCCAGCGGCCAGCTGTCAGCCAAATATTGGGATGTGTCGCCGACAGACAAGGAAACGTTTTTTCCGATGGGACTTGTGAAGGTGCAGGGGATTGTCCAGCTATACCGGGAAAAGCCGCAGATCAAAATACTGCGCTTACGCAAAGCGGTTGAGGACGATGGGGTGACGCTGACTGATTTTATCCGTTCCGCGCCGATCCGGCCGGTGGATCTCGTCTATACGATTAAGCAAGCGCTGGCAAGCATTCAGGATGCCGAAATCAAAGCGATCGTCTCCTACTGTATCACGAAGGTGGAGGAGAAGCTGATGCATTACCCGGCTGCCAAAACCCACCATCACGCCTATTTCGCCGGTTTGGCGTATCATATTGTCCGCATGCTGGAGCTGGGGGAATTCATCTGTAAGCAGCGTCCGTTCCTGAATCCGGATGTAATCAAGGCAGGCATTATTCTTCATGACATTGCAAAGCCCGAAGAAATGGTCGCCCAGCTCGGGATTGTGTCCGACTACAGCAAGGAGGGCAAGCTGATTGGGCACATTGCAATGGCCTCCAGCTGGATTACGGAGGCGGCCTTGGCCAGCGGCATCGATTTGGGCTCCGAGCGAGTTCTCATCCTGCAGCATCTGGTGCTGTCGCATCACAATCTGGGAGAATGGGGCAGCCCGGTTCAGCCGCAAACGGCGGAAGCCGTAGCGCTGCATTACATCGATTCGCTGGATGCCAAGCTGCAGATGGTGGAGGATGCTCTGGACTCCACACCGTCGTCGGAGCTCTGGACCCAGGCCATTCGCGGCTTGGAGAACAAGCCGGTTTACCGGCCGCAATTTTAATTTTTTACTGGATGCTTGTTCAATAAATCTCCTGCAATCCCGTTGTAGCGCGCGGAAATGCAGGGGATTTTTTTGGTTATCGAAAGGGCCCGGCGGAAGCTGCATACCCGCTTTGAAAAAATGGCGGTTTTAGCCGTTTGCGTGGCGGGAGGCCGGAGTTACCTGCGAAAGATAACTTTTTTTTCCAACTAAAGTACCAGAAAAAAGAAAAAAGCGGAAATATGGACTATAGTGCCAAGTAATTAGGTGTGTTAAATTTTACTCTATTGAGTCAAAATGCCATCTATTAGAAAAAGATGAGTATGATTACAATGGGGGACAAAGGTACATCATGAAAAAGCTTTGGACAAATTTACTGGTTTGTGCACTAATTACATCTCTTCTTGCCTCATGCGGCAAGCCTGCCGACTTGGCTGCGGCTCCGGACAGCCCGGATGCGCCTGTCAAGAAAACGGATACCGCGTCAAGCGCTGCGGACAGGGAAGCGGATACCGCAAAATATAATTCGTACATCGAAATCAGCAACTATATGCTGGGCAACCTGAATGACATTATGGTCGCGTATACGAAGGAATTCGGCATGGAGGACGAATTGAAACCGAGAAAAAACTTCAGCGGCTACAACACTTTGCCGATTATGCAATCTCATAAGGATGCCGTGGACAAGGCGCTCGCTTATACAACCAAGGAGCCGTCCTACGGCGCGGCCGATGAGTCGGCCAAGGTCATTATTCCAAAGATGCAGCTGTTTATGAACACGCTTGTCGATGTAGCGGCCTATTATCAGTCCAAGGCGTATGTGGACGATAATTTTGCAAAAGGCAAGGAGCTGCACAAGCAGGTCATCACCCAGTACATGGATTATGCCGTAAGCGCGGACCCGTTCTTCGCAGATTTTGAAGCCATCACGGTGAAGAAGGATGAGGAGGATTTGGCTATGCTGAAGAAGGAAGATTACCTGATCCGCTACCATGCCAAGAGCATGGTGATGCGGGCCAAGGACATTCAGCAGGCGTTCTCCGAGGCGGAGATTGGGGACGATAACATCTTGGACTATGACGTCAATGCGTATAAGGAGAAGTATGCGCTGCTGACCGAGGACATTGCCAAATTCCTGGAATATACACAGGACGATGCCCGGAAGAAGAAGGAAGGCGTGACGATGCTGCTTCCTGCGTACACCTCCAGCATTGAGGGGGTAAAGGTCACGGCGACGGACATATTGCAAATTTTGGAGACGAAGGATATCACAATCAATTCCGAAACCAAAGGCAAGGTGAGGACCGGGGGAGGAAATGCGATCGTAAGCAGGTTTGACACCAAGGTGTCCGCCTTGATTAGGTCCTACAATATCTTTAACCAGACGGGGTCGTTCTAGGATGAAACGGTTGAAGTCATGGCTGCGTGCCTGCTCTCTTCTGCTCATCATCAGCTTTTTGTGCGCGGGATTGGCGTCTTGCGTAAGCCCGAAGCTGCAAAAGGCGATTCCAATGACGGACAACGAGCAGCTGCTCCGGCAAAAGATAGGCGCTTATACGGCGTTAGCGGTCTTTATGAAGGGGAAGCAGAACGATTTGCTGGAGTATTATTTCCTTCATTTCGGCGCGGCGGAGCCACTCGCTGTGGACAGCAAATCGTCCAAGCTTATGACCGGGATTTTCCTTGAGTTTAAAAACAAAAAGGAAATCGATCCGTATTTCGGCTACGCCGACAAGCAGCCGGCGCTGGACGAAGCGGACCGCACGCTGAAGGAGCTGTATCCGAAGTGGAATGAGCTGATGACCAGCATCATCGAAGCGGATTCCTACTATAAAATGAAATCGTATGTGGATGATGATTTCGCGAAGGGCAAGGAGCTGCACCGGAGCATACTGGCCTTGCGGGCGGAGGTCAAGCCTTTGACAGACTCGTTTCTGGCACAGTTCGGCACCCTGCTGGCTGAGCAGAGGACGGCAGAGCTGAATGATTTCAAGTCCAAGAACCTGCTTGTTACCTACTATGCGCTGAACACGATTGTGGCTGCGCGGGAGGTGGAAGCGGAGCTGAACAGACAGGGGCTGACGTACCGGAATGTAACGGATTTGGATACGGTGGAGTTTCAAGGCAAGTATGAGGTGCTTGTGGAGAGCGCCGGTCAATTTCTCGCGTATTCAAAGGACGCGGAGCGGCTGAAGCAGGAAGCGCTGGACTACAATGTGAGCTCCATGGATATTTTCCGGGCGAGGGTGGTCAATCTGAAGGCGGCTGCCACTGACATTCTGATGAAGGCGAAGCAGGAATCAGCGAAGGAGCGCCAGAGGCCGGCCCAGGTTACGCCGGGGATGTACAAGTCGGGCATGCCGGAGCATTTCTCCAAGCTGCTTGGTGAAACCGAGCTCCAGTATATGCAGAGCATTGACCAGCGGTATCAAGTCGACAAGTAATCAAACAAAAGTAATCAAACAAAAAGTAATCAAACAAAAAGTAATCAAACAAAAAGTAATAAACAAAAAGTAATCAAACAAACAAAGCCAGCCTTTGGCTTCACCACGTGGTGAAGCCAAAGGCTGGCTTCTTTAATGGACATTCATTTCACAGACGTACCTCGTCGGTAAGTCCCGCTTACCGGCAATTACTCCGAGATCGATTGAATCAGGTCCTTCAGCTTGTTTGCAGAGCGGTGCAGCAGCTCCTTTTCCTGCTCGGACAGCTGGATATCCAGCACCTGCCGGACGCCCTGCCGGTCCACAATGCAAGGCACGCCGAGATACACATCGGATACGCCGTGATAGTTATCGAGCAGGGTCGATACGCACAGCACGGCGGATTCGTTCCTGAGAATGGCCGTGACGATGCGGTCAAGCGCCAGGGCGATTGCATAGTAGGTCGCGCCTTTGGCTTCGATAATCTGATAAGCGGCATCGCGGGTGTTGGTAAAAATTTCGTTCTTCGCTTCTTCACTGAGCGTAATCTCTGAACCGGCCACGTTAGCCAGACTCCACACCGGCAGCTCGGAATCGCCGTGCTCCCCGATGATGTGCGCGTGCACGCTGCGCGGGTCGAGATCCAGCTCCTCGCCAATCAGATAACGGAAGCGGGCGCTGTCCAGCAGGGTGCCGGAGCCGATGACCCGGTTGACCGGCCAGTTCGATTTTTTCAAGGAGAAGTAGCTCATAATATCGACCGGATTGGTGGCGAGAAGCAGAATTCCGTCTTCGTTATATTTCAATACCTCTGAAATAATGCTTTCATAGATAGCAACATTGCGCTTCAGCAGGTTGACACGGGTCTCACCCGGCTTCTGGGCGGCTCCGGCGGTTATGATGATGATATCCGCATCGCGGCAGTCCTCGTACGTGCCGGCCCAAACCTTGGTGCCGCCGATAAACGGCAGGCCGTGATTCATATCAAGCGCATCCCCGACTGCTTTTGCATGGTTGGCATCGATAAGGACGAGCTCATCCATTCTGCCCCGCAGCAGGAGCGTATAAGCGGTAGTGGAGCCAACGGCGCCAACGCCGATAATGACGATTCTTGTTTTTTTCATTTGGAAATCTCCTCTTCAAACGGTTTGTTAACGAAATAATACATAAAGCCCATCAGCAGCGCCCCGCCTGCAAGGTTTCCAAGCGTTACGGGCACCATATTATGAAGCAAATTGGCGACCGACATGGCCGGAGGATGCTCCAGGACCAGCGCGATGGCGAACGTGCACATATTGGCGATGCTGTGCTCATAGCCCGAAATAAAGAAGCAGAATACAAACAGCATCATTGTAAACAGCTTGGGCCCGTCTCCTTGCAGCCCCATCGGGATAAAGAAGGCCAGGCATACGAGCCAGTTACACAACAGCGCGCGGAAAAACAGCTCCAGTACCGGCGCCTCCAGCTTTTTGTCGACGACACTCAGCAGAAAGCCGTTGACACTCGGGTCCTTGAACAGTCCCGTCGTCCAAATCAGGAAGGCGAAGAAGAGCGCGCCAATCAGGTTGCCCGCATAGCTCATCAGCCACAGCTTGATCACTTCGCCCCAGCGCAGCTTCTTCCTCAGCGCAGCAAATGTGTAGTAGAACGTATTGCCGGTGAATAAGTCGCCGCCTCCGTAAGCGATCAGGATAATCGCGCCGCCGAAGGTAAGCGCGGCCATCGGGTACGTAAGGGGCGAATGCTCCAAATAAAAGAAGCTTCCCGTTTTGAAGGCCACAATGACCCCGAACCCGATAAACATACTGGCCAGCATCGCACGCAGGAGGTAGCGCACTTTACTCGCTTGAAACACGCGATGCTTTTTTAAAGCCAGCTTCTCGACTTGTTGTAATGGAACGTGTTCCATCCCGCATGAACGCTCCTTTCTGGTAGACATAGCCATACTTTAACATGGTTAGGATCGGATGTTCTGTGACAAATATCACACACCGGCAAGGCTCGAAGGCCTTTAACTAAATTTGATATTTTTTTGACCAAAAAGTGAAAATTATTTGAACAAATTCATATCCTATAGTATACTGAAATCAAAGAAAGCACTTTCACACAGTTTGGAGTGATTACAATGGCGACAAAAACTGCATCATCTTCAGAAGTTACCCCGGACGCACGGGATGTAGGTCGTCTGGTTAAGCTGATGACCGCAGCGGCGTGGTTTTTCCTGGGCCTCGGCATCGCACTTAGCCTGTATAGCATTGAACATTTTAGTGAAGAGAACACTGCGCTTATGGTCGGGCTCGGATTTATGGTAGGCAGTGTCTTCATTTACGTTATTCGTACGGCGATTCATTTGGTTCATTCACGGGCGGAATCAGAGAACGAATAGGCGTTGCGAACGAGTTTCTACCTATTATAATGGGTGACTCGCGGAGCCCCCCCGCTTTTAGCCATCTGGCTAAAGGCGGGGGGCTTTCTTTGTAATCGTTTCAAGATATGGCGGCGCGGTGACAAAATTTTTTCAAAAGTAAGGCGATACTTTGACGTATTTGTAAACACAGGAGAGAAGTTCGCTCATATCTGTTATGGTATATGTAGCAAAGAACAATTTTGATTTTGGCAGGCGGATGAATGAACGCTTTCGCACGAATGGGGAGGATCGCCAATGCAGAAACCGAAACAAGTTTTTCGGGTCGCAATACCGGTTTTGTTTATGTTCATGATCTTGCTTTTGTCTGGCTGTAGCAGCGATTTGATGGTCATGGACCCGAAAGGGCCTATCGGACAAAGCCAGAAGGATTTAATTATTATTTCGTCCGTGTTATGCGGCATTATTCTGGTGCCGGTGCTTGCCTTGACCGCCTACATCGTATGGCGTTACCGGGATGTGCCGAACAACAGCGCCAGCTACCAGCCTAACTGGTCCCACAGTACGAAGATGGAAGTAGTCTGGTGGGGCATACCGATTGTCATTATCATTATTTTGGCGGCGATAACAGCGAAGTATACGTTTGCTTTAGAGCCCTCCAAGCCGATTGAGTCGACCAAGAAGGCCATTACGATTCAGGCGACCTCGCTCGACTGGAAATGGCTGTTTACTTATCCGGAGCAGGGAATTGCTACGGTCAATACATTGCAAATTCCAGAGGATGTTCCGATTCGTTTTGAATTGACATCGGATGCGCCGATGAACTCGTTCTGGATTCCGCAGCTTGGCGGCCAGATGTACACGATGTCCGGCATGGCAATGACTTTGTATTTACAAGCGGATGAGCAGGGCGTATACTACGGCTCTGGAGCGAACTTCAGCGGCGAGCATTTCGCCCAAATGAAATTCGATGTGAAGGTAACCTCGCAAAGTGAGTTTGATAACTGGGCTGCGGGCATTAAGAAATCCGCCTCCGCGCTCACGATTGACAAATATAATGCCTTGGCGAAGCCTGGCACATCCGACATTCAGTACTTCTCTTCCTTCCCGGAAGGCTTATTCCAAAAAATTGTGACCAAGTACGCTGTCAATGTGCATAATCACACCGGCGAAAGGGAAGGACAAGGCGCGGGAGCACAGCGAACCGGGATTGAGCCTGCAGGCAAGCAGGCGCCTGCGGCTGCACCGCAGTCCAGGCCCTGACGCAGGGGATGAAGAACGGTAAAGAACGCCTTTGGCGGCAAAGGAAATCAAGGACCCGATCAGCGTGAGCGGGCGGGTCTAGATTCCAGAGCCGCGGGCAGCTTGCTTTACCCTGCTTTCAGGATGAGGCATTAAAACAGTCGAAAGGAAGTCTGATCATGCTGGATCAAATCAAACAATTCGCCTCGGAATTTTTCGTAACAGGCGATCCGCTGATTTTGGGCGCGCAGGTTAGTATCGCCATTGCGATGGTAGCTATCGTATTCGTGCTCTTCTACTTCAAGAAATGGGGCTGGCTCTGGCGTGAATGGCTGACTACTGTTGACCATAAGCGGGTCGGTATTATGTACATCCTCTGCTCCATTCTGATGCTGTTCCGCGGCGGTGTTGACGCGCTGCTGATGCGGGTTCAGCTGGCCGTTCCGGATGCGCAGTTTTTGCATGCGGAGCACTATAATCAGATTTTTACAACGCACGGCGTAATTATGATTTTATTTATGGCGATGCCGCTGATGTTCGGCTTGTTCAACATTGCCGTACCGCTCCAAATCGGGGCGCGCGACGTTGCTTATCCGTTCCTGAATGCACTTAGCTTCTGGCTGTTCTTCTGGGGCGCGATGCTGTTTAACGTTTCCTTCGTAATCGGGGGTTCGCCGGATGCCGGCTGGCTCTCTTATCCGCCGCTTTCGGAGCTGTCGCACAGCCCGGGTGTCGGACAAAACTTCTATATTTGGGGCATTCAGATTTCCGGTATCGGGAGTCTGGCGACCGGGATTAACTTTATCGTGACCATTCTGAAAATGCGTGCGCCGGGCATGAAGCTGATGAAAATGCCGATGTTTACCTGGTCCGTATTGTCCAGCTGCATTATCATTATTTTCGCATTCCCGATTTTGACGGTTACTTTGGCCTTGCTGTTCTTTGACCGTTTCATGGGGGCCCATTTCTTCACGCTGGACGGCGGGGGCAACCCGATGATGTACATCAACCTGATTTGGATGTGGGGTCACCCGGAGGTGTACATCGTTATTTTGCCGGCCTTCGGTATTTTTTCCGATATCGTATCGACCTTTTCCAAGAAAAGATTGTTCGGTTACGGCTCGATGGTGTTCGCCATGCTGATTATTAGCGTGCTTTCCTTCTTCACATGGGTGCATCACTTCTTCACCATGGGATCGGGCGCAAGCGTCAATACCTTCTTTGCGATTACAACGATGGCGATAGCTATTCCGACCGGGGTCAAAATCTTTAACTGGCTGTTTACAATGTTCCGCGGCCGTATCCGGTTTACAACACCGATGATGTGGACCGTCTCCTTTATTCCCTGCTTCGTAATCGGGGGGATGACCGGGGTGCTGCTATCGGTAGCTCCGGCTGACTTCCAGTTCCATAACAGCTACTTCCTGATTGCGCACTTCCATCAGGTATTGATTGGCGGCGTAGTCTTCGGTTACTTCGCAGGCTTGTACTACTGGTGGCCGAAAATGTTCGGCTTCAAGCTTAACGAGCATCTGGGCAAATGGGCCTTCTGGTTCTGGAATATCGGGTTCTACGTGTGCTTCATGCCGCAGTACTTCCTGGGCCTGGACGGAATGACCCGCCGGATGGTTACGTACAGCTGGGATCGCGGCTGGGAGCCGCTGAACATGCTGTCCACAGTGGGCGGCTTCCTCATGGGGATTGCCTTCCTGTTCCAAGTGTGGCAAATTGCATACAGCATTAAGTATCATGAGAAAGATGTAACCGGCGATGCATGGGATGGACGTACGCTGGAGTGGTCGATTCCTTCGCCTGCGCCGCTGTACAACTTCGCAACGCTTCCGCAAGGCAGTGAGCTGGATGACTGGTGGGAGACGAAGCAGAAGCGGGCAAAAGGCATCAAGGAGCCCGAGCAGAAGCTCGAGCCGATTCATATGCCGAAAAATTCAGGCATTCCATTTATTAAATCCGCTCTGTGGTTCTTCGTCGGCTTCGGGTTTGTATGGAACTGGATGTGGATGGCGATTCCGGCCCTGATCGGGGTAGCGATTTGTATGATTGTGCGCTCCTTTACCTATAATGACGACTACTACATCCCTGTGGATGAAATTAAACGCACAGAAGCGAAGCTGAGGGGGGCGAACGGCTAATGGCACAGGCAGCTCATTCCCAACACGGGGCTCACGGGCATGATGATCATCATCATGATCATGAATCGCTGAAGACGTTCGGATTCTGGATTTTCCTAATTACGGACTGCATTTTGTTCGGGACCTTATTTGCCACTTATATCGTTCTGCATGGCAACACCAACGGCGGCCCGACGCCAAAAGAATTGTTTGAAATGAAGGGTATTATCGCGGAGACGTTCATCTTGCTGACGAGCAGCTTCACCAGCGGCCTCGCAGTGCTGGCGATGAACAAGGGGAGCAAGAAGGGGCTTATCGGCTGGCTGGCTGTGACTGCACTGCTGGGCGCGTCCTTTATTGGCCTGGAGGTAACCGAATTTGTGAATATGGTGCATGAGGGCGCAACCATCAGCACTAGCGCGTTCCTCTCTTCATTCTTCGTCCTGGTCGGCACGCACGGCTTGCACGTCTCTGTCGGTCTGGTCTGGATGGTTGGCCTGATGCTGCAGCTCAGCAAGCACGGCATTACGCCGGTCACCCGGCGCAAGGTCAACGTCATCAGCTTGTACTGGCATTTCCTGGACGTAGTATGGATTTTCGTTCTGACGATTGTTTATTTGATGGGGGTGATGTAAGATGGGACAATCGAATTCGCATGGACATGAATCTCACGGTTCCTTGAAATCTTACGTCATTGGCTTCCTTCTGTCCATCGTACTGACTATTATTCCGCTCGTTGTCGTGCTGAACGGGATGATGGGCAAAACGGCGACATTGGCGCTGATTCTGATTGCTGCGATTCTGCAATTTGTTGTCCAGCTGTTTTTCTTCATGCATCTGCGTGAAGGAGAGAACGCCCATTGGAACATGATGGTGCTTATCCTGGGGCTCATTATTTTGCTTACTATTGTCGCCGGGTCCATCTGGATCATGACCTACAACACGGTGGCGCATTAATGTATTCGCACCGCGCGCAGCTCCCGGCGTGCGGTGCATTGCTGCATGACGGCGGTCGGTCGAGCCACAAGGCGGTTACATGTGCTTCGCGCATCTGATTGTGTCTAGCCTGTGGAATGAAGCCGCTATGCAGCGTGCAGCGTAATACCGCTCGTGGAAGCGCCCGCGTACGTCATGCGGGTTTAGCGTAAAGGCACCTTCTGCCTGACATCGTTTGATGTCCGGAATGGAAGGTGTCTTTTTCGATTTGCGTGCTTTGCCTGCATGAATGTGTTCCTGGAGGGGGATGTTATAAACAAAATTATTTGTATCAGGGAGGGTAAGTCTAATGGCCAGAAGAAGCAGCAGACGCCTCGTTGTGCCCGGCGCGGAGCAAAGCATGAAGCAGTTCAAAGCGGAGGTCATGCGGCGGGAGGGCTATACCGTTGATCCGAGTAGGCCGGATGATGTGAAATATGAGGTTGCGCGGGGGCTGGGTGTGCCGCTCAAGCCAGGGGACAACGGGAGCCTGACGACGGAGCAGGCTGGACATGTCGGCGGTCAGATCGGCGGAACGATGGTTCGAGAGATGATTCGGCTCGCGCAGGAGCAGCTGGCCAGACAAGCACAGCGGTAAGCGTGGCTATGCGCAAGATTTTTCTGCAATAGTGAGAAATGTTCTGCATATCGCTGGTATCATTCAGTGTAAGCAGTGGATGCAGAGCGGCTGAGCAACGGTACAGCTTGCTGTACAAGCACAAAGACAGCAAGGAGGGTCCTGTGGACAAGGCCCGTCTTTGCTGTCTTCGTGTTGTGCTTGTTGGAGTATATTTCCGTGCTGCCGTCCTACTCCAGATAGGAGTAATGGTGGTCCTTGGCTTCCTCCAAGGGCATATAGGTAACTGAAACCGAGGAATCCACCGAATAGAGCAGCACCCGGAAGGCTTCCTTTTGACCGCGGGGCAGCAGGAGCAGCAGGTCTTTCTGCTCCGTTTCGAAGGGGGACTGAATCCATTCGGCTGTTTCCCCGAACATGTCGCTAATGCGGCTTTTTACGAGCTCCGGCCGGGTGCTTTTGACCCATACCATCATTCTCGCGCTGCGGCTATGGATCATGAACCGGAGCGATTGGTATGCCGAGTAGAAGGCAATCAGAGAATATAAGCCCTGCTCCCAGCTAAACATCCATACGGCAAGTAAGAAGATAAGCATGTGCGCCATCAGCAGCATTTCCGCTACCGAGAACGGGGATTTGGTCCGGATGAAAATAGCCAGCTCGTGAAGGCCGTCCGAATACTGTCCGTACCGAATCATCAGGCCTGCGCCGATGCCTAGCAGCAGTCCGCCCAGTGCGGCGGCAGCGAGGGTATGCTCCAGCAGCGGAGGGACCGGGTCAAGCAGAAAGGTTATCCCGGCCAGGGCAATCATACCGCCCAAAGCCTCTTTTACGGAGAAGGCTTTTTTATTTTTGCGGGCGAACCAGATTAGCGGAAGCTGCAGGGCCAGCAAATACAGGCCCAGCCGTATATCGGTCGCATGGGCGAGCAGAATTGCGATGCCCTGCAATCCGCCCGGAACAATTTGATTGGGCTTAAGAAGAAGCTCGAGCGCGATGGATACCAGAATCAATCCAAGCGCAAACCAGATGATGCGGGTTCGCGGCATGTTTAAACCAAGGGACTGAGCTGCTCCACGGACGCGCCTTTTCATGCCTCATCCTTCTGAAGGTCCTGGGCCGGTACAGGCTGTTTTAGCGGCTTGGACGATTTTTTTTGGAGAGGCAAAAAGCTGTTCAAGGCCTGGAACACCAGCTTGGATTCCTTCGTAAGCAGTGGACCCAGAATGGCCAGAATTAGTACGTATAAGGCTGCAAAAGGCTGCAAAATGGCGAGCAGGCCGCCGGCTTTGCCGAGATTGGCTACAATAATCGAAAATTCACCGCGGGAGACAATGGTCAGCCCGATGTTCGCGGAAGCCTTCGGCGACAGTCCTGCGCTCCGTCCCGCCAGCATCCCGGCAAGGAAATTGCCGAACAGGGTAACGGCTACGGCAGCCAAGGAATACCACAACGCATCGCCTAGTGTCAGCGGATCGATCGTCAGTCCGAAGCTGAAGAAGAACAAGGCCCCGAAAAAGTCGCGGAATGGAAGAATCATATGCTCAATCCGCTTCATATGATTGGTTTCCGCCAGCACGAGGCCTGTCAGCAAAGCGCCGATTGCTTCAGCGACGTGGATTTTTTCCGACAGTCCGGCAATGATGAACAAGCCGCCGAAAATCACGAGCAGGAATAGCTCATTGGACCGGATGTTCAGCAGTTTATTCAGCAGCGGCGCGGCCTTGCGTCCAAGAATAATGAAGCCGAGCATAAAGCCAAGGGCCAGCAAAGCCGAGAGAAGCACGCCGACAATGGAGCTGGAGCCGCTTAAGACAAGACCGGAAAGAATCGAGATGTACACGGCCAGGAAAATATCCTCGAACATAATGATGCCAAGTATCATTTCGGTTTCGGGATTGGCGGTCCGTTTTAAATCCACCAGCACCTTGGCCACGATGGCACTTGATGAAATGGTGGTGATTCCGGCAACAATGAGCGTTTCCTTAAGCGGAAAGCCGAGCATGATACCCAGCAGCAAGCCCAGGGTAAAGTTGATCAGGATATAAATGGTTCCCCCGATTGCGATGGAACGGCCGGATTTGATAAGGCGGCCGACGGAAAACTCCAGACCGAGGTAGAACAACAGGAACAGGACGCCGAGCCGTCCCATAAATTCGATTAAATCCGCGCTCTCGATGAACCGCAAATCGATGAAGCCCAGCTTGGGGGCGTGCGGACCGACGGCCATGCCGATCAAGATGTAAAAGGGAATAACGGAGAACCGAAGCTTGGCGGAAAGTAATCCTGCCAGTGCGATTAAGGCAATAGCCAGACCAACCTCCAAAACCATATGGTCCATAGGTTACACCCCCCCACGCACCAATATGTCTTTCAAGGCCTTCAGATGACCCCGCTCTCCAGAAACAACAAGCACAGAATCCGATTTCAAAATGTATTCGGGACCCGGATTAATTTGTTGTGTTTTTTCTTTCTCCACGACAGCAATAATGCTGGCTCCTGTTTTATGGCGGACATGAAGCTCGCCGATTGTTTTGCCGATGCATTTGAAATGCTGATCAATTTTGAACCATTCAATAATCAGGTTGTCAAGCGCGACCTCGATCGTTTCGAGCGCTTTTGGCTTATAGTGCATGCCGCCGATAATGCCGCCCAAAATACGGGATTCATCATCATCCAGCGTGACGACCGATACGATGGTATCCTGGTCTTCGTCATCGTAACGGTAAATATCTCTTCTTCCGTCATCATGAATGATGACAACCAAATTTTCGCCGCTGCGGGCAGTAAATTGAAATTTTTTCCCGATGCCGGGCAAATCGATTTCACGAATGTTAGTCATATGTTTACAGCCTCCATCTCCATTATATTCCGATATGAGTAAGCGGATTAAATGGAGGCGAAAGCCACAAAAGCCGAGGTAAATTTAAGCGGGCGGAGAAGGACGGATTTCATTCTTTTGGGTACGCAGAAAATAAATCGGTATCGGGGAACGCTGCAGACCAGAGAGTGCAGCAGCAGGGAAATACAGATGAAAAAAATAAACAGGGGCTGTATGGAGCCTTTGAACGTTTTGCCGGCGCCGCCGCCGATATTTTTTTGCACGGAGTAGGTTTTGACATGCTTGGTTACACGGGTCGCCGAGTCCATCGTAATCATAGGCGCGACGGCGGAAAAAAGAAGGGCGGAAATAATGACCAGCACCATAAATAAGCGAAATTTATTGGATCTCAGGTTCATTTGTTCAGCCCCTCTCTCTAGATGTAGTTATTGCATATGTATAGAATACCATATTTCGTATTTATTTTCAAACCAACGTGGCCGAATTGGCCTGCCTGGCTTGGGGAAGTGACCGGATTCCCGGCGGCTACAACGGTAACCAAGCACCGGCGAGGACAACCGCTCAAGGCTCCGCTATGCCAGTGCCAATCCCAGACGGAGCGGAGGAGACAGATGTGAAACAAGGACACCGTATAGCGCTTGTCGTCCTGCGGGATGGATGCCGCTCGTGCCGGCCTGCACTGCAGGCCTGCGGGAGCTATTCGTTTATTATATTGGACCGTTTCTGGAAATAGGAACGGTTTTTCCAGTTCATGGACTGTCTTCCGGCTGTTCCGCACAGGGAAAAGGGCCCGCCTCGGGTGGCGGAAGGCAGTCCCGGAGCATGGGCGATGCAGGGGCGTCGTGTCGGCCTTGCCGCAGCATGGGGGCCGATTGGCCTTTGTTTTTGTAATATTTTATGCAGCACCAGGACATCGGGTTGGGCTTCGTAAACTAGCCTTAAGGGAGGAATCCGCGAATCGTCCGGTTTTGTCAGCATGGTGCAGGATTTCTCCGGCTATAGGTCGAAATAACCAAGGAATGCAGCTTTAGGAAAACTTCTGGAGGAAATGATGAACATCACACAAATTGAAGAGGCGCTGACGCTTCCGGCCACAGCGGAGCGGTGCCGGCGGGTGCTGGATGAAGTGCAGCCGGTGCTGCGCCAGTGGCTGGACAGCTTCAAGCACAAATACGCTCCGCAGGCCCGGGAGCTGCTGGACTTTCATGTCCAAACCTATGAGCAAACCTTGAAGACGACCATGTATGACGGAAATCCGAAAAACGCCAAGGAAAATACAGACATCGGCAAGCGGGCTTATGTCGGGCTCCTTGACAAAAAATATGATCAGACGGGATTCGGGGTACTTAATCTTGAACTGAACGGCATGGAGAAAAAGCTGAAAATGGTGCTTCCGACAAATTTTTACCCGCTCTGGGAGGCTGTCCGTACCCAAAGCAGTACTCGGGAGTTCACCGAGCTGCTGGACAAGCTGCCGGATGAGCTTCAAATCCAAGTGGATGATAAAGACATGAGCTTCATCCCCAAGGCGGGCTGGGTTTCTTATTTGCAAGCCGTGGCGGCGAAGAAGCAGCAGCAGCGGCGGCCCTGGTTTTATATCGGCGTCTTCCTTGCGTTTGATGCGATTCCGGGGCATGACGAATTAATAGACTTGATTTGGGATACGTGGACGAAGCTGCAGCCGCTGCGGGAATACATTGATCGGGAGGCGGCGCTGCATGCTTTTTCGCTGGATGTGCTTCGGCAGTTGAATGAGCATGAAGACAGCATCGCGCTTACGCTGTACGGCAAGTCGTATGAAGTCAAGCTGGAGCCCGTATATGCCAAATCATCACGCAATCGCCGGCAAAGCTTCGGGCTGTACGAGAAAGGGCAGCTGCTTGCCGAGGGACGGTTTGATCAGTATTTGCGGGAGCCGCATGAGGTGCTCGGGGTGTTTATTAACGGGCATGGGCATCTGTATGTGAATCTTCGCGATTTGGGCAGCGAGCCTGTGTATGAATGGTACATGACCAAAAGCTTCCGGTTTCAGAAGGCCGATAACGCGGCATACCGGACCCAGGCGCTTGAGGCGCTGGCGGCGCACGGGTATCTGGTCAAGAACCATTCGTTCTATGTTGGCACGTATCTTCGGAAGCAGGGAGAGTTTGCAGAGCCTGTCGCCGACGTGAAGAAGACACTGATTGCCGCAGCGCTGCTGTTTGCGGAAGCCACCCGGATGCTAACGCTGCCCAAAGCGGATGTGGCTCTGAATGCCGAAGCTGGCGCGGATTCGCAGCAGCAGGAGGAGGCCGAGCTTGCCGAGGAGCTGTTCCTGCATGATTTTAATTTAAGCTCGATTCTGGCTAACATCGGGGAAAGCGATTTGACCTATTCGCCGTCTATCATCCGGGATTTTCATCTAAACCTCGTAAGCCTGGAGGACAAGCATTTTGTCATTTTGAACGGAATTTCCGGGACAGGAAAGACAAAGCTGTGTCTGCTCTACGCCAACGCGGTGTACGGGAAGCCGCTGGATGCCGTGAATCCGTATTTGAGGGTGATTCCGGTCCGGCCTGATTGGACCGATTCTACGGCGCTGTTCGGGTACTATAGCGCCCTGGAGCAGCGGTATGTCCGCACGCCGTTCCTGGATGCGCTGCTGCAGGCCATTCAAGAAGGGAAGCCGATGTTTATCGTGCTCGATGAGATGAATCTGGCCCGGGTGGAATATTACTTGAGCGATTATTTGAGCGCCATTGAGTCCAGGCAGCCGATCCGCCTTCATACAGAGCCGCATGTGATGGATATTCCGCAAGAGCTGTATCTTCCGAACAATTTGTATGTGATCGGCACGATTAATGTAGATGAAACGACCCATAGTATTTCCGACAAGGTGCTGGATCGTGCGTTTGTCATGACCTTATCCGATGTGGACCTGGACGGGTACTGGAGCGGCGTCGGGGAGAAATACAAGCTCAGCCTGCAGGAGGAATGGGAGCTGCTTCAGGAGGTGCATGGGATGCTGCGGAAGGATGATTTGCATTTCGGCTATCGCACCTTGAACGAGATGCTGCGTAAGCTTTACGTTAATGCGCAGCTTGATCAGGATATCCGGATGGAGGCCACGGAAGCGGTGGATCGTGTCATTGCGGAAAAGGTGCTGCCGAAAATTCGCGGGGATGAACGGATCGGGACGCTGCTCGCCAGCCTGATTGATTGGGCGTCTGCCCGGTTCGGAGCGCAATCGGAATCGCTGCGCCATCTGACGCGAATGAAAGGGGAGCTGGACCGGTATGGAGCAGCCCAGTTCTGGAGATAGCCTGCTTGTCTGGTGCCCTGATCAGGGGCAGTGGCTGGATTTGGAGGAGGTGCGGCTGGAGGAGGCCAAAACCTACCGCTGGCGGACGGGCTATGAACGGCCGTTCCGCTTCAGCCTGAACGGAGTGCCGCTGCCGATGGTGAAAAGCGCCGACGGCTGGGAAGGTGAGCTGTTCACTCCGTTTCAGTCCGGACAAGTCCGGTTTACGCTTCACAGGGAGGAAGAACGGATCGTCGATTCCTATTTGTACCCGGATGCCCGCAAGCTGACCGAGAACGATTATCAGCAAATGATAATCGATATTTTGCAGGAGGCCAAAGCCTGCTTTCAGCAGTATGGCGCAGCCCTTGCCTTTGACACGTCGGGGATTGACCGCCAGCTGTCAATGCCGCAGTGGGACTATGTAGAACGCATGTTTCACCGGCTGTCGTTTCTATACCGGGAGATTCAAGCCGGGCCGCTGCGCGTATTGACGGGCAAGGACCAATGGGTGCGCAGGGAAAATGTCAAGCATGTAACGCCTGCATTGATAGCCTGGGCTGAGCGTCATCCGGGTGGCGGCACGAGCGGGGAAAGCCTGATTCCGGCGCAAATCTGGACGGGCCTCCGCACGGAAACCTGTGATGTCTATGAGAACCGGATTGTACATAGGCAGCTTCGTGATTTCTTGTCCCTGCTCCGAAGGTACGCAGGCCTGTCCGATGACGCGATACGGGCCAAAGCGAGCCGCTATGCCGATACGGTAGCCCGCTGGCTGCGGGCCCCTTTTCTAGCAGGGGTAAAGCCTCATCCGGGAACGGTCGCCGTTTCCCAGGCTTTCCGCAAGCATCCTATTTACCGGGGATGGTTCCAATGGTTTCAGCAGCTGTATCAATTTGATGCGTTTGTTGTCGGGCTGCGCAGCTCCGTACCGCTCAAAAACACATACCAGCTCTATGAAATCTGGGTGTTTATGAAACTGGTCGGCTTTTTCCGGGAGCGGGATTTGATTGAGGAAGCTTCGCCGCTGTTTGTACTGGAGCAAAAAGAGCTGGTGCTCAGCTTGTCGCAAAAAAAAGAGCACCGCATCCGGCTGAAGCAGGGCGGAACGCTCGCGTACCAGCGGGAGTTCACGAGCGCGACCCGGCCTTTTGCCACCTATACCCACGGCATGCTGCCGGATATTGTACTGGAAATCGGGGACCGGCTCGTTATTTTTGACCCGAAGTACCGGCTGGATCATAACCTCCCGATGGCTGTCGGGGAAATGCACAAGTACCGTGACGGCATTATTCGCCACGCGGACGGCGCCAAGGCCGTCGAAGAAGTGTACATTATTACTCCTGTCCCGGGGAAGGATAACCCCCGTTTTTTCGAAGAGAACTATAGAGAGAAGCATCGGTTAGGCGCATACTGCTTGAACCCGGGTACAGCGGGCGATGCGCTTCGCGGCTGTCTGGAGCGCATTGTCCGGCAGAACTTGGCGGCTTGCGCGCCCGGCTAGGCCGACATAGCAGGGCAGCATCCGCAGCAGCGGATGCTTTTTTTATGAAAATAAGTCTCTGGTTAAATGACTTGTAACCAGGAAAAAGACAACAGCAAACTAGACCTACCCCAATCGGCAGTTCTTTAAGGATGCTAAATACCGAGGATTAAACTTGCTTTACAGAGTAACCTTTTGCTTCAAGCTGGCGGATGTACATGGCTTCGCGATTTAACTTCCATTTTTCTAAATAGTCGATGCCAAGTTCTTTCTGCGCGCAGGGCGAAATTTCATTGCGCCCTAACGGTTATGAGCATAATGCGAAAATGACGCCATTTGCGCCGCTGAGTGGATCTGTACGGCTCTGCCAAAGCCTTCGGACCGGTTCAGGGTGAAGATACAATCAACCTATATATCGGGCGTGATCCCCTCCACGTTATCATCAAATGGTGTTGTAAGCTAAAGAAAAATAGCCAAAGTGGAGAGAAATGCCACATGGAGGAGCTAATATCAATGGATATTTCACAATATGTAACCCCTTACAAATATGGCAAGCCGGTGCTTGTCGGGTCAGGAGCGCCCGGCAGCTTCGATGAGCATGCCGTGGATTGCCCTTTTGTTTTTCAGCATCAGGGACAGTTCTATATGATGTATGTCGGATTTGACGGAATCGGCTATCAGACTGCATTGGCCACCAGCCGGGATTTGCTGCATTGGGAGCATCTGGCGGTTATTTTGCGGCGCAATGAAGGTGGGGGCTGGGATTCCAAAAATATCGCCGGAACCTGGATAATGAAAGAAAATCGGCTGGCTGCGCCGCCCGTTTTGCAGAAATGGAACGGGAAGTACTGGCTGGTATATCACGCATATCCCGAATTCGGATATGAGGAAGGCTCGGCCAAAATCGGCTTGGCCTGGACGGAAGATGAGAATTTGCTGGAATGGCACCGTATGGCCGATCCGATTCTTGTCCCTGAGGATGGGGCCGATTGGGAGAAGGGCGGCTTGTACAAGGAGTGCCTGATTCAGCATGAGGATACATTCTATTTATTTTATAACGCCAAAAATAAAAACAAAGGCCGGTGGACGGAGCAAACGGGTGTCGCTTTTTCCAAGGACCTGCTGCAGTGGGAGCGTTATGCGAACAATCCGGTTTTGCCGGTGACTCCTGACGGCTGGGACAGCGGCTTCGCCAGCGATCCTTGCGTCCTGCGCAACAATGACGAATGGGTCATGTATTACTTCGGCTTCAATTTCAAGCATGCCCAGGAAGGGCTTGCGCTTTCAAAAGATCTGCTGAACTGGGAAAAGTATCCTGATCCGATTATTCGTGTCGGTGAGGAAGGCAGCATTGATTCGATTTTTGCCCACAAGCCGTCTGTTATTACGCATGAAGGAGTGCTGTACCACTTCTACTGCTCCTGCAGGCTGTTCCGGGAAGGGGACCCGACCAAAAATTACGGTAAAGAGTTCCGTACCATAACCGTAGCCGCTTCGCACGATATATTCGGTTCATGAACAATTAGCGGGAGGTAAGCTGAGATGCAAGTCAGTAAGATGGTTGTCGAGAGCACGACGTGTCCGCTGGGTGTTGATGTTGAGCGCCCGGCCTTCGGATGGAGCTTCACAGCGGGAGCTGTCCGTTCCGAGCGGCAAACGGCCTATCGCATCATCGTATCTGCCCGTGAGGAGCAGGTGCTGCAGGGAGCAGGAGACGTTTGGGACAGCGGCAAAACAGCCGGCGGCAACAGCGTACATATCGTTTATGACGGCTTGCCGCTTCAGTCCAGGGTGCGTTATTTCTGGAGGGTCCAGGTATGGGATCAGGACGGGAGCATGATCGAGAGCCCGGTTTCCTGGTGGGAAATGGCGCTGTTGAAAACGAGCGACTGGTCGGCGCGCTGGATTAGCGAGCCCGAAGCGGCGGCCAAGGATGCTGCGGCGCTGCCCCTGTTCCGCCATGAATTTATGCTTCATGCGCCGATTGCGAAGGCCAGGGCTTATGTGTGCGGCCTCGGCCAGTTCGAGCTGCGCCTGAACGGCGCTAAGGTGTCGGATCATGTGCTGGAGCCGGGCTGGACGAACTATAACAAAACCTGCTTGTACTGTGTGTATGATATAACGGACCATCTCGCCCAAGGCGCCAACGCTGTCGGGGTGATGCTGGGCAACGGATTTTATCATGTGACCGGGGGGAGATACAAGAAATTCAAAGGCTCCTTCGGTTCACCGCGCTGTCTCGTACAGCTGGAGATTGAATATACCGACGGCACGACCGTGACAGTGGCCAGCAGCGGCGAATGGCGGACCGGTCCGGGTCCGGTTACGTTCGCTTGTATTTATGGCGGAGAAGATTTCGATGCGAATCGTGTTGAAGCGGGCTGGGATGAAGCCGGCTTCGCTGAGTCTGATAGCTGGCAGCCCGCAGCCGAAGCGGCACCTCCCGCGGGGCGCCTGAAGGCCCAGGCTATCGCCCCGTTGAAGGTCATGAAGACCTTCAAGCCGGCAGCTATTACGGAGCCTGCACCGGGCGTATATGTGGTTGATTTCGGGCAAAACTTCTCCGGCTGGGTCGAGCTGGCCGTGAAGGGGCCGAAGGGCAGCCAAGTGAAGCTGTCGCCCTCGGAGCTGCTCAAGGAAGAAGGCACAGCCAATCAGAAATGGACCGGCTCTCCGACCCAATTCAACTATACCTTAAGCGGCGAAGGGGAAGAGGTGTGGTCCCCCCGGTTTACGTATACCGGGTTTCGCTATGTTCAGGTAGAAGGCGCTGTACCTGAGCAATACGCCGCTTCCGGGGAAGCCGCACTGCTCCGGATCGAGGGCCAGATGATTTACCCGGATATGGCGGAAACAGGGAGCTTCGAGAGCGCGGACTTTTTGCTGAACCGGACGCATGAACTGATTAACTGGGCCGTTCTGAGCAATACGAAGAGCGTCTTTACAGACTGCCCGCACCGGGAAAAGCTGGCGTGGCTGGAGCAGGTTCATCTGGTCGGACCGGGCATTGTCTACAATTATGACGTAGAGGCGCTGTTCACCAAGGTGATGGAGGATATCCGGGATGCACAGCTTCCGAACGGGATGGTGCCTACAACAGCGCCGGAGTACGTTGTATTTTCGGATGAATGGCGCTGCTTCCGGGATTCGGTCTCCTGGGGGGCGACCTATGTGCTGACGGCCTGGAATTTGTACACGTTGTATGGCAACTCGCGTGTGATGACAGAGCATTATGATGGTATGAAGGCGTATCTGGATTACATTGCCGCCAGCTCCGAATCCTTGATCGTCAACTGGGGGCTGGGCGACTGGTATGATGTTGCGGAAGGGGACCCCGGATTTGCCAAAAACACCCCTGTCGGCCATACGGAGACGGCGATGTTTTATCATCTGGCCGATGTGTTCTCTCAAATGGCGGAGCTGCTCGGCAGGAAGCAGGACGCCTTGGCGTACCGGGAGCTGCAGGCCCGGATTAAATCAGCCTTTAACGCGCAATATTTCGATACGGAAACGCTCCGGTATGCAACAGGCAGCGAGACGGCAACGGCGATGCCGCTGGTGCTGGGGCTGGCCGATGAACCGCATCGGGAAGCGCTCCTGTCCCAATTAATTGAAGCGATTCAACAAAACGGATACCACACCAAGGCAGGAGATGTGGGGCATCGTTACGTTCTGCTGGCTCTGGCTCAAAACGGCCGATCCGACGTAATTTACGAGATGACCCGCCAGACGGATCATCCCAGCTACGGCTATCAAATCGTCAACGGCGCGACCACGCTGACGGAGGCGTGGGACGGACCGACTGTCGGCAAGTCGCAAAACCATTTTATGCTTGGTCATCTGGAGGAATGGCTGTACGCGTTCTTAGGCGGAATCCGCTGCCGGTTCGACCAGGCTGAAGAAGTGTATCAGATTACGATACGGCCTTTTATTCCGGCCGGTCTGGAGACTGTAAAAACGGAGCATCAATTGTCAGCGGGTCGTGTATGCGCCCAGTGGAAGCAGCATCCCGATGGGAAAATGGCATATAACGTGGCGATTCCCGTCAACTGTACCGCCGAGGTGTGGATTCCGGCAGCTTCAGCTGGCCAGATTACGGAGGGCGGCCTCGCCCTTGCGGAGGCGAAAGGCATTGAGGCCGTCCGTCAGGAAGAGGGAAGCACCGTGCTGCGGCTTGGCTCCGGAGAATACCGCTTCTTAAGCACCGTAATCCAGTAATATCAGAAAAGCATACGATGGATTTAACCCCATAGGCTAGGAGGAACGTAATCCGTGAACGCCGTTCAAACCGCGACACCATATTTTTTTCAAACTGCAGGAAGTATTGCTGCCGGTGCGGGCAGCCTGTCTCAGCTGCTTCCGCGTATCGGGGCGCTGGGCAGCTTCAAGCATGCCGTGATTATTACACAGCCGTCCATTCAGGCGCTGGGTGTGATTGACAGTTTATCCGGGGAGCTTGCGAAGGCAGGAATTAACAGCCGTTCTTATACTGAGGTGAAGCCGGAGCCGACGGTCGGGAACATTCGTGAGGTGTTCGCCGCCGTTTCGGCAGAGCCGGTCGATCTGTTAATCGGCATCGGCGGGGGAAGCGTGCTGGATGCAACCAAATTGTTCTCTGTGCTGCTGACGAATCCGGTGGACGTGCAAAGCCTAATCGGTACCGATTTGGTTGCAAATCCGGGAATACCGACAGTACTGATTCCGACGACCTCGGGCACCGGCTCGGAGGTAACCCCCAACGCGATTGTCACGCTTCCGGAAGAGGAGCTGAAGGTGGGGATCATAAGCCGTCATATGCTGCCGAAGCTCGTTATTCTCGATCCGGGGCTCACTGTAAGTCTGCCGAAGCCGATTACGGCGGCCACCGGGATGGATGCGTTTACGCATGCTCTGGAATCGTACATCTCTAACAAGGCGAATCCGATTAGCGACATGTTTGCGCTGGAGTCAATTCGGCTTATAGCCGGCAGTCTGGTTCAGGCCTATCACGAAGGCCAAAACCTGGCAGCCCGGGAGCAGCTGCTGCTGGGCTCGATGTACGGGGGGATGGCGCTGACGGCCGCAGGCACAGCCGCAGTTCATGCGCTTGCTTATCCGCTGGGCGGAAAGTTCAATATCTCCCACGGCGTTGCCAATTCCATGCTGCTGCCCCATGTGATGAAATTCAACATGGATTGTATCGCCGGACGGCTGGAGCAGGTGGCCGCGGCTATGGGGCTGGCCTCTACAGGAAGCGCGGGCGCGCCGGAGGCGGTCATTGAACGGATTTTCCAATGGACGAAGGAAATGAATATCCCGCAAAACCTGCGTGCCTTCGGTGTAACGGAGCAGGATGTGGACAGTCTGGCTGTCGCCGCCTCCAAGGTGACAAGGCTGCTGAACAATAATCCGAAGGTCATGAGCATTGAGGATATGCAAGCCGTATACCGGAAGCTGCTTCCTTGAGAGCGGGAGGAGAGTTATCCATGAAGTTGGCTATCATTGCTGATGATTTGACCGGGGCCAGTGATTCAGGGGTGCAGTTCGCCAGGTGCGGACTGCACGTATCCGTGATGCTCGGCCCATTGTCCGGCGCAGGCCCCAAGCCGCCTCAAGGCGACGTTCTGGTGCTTGATACGGACAGCCGGTCGGCGTCTGCCGAGTCGGCCTATCATCGGGTGGCCGAGGCGTCGCGGTATGCCGCCTTATCGGGAGCTCAGGCAATGTTCAAAAAAATGGACTCTACACTGAGGGGGAACCTCGGTGCAGAGCTTGATGCGGTGTATGATACGCTGCATCCTGATTTTATCGTTATTGCCCCGGCTTATCCTGAGGCCGGACGCCTGGTCCGAGACGGTTTTCTGTATGTGCACGGGACGCCCGTTCATGAAACGGAGTTCGGACGCGACCCGAAAACACCGGTGCTTACGTCATTTATTCCCGATCTCATCGGCAGACAGTCCAAGCGGTCGGTTGAAGTTATCTCGTCATCACAGCTCGGGGAAGAGGAGTCTGCGTTTAAAAAAATGCTCCACAGCTGCCGTGTCCGCGGTGTCCCGTATCTGGTCGCCGATTCGGCCGACAGTCTGGAGCTGGGACGAATGCTCTCTTTGTTCGCAGCAACGGAGTATTCGGTCGTGTGGGCGGGGTCGGCGGGGCTGGCCCGTGCGGTGCAGGAGCATTCCTTTATCGGAGAGAACAACCGTCCGCAGGAGATCCCGCCCGTAGAGCTGCCTGTGCTTGCTGTGGTCGGCAGTGTCAGTCCCCGATCACGGCTCCAGCTGGAGCGCTTGCTGGCCGTTCCTCAGGTGAAGGGAATTCAGCTGGAGGGACGCCGTCTTGTCTCAGGCCGTTCGGAGCGCGAACGGGAAATACTGCAGGCCGCTTCTCAGGCCGAGCAGTCATTACACGGCGGCTGTCACACGGTGCTGTATTCCTCCGGCGACAGAGAGGCTATCGAAGAAGCCTGTGAAGCCGGAAAGCGGTACGGCATGAACCGGCAGGAGGTAAGCGACGCGATTGCGCAGGGGCTGGGGGAATGCGCTGCCCGACTGCTTCCGAAGGCGCCGGTCGGCGGGTTCATTATTACCGGCGGCGATACGGCCAAGCAAGTTTGCTTGGCGCTGGGGGCCACCGGCATTCAACTTGCGGGCGAAGTGGAAACCGGCGTGCCGATGGGGCTGCTCGTTATGGAGGAGCCGCTGCCCGTCGTTACGAAAGCGGGGGGCTTCGGGACGGATGATGTGCTGGAGAAGGCATTACATGTATTGACAAAGGGAGGGGGCAGGACCAAATGAAACCGATCATTGGAATCACCATGGGGGATGCTGCCGGTGTCGGACCGGAAGTGATTGTGAAGGCGCTGAATCACGCGCATAGTTATGAAAGCTGCCGCCCGCTTGTCATTGGCGATCCGGTGATACTGGAAAGAGCGCGAAATATCGTCGGCAGCAGTGCCGCAATACATATTGTGAATAACCCCGCCGAGGGTCGTTATGAGCAGGGAACGATCGATTGTCTGAATTTGCCGGTGCTGCCGTCCGGTCTGCCGTTCGGCCAGGTAGCCGCTGAAGCGGGACATGCCGCTTACCTGTTTGTAGAGAAGGCCGTTGAGCTTGCACTCGCCGGAGAGATTCATGCTATATGCACAGCCCCTTTGAATAAAGAGGCGCTGCATCTGGGAGGGCATCTGTACCCGGGTCACACGGAAATTTTGGCCGGTTTGACGCAAACCGAGGATTATTCCATGATGCTTGCGGCACCGAAGCTGAAGGTCATTCATTTGACCACGCATGTCGGATTGATTGAGGCGATTTCACAGATTAATCCGGAACGGACCTACAAGGTAATTAAGCTGGCTCACGAGACACTGCAGCGGGCCGGATACGAGCGTCCGCGCATTGCGGTTTGCGGAATTAATCCGCATGCCGGCGAGAACGGCTTGTTCGGCAGCGGCGAAGAGGAAACGAAGCTGAATCCGGGTATTGCGCGCGCCGCAGCCGAAGGCGTGGATGTGACCGGGCCTTATCCGGCGGACACCTTGTTTTACCGTGCGGTTCGGGGAGACTTCGATATCGTTGTGGCGTGCTACCACGATCAGGGGCATATCCCGATCAAGGTCATGGGCATTGAAGCCGGCGTAAACATTACAATCGGCCTGAAGGGCGGTATTATCCGCACCTCCGTGGATCACGGAACGGCGTTTGATATTGCCGGTACCGGCGCTGCCGATGAAAGAAGCCTGCTGGAAGCGATTCGTTCCGCGGTGGAGCTTGCTCCGAGAGTGCAGCATGGAAGCGGCAGCCCGGCACAGGCGCAGTAAATTTGCCCCGCCATGCCATATACTTTACTGTCAGAGAATGCATTGGACTTAGTCGACATAAATACTGCCTGCCGGCAGCTTGGACAACGTTGTTTTTGAGCAAGTACGCCTTTTATGATAAGCATATGAATTAGGAAGGGCTTTTGAGGTTGAATGGTTTCAATTTGTTGCCCTTCATTTATTTATTGAATAGAGGAGAGAGTCTATGCTGCAGCCCACCGGGATTATACCTGCTATGATTACCCCGTTTGATTCCAATCAGCACATCGATGAAGCCGCCTTGCGGCAGCTGGTGCGCCGCCTGATGGGGGCGAATGTGCATGGCTTGTTCTGCTTGGGGACAAACGGAGAATTTTTTTCCTTGACCGCCGATGAGAAGCTCCGGGTAGCTGAAATTGTCATCGAGGAGGCCAAGGGCCAGCTCCCTGTTTATGTAGGAGCAGGCTGCGCAAGCACCCAGGAAACGGTATGGCTGGCGACCCGTCTGGAGCAGATGGGGGCAGATGCGCTGTCCGTCATTACTCCGTACTTCCTGACCTTTACCCAGCAGGAGCTGATTCGGCATTACCGCACTGTAGCCGAAGCAACCGGCTTGCCTATCGTGCTGTATAACATTCCTGCGCGTACAGGCAATGCGCTTCAACCGAAAACAGTACAGGCGCTGCGCGATCTCCCTACGATTGTCGGGATCAAAGACAGCAGCGGAAGCTTTGATACGATTTTGCAATATGTGGAGCTTTCCGGCCCGGATTTTGCCGTGCTTGCCGGAACGGATTCACTGATTTTGCCGACGTTAATGGCGGGCGGGCACGGAGCAATCGCCGCTACGGCGAACGTATTCCCGGAGATTGTCGCTTCGATTTATGATTTGTGGAAAGAAGGCAAGCTGGAGGAGGCAGAGCTGTCCCAGCGCCAGCTGCGCGCCCTGCGTGCATCGTTCTCACTGGGGACCTTGCCCTCCGTCCTGAAGGAAGCCATGAATATGATCGGTCTTCCGGCGGGACAGCCGCGCCTTCCAGTTGAACCGCTGGCATCTGCGGCTAAAGCGGAGCTCCAAAAGGTCATGGACGAATATTTGAGCAAAAACAGGAGCTGACGGGAGAATCTCAAGTGAATGGCGAATCTCCGGAAGCCGGCGCTTTACGTCCGTCTGCCGGAGGGCAGGAGCCGCAAGATTGATACGGCAGAGCAAATTCGATCATTGGTGAGGGACCGATTTTTAATCGGGCAACAGCTTGGTCCGGTTTACGCCGAACCATTTGCAGCCGCTTGGTTTGCCTTTGGCCATGATCGGCAGACCCGGGCGCTTCAGGGCATATTTCTGTTTAGGCGGATTCGTCTAAGGTGTTTTGTCTAAGGCGTTATGTCTAGGATGTTATTTCTAAGACGTTATACCGCCGGTAAAACGAGAGTTTCAGACAAGGAGGAGCAGCAATGCCATTCAAAGCAAAGGATCGTATTGTGTTTATTGGCGACAGCATCACAGATAAAGGGAGAAAGAAGGACCCACAGAAGCTCGGCACCGGCTACGTCCGGATGGTTCACGATTATTTGCACGCCGTTTATCCGCAGCTGTCGTTAAAAATCATTAATGAAGGGGTGTCCGGCAACCGGATCGTAGATTTGGAGAAACGCTGGACCGTAGATGTGCTGGACAATCGGCCGCAATGGGTATCTATCTCCATCGGCATTAATGATGTGTGGCGTCAGGTTGATAACGTTGATATCGAACAGGTGTATCCCGACCGGTTTGAGGAAATTTACCGCCGTCTGCTGGAACAGGCGCGGGATGAGCTGGGCTGCCGGTTTATTTTGATGCAGCCGACAATTATTAAGGAGCATCTGGATTCTTCCGGCAACCGGCTGCTGAAGGCTTATGTTGATGCGGTCAATCGGCTGGCTGAGGAATTTCAGGGCATTTTGGTACCGACGCACCAGGCCTTTATCGATTTCCTGAAATGCGACACCGATAAGGATTTGACAACCGACGGCGTTCATATGAACACGCTTGGCGATACACTGATGGCGGCGACCTGGCTCAAGGCTGTCGGTGTTCTCGGGAAATAAGAGTAACCTTGGAGGGCGCAAGCATAGCTCCCGTATGAAAAAACAATTAGGGAAGAGCTCCCCAAGCCACGAAAAGGTGGAGTTGGCGGGTCTTCCTTTTTTTACGGGAATTTCCTTGCAAGCGAGCATGGACACGAAGCCGTTCCGTTTATCGGGCTCCGAACACAATCAGCCTATGATGCTATGCGAGATTTCGCGAGAACGGTGGAAAAGGGGCTATGCCGCCTATAATGTGAGTGAATTCGGCCTATAGTCGGTCTTTGACATTCCTTTACACTTGTAACCGGAAGAGGAAGTTTGGTCTGTAGTGGATTCGCAGCTCTTCCCATGGCCGGGCAGTGGACGGTCCCTTCGAATAAGAATGATTTGGCTAGACCGCAGGTGCGGCATTGGAATTCTTATTCATGACTTAGAAACGGGCATTTCCAATACGAACGGCGATGCAGTTTATGCGGCTAGATCAGAATCAACCCATACCAGATTTTGCTCTAGTTTATGCTCCAGGCCCGTTCCCTTAATAAAGGGCGGCGAGGTCGGTGATCTGATATGCACTACAAGCAGAGTACGGAGGCGGAATACATGGCTGGCAACAGATTAGCAAACAAGGTCGCTATAATCACCGGAGCGGCATCCGGGATTGGAGAAGCGATTGCCCGGAGGTTTGGCGAAGAGGGCGCCCGCGTCGTGGTCAACGATATTTCGGAGGAAGGCGGGCAGGTCGTTAAGCAAATTAATGAGGCGGGCGGAGACGGTTTATTTGTCCGGGCCGACATCCGGTCCGAAGAAAATGTAATCCGTCTGATGGCAGAGGTTAAGCAGCACTACGGGAGCGTGGATATACTCGTCAACAACGCGGGGGTAACCTGCACAACAAACGTCGTTACGGCGGATGATGAGGCGTGGAACCGTGTTATGGACTTGAATTTAAAAAGCGCGTGGTACTGCTGCAAGCATGCAATTCCATTGATGCTGGAGCAGCATGGAGGCAGTATTGTCAGCATCTCCTCCACCCATGTCACCCGCACGCAAAAAAATCATTTTCCGTACCATGCCTCCAAAGCGGGGATGCTGGCCATGACGCAGGGAATTTGCGTTGATTTCGGCCGGCAGGGCATTCGGGCCAATACGATTAGCCCGGGCTTTATTGAGACCCCGCTGGCGGAAGCCTACATGCGGTCGTTCCCGAACCGGGAGGAAAAGCTGCAGGCCATGCTCAAAACCCACCCGGTCGGCAGATTGGGCAAGCCGTCCGATGTGGCAAGCGCGGCGGTGTTCCTCGCCTCCGACGAAGCCGGGTTTATCGCAGGCGCTAATCTGGTTATTGACGGAGGACGCTCTGTTCTTCAGGTGTTTGACTAAATGAGTTGAACAATCAGCATGACATTTGAAGTGGAGCGAGCAGTGGGCGACAGCGGGTAGTTGACTTAAGGACCGGTTCGGTTTATTTATTTTTGTCATGGTCCCGGTCATTGAATTGTTCTTGAAATAACAAATGGGCTTCGACAGAACGGAGGGTTCAGAGAATTCATGAAAACGATTACGATAGGCTATGAGCATCAGCCCGCACCGCGGGTAGAATACGGGATACAGCTTGTTACCGAGGCGCTGCAGCAATGCGGCTATACGGTTACAACCGCGCAGGGGGCTTGGGCGTGGGATACTTACCGCGCCACGGCGGGAATTAAGCTTTTTATCGGGAACCGGAATGAATCCGGGCTGCTGCAGCAGCTTGAACAGCGTGACGTGCTTTTGTATCACACGACAGCCCCGGAGAAGCAGGGCTTCTATTTGGCCTCCTGCCCGGGCGAGCTGACAGCGGTTTCAGGCGGAGATGACTCCGGCGTGCTGTACGGCTGCCAGGAGCTGGCCCGCCGAATCAAGGTTGCCGGCACACTGCCGCAGGATTTGGCTTTCGGCGATGCGCCGCATTTTTCACTGAGGGGTCCGGCTATCGGTCTGCAAAAAATGAAGGTGGAGCCGCCTCGTCAAACGTATGAATATCCGATTACACCGTCCCGTTTCCCTTGGTTCTATGATCGGGGATTGTGGACGGATTTCCTCGATATGATGTTCGAGGAGCGCTGCAACATTGTGTACTTGTGGAGCGGCCATCCATTCTCTTCGCTCGTCAAGCTGGCCGATTATCCGGAAGCGCTGGAAGTGACGGATGAGGAGTTCGCTCTGAATGTGGATACCTTCCGCTGGCTGACACAGGAGGCCGACCGCCGCGGCATTTGGGTTGTCCTGAAGTTCTACAATATTCATATTCCGCTGCCGTTTGCGGAGAAGCACGGTCTGAAGCTGCACCAGCCGAAGCCGCTGCCTCTGACCAGCGATTATTATAAGAAATCCATTGCCGCGTTTGTCCGCACATTCCCGAATGTAGGGCTTATGATCTGTCTCGGGGAAGCGCTGCAGGGTCAAATTTATGGTGTGGAATGGTTTAACGAAACGATTTTGGCCGGACTGCTGGACGGGCTGAAGGATGCCGACGTGAAGGAGAAGCCGCCTATTATTCTCCGTTCCCATGCGATTGAGCCGCAAAAGGTCATTGAGGCCGCACTGCCTCTGTATCCGAATTTGTATACGGAAGCGAAATACAACGGGGAATCTCTTACAACCTATACGCCGCGAGGCAAGTGGCAGGAGACCCATAATAAGCTCGGATCGCTGCAAACGGTCCATATTGTGAATGTACACATATTGGCGAATCTGGAGCCGTTCCGTTTCGGGGCGCCATCGTTTATCCAGAAGTGCATGCAGGCGGCCAAATACCGCTTGAAGTCCAGCGGGCTTCACTTGTATCCGCTCTTCTTCTGGGATTGGCCGTATGCTCCGGACAAAGCCGAGCCTAGACTCAGACAGCTTGACCGGGATTGGCTGTGGTTCGCCACCTGGTTCCGTTACGCCTGGAATCCGGACCGTGACCCGGCGGCCGAGCGGCATTACTGGACCGGCGTGTTCGCGCGTATATACGGCAGTCCGGAGGCTGGCGAGGCCATACTGGACGCTTATGAGGCTTCTGGCCAATGTGCGCCGAAGCTGCTGCGCCGATTCGGCATTACCGAGGGGAATCGCCAGACGATGAGTCTTGGAATGACGATGAGCCAGTTGACGAATCCGGAGCGTCATATGCCTTGGCCGGATTTGTGGGAATCCCAAGCGCCGGAGGGTGAACGGCTGGAGCAGTACATCGTCAAGAAGCTGAAGGGCGACCCTCATGTCGGGGAAACCCCGCCTGAAATTATTGCCGATGCCGAACGGCATGCCGAAGAAGCAGTGGCGGCTATCGAACGGGCCTCGCGGCTGGTCACCCGCAATCAGGAGGAATTCGACCGCCTGGCTGCTGATATGCTGGCTATTCGCTTGATGGTACGCGTATTTGTTCATAAGGTTCGTACGGCAATGCTTGTTTTGACCTATAAGCACGCCACGGAAGGGCAGTACTTTACCCGACTGGAGCTGCTGGAGGAAGCCGCACAGGAGCTGGAGCAAGGCATGGTAAGCTACCGGGAGCTGGCGGCGCTGACCGCGAAGACGTATTTGTTCGCCAACAGCATGCAGACCCCGCAGCGGAAGGTGCCAATCCGGAACGGCTTTGAATATCGGCACTGGAACGATTGCCTGCCTATTTATGAGGAAGAGCTTAAGCAGTTCAAGCTTCACTTGGGCGAGCTGCAGGCGGGTGTTCAGCCGGAAGCGCTCAAGAATGCCAAAAAGCCGATATTGCCTTGCCGGGAAGAGGACTTCATCCTGCACTCTCCTCATGCCGAAACATTCCGTGTGGAGAAGGAAGCCAACGTATTTACGGATGGCGATATTCACATCGTCGGTGTAGCGGAAGAGCTGAACGGGCTGACCGGCATCCGGTTCAGCCAGATGGAAGCGGCGATGAACGGGGTAGTTATTGATCTTGAGCTGACGAAGCCGGCCCAGGTGCTGATTGGTTATTTCAACAACAAGGATGAGCAGTGGCTCCAGGCTCCAAGTCTGGAGGAAAACACCCATGCCGATGACATGGGCGGCTATGCGCCGGTGCTGCAAAAGGGACTCCGCCTCTATGCGTATCCTTCCGTCAACGTCCATATGTTCCGCTTCGAAGCGGGGCGCCATGCGGTTGATTTCGGAAGGGGCGCTTACCTCATTCTTGGTGTTGTGCCGCTCGATCAGGAGATTCGACCGCGCAATGTGGAACACAAAAACGACGGAATTGAAACGCTGGATTGGCTGTATGAATAGCGATATCGTTCAGAAATGGCAGGGGAGATAATGCCGGATAAACAATTAGCGCTGTGGTATAAGCAGCCTGCAAATAACTGGTTTGAGGCCCTGCCTGTCGGCAACGGGCGTCTTGGCGGCATGGTCTTCGGCGGAACAGGCCGGGAGCGGATCGCATTGAACGAGGATACGTTGTGGTCCGGCGAGCCCCGCGACACGGTACGGTATGATGCCGAAAGGCATCTGGAACCGGTGCGCCGCCTTATCTTTGCGGGCAGGCATGAAGAAGCCGAGCAGCTGATAGAGCAGTATATGGAGGGCTCGGAAATTGAGTCCTACCTCCCTCTGGGGGATTTGGAGCTGCTGTTTGAAGAAGAAGGGGACATCACCGAGTATCGCCGCGAGCTGGACCTTGAGGAAGGACTCGTTCGTGTCCGTTACCGGAGGGGCGGAGTACTGCACACACGGGAGCTGTTCATCTCCGCACCCGATCAGGTGCTGGCCATCCGTTTGTCCAGTGAAGGCAAGCTGAACGTGACGGCGCAGCTGCACAGTCCGCTGCAGTTTTCCGCGCGTAAGTCGGGAAGCCGCGGAGTCGGCATATCGGGCCGCGCTCCGATTCATGTGCTCCCCAATACGGTCAAGTCGCCCGAGCCTGTACAGTATATGGAAGGGCGGGGCATCAGTTTTGGGATGGAGCTGCAGGCTGTAGTCGACAAAGGCCGGGTGGAAGCAAGCGGCGGCCGCCTGCACATTAGCGGCGCGGGTACTGTTACATTGCTGCTGACCGCTGCAACAAGCTTCAACGGGTTTGATCAGGACCCGGCGCGGAACATGCGCGATCCGGAGGCGCTCTGCGGAGAATGGCTGGCGCAAGCGGGCATGCTTGGCTGGGAAAGCTTGAAGCAGCGTCATATCGGGGAATACTCGGCGCTGTTTAAGCGTGTGGATTTACGGCTTGGCAGCGCACAGCGGGATCTGCCGGTCGATGAGCGGATTCAAGCGGTGAAGGACGGTGCGGATGATCCTGCGCTGGCCGCGCTCTTTTTCCAATACGGGCGTTATTTGCTCATTTCCAGCTCGCGGCCCGGATCACAGCCTGCAAATCTGCAAGGAATTTGGAATGATAAAATGCGGCCGCCTTGGTGCAGCAGCTGGACGGCCAATATTAATGTGGAGATGAACTATTGGCCGGCGGAGGTAACCAATTTGGCGGAATGCCACCAGCCGTTATTCGATTTCACGCGGGATTTGAGTGTCACCGGATGCAAGACGGCAAGTGTTCATTACCGCAGCCGGGGCTGGACGGCGCACCATAACATCGATTTATGGCGCACCTCTACACCAGTGGACGGCTCGCCCAGCTGGGCGTTTTGGCCGATGGCCGGGGCCTGGCTGTGCCAGCACCTCTGGGAGCATTATGCCTACAGCCTGGATGAGGCATTTTTGCGGCAGGCTTATCCGGTCCTGCAGGGGGCAGCGCTGTTCTGCCTTGATTGGCTGGTCGAAACACCGGACGGTTATTTGGCAACCTGCCCTTCCACCTCGCCGGAAAATTATTTCCTGACCGAAGACGGGCAGAAAAGCAGCGTGACCTACGGAGCGACGATGGACCTAGCGCTTATTCGCGACTTGTTCGCCCACTGCATTGAGGCCAGTCTGATTCTGGACCGCGATGAAACGCTGCGGAAGCAGTGGGAGCAGGCGCTAGAGAAGATGCTGCCGTATCAAGTCGGCCAATACGGCCAGCTGCAGGAGTGGAGCCAGGATTTTGCGGAGCATGAGCCAGGACACCGCCACATTGCTCATCTGGTTGCGCTGCATCCGCTGAACCAGATCACGCTGCACGGCCAGCCGGATCTGGCGGCTGCCTGCCGCAAAACACTGGAGCGGCGTCTTGAGCACGGCGGAGCGCATACCGGGTGGAGCTGCGCGTGGACGATCAGCTTCTGGGCCCGCCTGTGCGAAGGGGAGAAGGCGCAGCATTTTGTGCATGAGCTGCTGGCGGGGATGCATCCCAATATGATGAATGCGCACCGGCATCCCAAGGTGAAGCTGAATATTTTCCAAATCGACGGCAATTTCGCCGGCACAGCCGGCATCGCTGAAATGCTGCTGCAGAGTCATGACGCGGCAATCCAGCTGTTACCGGCGCTGCCTCCCCAGTGGACCAGCGGTCAGGTGCGGGGGCTGCGCGCGCGCGGAGGCTTCACGATCGGTATGGAGTGGGAGGACGGCCAGCTGCTTCATGCTGAAATGGTATCTGAAGCAGGACAAGCGTGCCGGCTGCGGACGCCGTATCCGGTTGATATCCTGCAGGACGGGCGGATTTTGGAGGCGGACCGTTCGGAGCCGGGGATAACCGTGTTCGCGACTGCCGTCAAGCAGCGTTATGAAATTGTTCCAAGGAGGCCATAAGCTATGACGACGCCATATGCGCATGTTGTCAAAGAGTTTCTGTTTGAGGAAGACCGTCCGTTCTTGAGCTGCCATGCTTCAACACTGGAGCTGCTGCCTAACGGGGAGGTCATTGCGGCCTGGTTCGGGGGCACGAAAGAGAAAGCCCCGGATGTGGCAATCTGGATTGCTCACCGGAGAATTGAGGGAGGCTGGACGCCTCCCCGCAAGGTGGCCGATGAGGAGAACGTTCCTCTCTGGAATCCGGTCCTGTTTCGCAGACAAGACGGGGTACTGTTCCTCTACTATAAAGTCGGCAACGAGATTGAGCACTGGGTGACGATGGTGATGAGCTCGCAGGACGGGGGATACACGTGGACGGAGCCCGCCGTGCTCGTACAAGGAGATCGAGGCGGGCGAGGTCCGGTCAAAAACAAGCCGATTACACTGCAGGACGGCACAATTGCAGCCCCTGCATCAGTGGAGCCGGCCTGGGACGCCTTCGTTGATTTGTCCTACGACGGCGGCAGCACGTGGAGACGCAGCGAGACGGTTCCGCTGGATCATAGCGCCCTAAAGGGAAAGGGTATTATTCAGCCGTCGCTATGGGAATCCGAGCCCGGCATGGTCCATATGTTCAGCCGGAGTATGGAAGGGTATATTTACCGCAGTGATTCTACCGATGGGGGCCGAACGTGGTGTCCGGCGTATCCAATCAGCCTGCCCAACAACAACAGCGGTCTTGATCTGGTCAAAATGGACAACGGCACCCTGGCGATTGTTTACAATCCTACCCAGCCGGAGCCCGGCAAGAAGAAAGGGCCCAGAACGCCGCTGTTTCTCAGCCTGTCGCGGGACAATGGCTTGACCTGGGGAGAGGATCTTTTGCTGGACCAGGGAGAGAAGCAATATTCTTATCCTGCAATCATTGCGAGCGGAAATGACCTATATATTACTTATACATGGCGGCGGGAACGCATTGCATTTTGGAAAATTGAGTTAAAAAGCGAATAAATGAAAAAAAATTTTTAAAATGAGGGTGGAATAAGCAGGATTGACCTATAGATTGAGCGAATAACCACCCTTATTAGCTAAATGTATTCGTTTATACTGGGTCAAAAGGCAGTTTACACCAAATTTAAGTTTTCGGATGGAGGTGATATCCATGACAACGGCAGCCTATTTGGACGAACAGCTGCATGCTGGAAGAAAGGCGCTCCGGACGATTCCCGGCGCACTCCTGCTCGGTTCGACGGGCGCCAGATTATGGGCGGACTATTTGGATGCCGCACCCGGATTTTCGGGACGGTTCGATTTTATACACAAAATTAACATTCCCTTGCTTTACACAGTGAAATGCAACCTTGCAGACAGCTTTGAGCCATGTCATACGGAATGGTTTGCAAGCCACCTGCTCATGGATTATTCCGATCACCGCCTGTCGCTGCATGAACGGAAATTTATTACCTGGAACGATTGCGCGGTTTCCTGCCAAACCTGGACGAACCGGAGCGGCAAGGATTTGATTCTTCATTTAAGTACATATGGAGACGCTTTCAACGAACGTCAGGGCGCCTTTTTGCACGGGGCATTTTCCGTCCCGCACTATAGCTTTGACCTCACGGGCGTTATTGCAGTCAGTGACTCGGCCTTGTTCGATGAGGTCGTGCTGAAGCCGGGGGAATCACGCTCCTTTATTATTTCCGCAGCGCTTGGCATTGCTGGTCAGGATAATTCGGATCTGCTTCAACAGCGTGCTTCCGACTATGCGACAAGCGGGCTGAAGCCGGAGGAGGCGCTAGCCCGCCATCAGGAGGAGTACGGGGCCTGGTTTGAGAAGGCGCCCAGCTTTACGAGCAGCGATCCGGTGTTGAACAAGACCTGGCTGTACCGCTGGTTCCTGCTGCGTCACAATTTGGCCGATCCGCAGTACGGTCATTTGACTTATCCGTTGTTTTATGAAGGACGTTCACATAAGAAAAGCAAACGTCCCTTTGATAAGGGCGGCTGGGAGTTCAGCAAGCTTATTAACTTGTCCTCCCCGCTGCATATCATGGATGCCCGGTGGTATCACGATTCGGCTTATGCCGAGGGCGCATTGCAAAACATGAAGGCCTCGCCGAATGAGGAAGGCATGTTCTGCTGCTTGACCGTCGATACCGTCATGCACTCCTTCGCGAACTTCTCCTGCTGGGCCGCTTATCAGCTGTATTTGGTACACCGCAACCGGGAAGTCGTTGAGGAATTGCTGCCGGCGATGAAAAGCAATGTGCAGTCCTGGAAAACAGCCTACGGCAACGACCAGGATGAGCTGTTAACCGAGCCGAAGCATACCCGGACAGGCAAGGAATACCAGCCGAGCTATTGGTATTTCCACAATTATCCTCGTAATCCGAAGGATAAAACGACCTATACTCACTTGAAACGGGTGGACCGTGCGGTATATCACTACTTGAATACGCTGGGCGTGGCAAAGCTGTGCGAAGAGACAGGCGATGCAGATGCGGAAGCGTTCCACCGTCAGGCTGAGAGCATCAAGCAGGATATTCTGCAAAAGATGTGGGATGAAGAGAGCGATTATTTCTACGATCTGCATTATCAGACCGGGGAAAAGGCAATGGTCAAAAATATTGTCGGCATTTATCCCGGCTGGGCGCAAATCATCGAGGACCGGTTCAACGGCATGATAGAGCACTTGTTCAAGGAAGAGGAGTTCCATACGAAGTGCACCTTCCCTTCCGTTTCGGCTGATTGCCCGGCTTACGCGCCGGAGGGCGGCTGGATGGGCCATTTCGTCAAAGGGCGGAACGGATGCGTCTGGGACGGACCGACCTGGCCTTACACGAATTCAATTGCTCTGGATGCGCTCGCCAAAGAAAGTAAACGCCGTAACCATGAATTTGATAACCGCTTTGCACACTATTTAAGGGAATATTCGCTGCTGCACTTTATGCAGCGGGATTTAAATCAGCCGGGGCTGGTTGAGCATTACAACAGCGCTACGGGAGAGCCGCTGAGTGATGAGCAGGAATATAACCATTCCTACTATATTGATTTAATCGTTACCCATGTCGCCGGGCTGACCGTAGAGGCTGATCGCATCGTGCTCGACCCGATCGACATCGGATTGGATTATTTTTGCCTGGATCGTGTGAAGGCGGCAGGCCAGCAGCTCAAAATTACCTACAAAAAGCCGGACGTTACAGCGGGCCCAGGCGATTTGGAGGCGGGCTACCACATTTATGCGAACGGCCGGCTCGTATATGCGAGCGATGTGCTGGGCCGGGCTGAATTGCCTCTGCATGATCTGAGCAGGGGAGCGCCAGTGAACAAATCGTAAGCAAAAAGAGAGAAGGGGTGTTTATCTGATGACTCGTTTTAACGGTGTTGTCACGGCTTCGGAGACGAATCCGGCATGGAAGGAAGCGTTTTTGCCCATTTTGCATCCGAATGACAGTCATGCCTCCAACCTGCTGGAGCTGGATAACGGGGATTTGCTGTGTGTCTGGTTTACAGGCAGCGGAGAAGGGAATCCCGATACGAATGTTGTGATGTCCAGATTGCCTGCGGGCAGCTCGCAGTGGACCATACCTGTTCAGCTTTCAAGCGATCCGGAGCGCTCCGAGCAAAACCCGGTTTTGTTCCAAGCGCCGGATGGCAAGCTATGGCTGTTCCATACCTCGAATGAGCCGCATGACCAGAAAACCTCCCGTGTCGCATACCGTACCTCCGATGACCGCGGAGTAACCTGGGGGCCAACGGAGGTGCTGTTTGACCGTATCGGTATCTTTTTGAGACAGCCGCCGATTGTGCTGAGCAATGGAGATTGGCTGCTGCCCGCTTATTACTGCAAGCTGGATGGGCATTACAGTGTGGTGCAGATTAGTACGGATCAAGGTAAAACCTGGACGGAATACGAGGTAGAGGGCAGTATCCACCGGGTGCAAATGAGTGTTGTGGAGCTGGGCGCAGGCAAGCTGTTCGCCGTTTTCCGCAGTCGGCAGGCCGAACGGATTTATACAAGCACCTCTACCGATTATGGAAGAACGTGGACTGTGCCGGTGAAGAGCGAACTGGCCAACAACAATTCCTCTATTCAGATGACCCGGCTGCAAAACGGGCACCTGGCCTTAATTTTTAACAACTCCACGATGGAGCGCGATCAGTTCCGCTGGGTGCAGCGCAAGGGAGAATTCCGTAAAAAACCGCTGCGCACCCCGCTCACGCTGGCTATTTCGGAGGACGAAGGGAAAACCTGGCCGTACTTCCGCAATGTGCAGATGGCAGATTTGGAATACAAGGACAGTGAAATCGGGTATTCGTACCCTTCTATTATCGGGACGCGCGATGGAAATATTCATGTCTCTTTTTCCTACCTGCGCAAGGCCATCAAGCATGTTTGCCTGAATGAGTCCTGGGTGAAAGAAAACAATTAACGCACAGCGCACACATGAGCCGGAGCCTGACCAGTGCAAAGCAGGAGCCGGAGCTTAGCGGAAGCAGACAGATAGGGGAAAGGAATGGCCAGGCCGAAGCGGGCTCCCTCCGGTAATGACGCAGGAAGCTTGAAGCTGCAGGGCCATCCCTTTCCAAATGAATATCCTATGGATAGTCAAACGAAGATTCACGCTACAAAATTTATAGGCCTGAGGAGAGTGCTCATGAACGGGAGAATTGAGCATTTAAGCGGTGACTTGTTTTTTGATGAGCATTTGGACATTTTCGTAAATCGTGAGTTGGAATCGTTTACAACGTCGCGCCATACGCACGATTTTGTTGAAATTAGCTACGTGGGTGAAGGGAGCGGCTATCATTACATTGAGGATCAGGTCATCCCGGTAAAACAGGGCGATCTGTTTGTCATTCCGATCGGCACGTCGCATGTGTTCCGTCCTTCATCTCCGAAACAGGACAAAATGCTTGTCATTTACAACTGTATTTTTCGTGTAGAGGTGCTGGAAAACTGGAAGAATCTGCTGCAGGCTGATTCCGTCACTTATAACTCGGTATATTATCCGTCTCAATGTCCGGAGAGGTGGCTGCATTTTCAGGATAAGCATGATACGTTTTCCGCCATGTTCCAGACGATGTACTGGGAATACACGAACCGGAGCTCAGGCTTTGATACGATTTTGACAGCGATGCTGATTCAGCTGCTGGTTCTTTTGCAGCGGTTTGAGCTGAAGAACGATACAGAAGATTCCGTGTCCTTCCGCATGCTGGAGGAAGTGGTGCATTTCATCAAAAGCAATTATACCGAGAATATTACGGTGCAGCATGTATCGAATTACTTTTTTCTCAGCGCAAGCCATTTTCAGCGGCTATTTAAAAAATCCACCGGCGTCTCCTTCACACAATATCTGCAAAATGTGCGGATTCAAAAATGTTGTGAGCTGCTGAAATCGACGGATATCCCGATTTACCAGATTGCCAATCAAATCGGCTATCAGGACATGAAGTTTTTCCATGCGCTGTTCCGCAAAAAGACGGGGGTTACGCCAAGGCAGTACCGGCAAAATTTCCAGGAGCTTGAAGTTTAAATCGAATGAACCGGCGTGACTTATTCGGGGCTAACCATCGTTATGGAGGGCTCCTTTTATTTATTGCCAGAAGGAAGGGAAGACCATGTGGGGACCGGATGCTTATTTGGAGCACCTTAACGAGAAGGCATACAAAGAATATCGCAAAAAAACGGAAGAAAGCTGGCTGAATCGGAAGAGCGTGGTGCGGACGCAGCTGGTGAAGGTGCTGGGCGGCTTCCCGGCTGAGGGGGGAGCGCTGGAGCCGGAGGTGCTGGAGCGAATTGAACGAGAGGACCATGTGGTGGAGCGGGTAGCTTTTTCTACGGAGCAAAACCTGCGGATGCTGGCTTATGTGCTTGTGCCGAAGGGACTCAAGGGAAAGGCGCCGGCCGTGCTGGCCTGGCACGGGCATGGCCACGGCAGCCGTGAGGTTATCGGGATACGTCCGGATGGTTCTTTTGACGATAGCGGAGCTGCTAACCCGGGGCATTTCGCGCTTGAGCTTGTACGAAGGGGGCTGATCGTTGTTGCCCCGGAAATTATCGGCTTCGGGGACCGGAGGCTGGCTTCGGATCAGGCCAAGGACCCGACCCGCAACAGCTCCTGCGCCCCGCTTGCCGCACGCCTGCTGCTGCATGGCAAAACGCTGGCCGGACTGCGAATATACGAAGCCAGGCGGACGCTGGATTACATACTGACCCGATCGGATGTCAACACGGCGCGTATTGGCTGTGCGGGCTTTTCGGGAGGGGGCCTCGTAGCGGCCTTCTCCGCTGCATTGGACAACCGCATTCAAGCGGTCGTCCTTTGTGCGTTTACGAGCACGTTTAGAGGGAGTCTGCTTGCCAGAGGGCACTGTATTGACAATTATTTGCCAGGCATGCTTTCGGAAGCTGACCTTCCCGACCTAATCGGGCTAACCGCGCCGCGGTCATTATTTGTCGAATCAGGGGAGCTTGACCCGTTGTTTCCTGTCGATTCTGTGCGGGAGGCTGTCCGGCGCCTGCAGGAAATTTATGTTCAGGAGGAGGCTGAGGGCCGGCTTCAGTCCGATTTATTTCCCGGGAAACATGAAGTATCCGGGCGGGCTTCCTTTGACTGGCTGGCGAATCAGCTGAAAGCATGATTCCCCTATAGAGTAAGTAAACACCACCTATAAACGGCTTTTTTTCGAGAGTTATAATGAATAAAGTCAAAATGAGACCAGACTGTAAGGACTCAGCTTTAACTAGGAAATGAGACGGTGGAAATGCAAAAATGAAACCGTTATCAACAGAACATTCAAAAGTCTGCGGGAGGTGCCGCATGGGGCGTATTTTGTTAAATCATGTGGAGAAGCGGTATGGTAAAGACAAGCTTTATGCTGTAAAGGATTTTAATCTGGAAATACGCGATGGCGAGTTTTTGGTCATGGTCGGTCCTTCCGGCTGTGGAAAATCCACAACGCTGCGGATGATTGCCGGCTTGGAGGAAATTACCTCCGGAGAGCTGTATATCGGGGATACGCTGGTTAATGATTTGCCGCCCAAGGACAGGGATATCGCAATGGTGTTCCAAAACTATGCGCTGTACCCGAATATGAGCGTGTATGAGAATATCGCATTCGGCCTGCGGCTGCGCAAAATGCCCAAGCATGAAATCGATTTAGCGGTTAAAAAAACAGCGCGGAAGCTGGAAATCGAGCCTTATTTGGACCGGAAGCCAAGACAGCTCTCCGGCGGTCAGCGGCAGCGTGTGGCCCTCGGCCGGGCGATTGTCCGTAACCCTCAAGTATTCTTGATGGATGAGCCGCTGTCGAATCTCGACGCCAAGCTGCGGGTGCAGATGCGGACGGAAATTATTAGCTTGCACAAGCAGCTCGGCGTAACGATGGTCTATGTTACTCACGACCAGGTTGAGGCGATGACTATGGGGCATCGTATCGTAGTCATGAAGGACGGCATTATTCAGCAGGCCGATACACCGAAGGAAATCTACAACAATCCGCGGAATATGTTCGTTGCCGGGTTTATTGGTACTCCTCCGATTAATTTCATTGAAGGAAAAGTGCTGGAAGGCGAGAATGGTCTGCTCGAGTTCCATACGAACCGTCACTGCTTGCGGATTCCGGCCGAGGCTTCCAAAAGGTTGAAGGAGAAGAAGCAGGTGAACCGCACAGTTGTGCTTGGTATCCGCTGCGAGAACATTCATTTGGAGTCTAACAAGCTGGAGGCCTTTCCACATTCGAAGGTTAAAGGGGTTCAAAAAATTAGCGAGCTGATGGGCGCGGATATGCATCTGTATGTGGATATCGGTATGGCGAAGATGCTTATTGTCAGAACCGATTCCGGGCATGCCGGGGTGGATAACGAAACGCTCACTATGGCATTTGATATGAACAAGGCGATTTTCTTCGACAGAGATACGACAGAGAATCTTGCGTACTAAAGAACATCGGAGGGATGGAGTTGAAGTTGTCATCTCGGACTCGGGCTTTTATTGCCATGCTGCTAGTAGGCACGCTTGTGCTGACGCCGGTGGTTCCGGGTTCAGCGAATACAGCGGCGACAACGGCGACGTCGGGGGAATCGACCCAATCGCCGGCAGCCGGGCAGTTGTTGAACCCGTTAAAGCAATTAGAGCCAAGCTATTTGGACATGTTGGAGAAATGGAAGCAAGAAGGCGCTAACGGCGACCATACCGCCAAAGTTACAATTCCCGGTACAGCGGTAACTGGACGCTCAAGCAATGCTACGGCTGTAGAGGAGTCGTATAACGGCAAGAATCATGTTTTGGTTTGGAAATCGAACGAGGATGAATGGATTGAATATGAGGCGGATATCGCTCAGGGTGGCTTGTATACAATTGAAATGGCGTATCACCCGTTTGTCGGCACCAAAAACCGCAAGCCGATTGCCATTAATTTGACGGTGGATGGCGTCAATTCGTTTCAGGAATCCAAGTCGATTGAGCTGTACCGGCACTGGAAGGACCGGCTTCCGATTAAAAGAGATGAACGCGGTGACGAAATACGTCCGGTTGCCGATGATATCTCTGGCTGGATGACCTGGAAGCTGCGCGATATGACCGGCTCCTACGAAGATCCGCTGACCTGGTATTTGAAGCCGGGCAAGCACAAAATCCGGTTAGCCAGCAGCGATCCGTTCGCATTGGAGTCCATTACTCTGCAAGCGCCGGACAAAGTGGAAAGCTATGAGGCAGTGCGCAAAGCGCAGCCTGCAGCAGCACCCGTACAAGCGGAGCCGGTTGTTTTGGAAGCCGAAATAGTCGATTGGAAAAGTGATTCCTCTGTGGCTCTCGGGTATGACAACAATATTGCGTCCACCCCGCGCGTACAAGGGCAAATTACGTATAATGTGATTGACGGCTCCAGATGGTCATCGAACAATCAGGAGATCAGCTGGACTATCAATGTGCCGGAAACCGGCTATTACAAAATGGCGTTTCGCGGAGAGCAATCCTATGTGTCCAACCGCTCCTCCTTCCGCCAAATTATGATTAACGGCAAGGTTCCCTTTTCAGAGCTGAAGGCTTACCGGTTCATGTATGAATCGGGAATGAGAGGAATACCGCTGGCCGATGAAAAAGACGAGCCGTATGAGTTTTATTTGAACAAAGGCGCCAATACATTGACCATGCGTGTTATTCAGGCTCCGTTTACTTCAGTTGTAAACGACTTGAATGATGCGATCACGTCGATGCTCAAAATGTATGATGATTTGAAAACCTTGACCGGCGGCATTGACGATAAAAACCGGACTTGGGATTTGAAAAAGGATTTGCCGGGCTTTTTGGAGGAACTGAAAGCGCTGTCCGCCCGCATTGATGAAATCCGTACTCGCCAGGAGCAAATTAACGGCCGGCCGGATGCTGTCTCCCAGGCTCTTGTCACCGTGCGCAGGGATATTGATGTGCTGCTGCGGGACCCGGATGAGATTCCGTACAATTCAAGCCGCTTTATCCGGCTGCAGGAGCGCGTAAATGAGCAAATCAAGCAGCTCAGCAGTCAGCCGCTGGCACTGGATCGCATCTATGTGGTTCCGGCCGAGCAGCCGTATCCGAAAATGGTCGCTTCGACCTATGAAACCATTGAAGGCGCGATTGTGAATTTCTTTTATTCCTTCCGGGCCAAAGGGGACCGGAAATCGGACCCAAGCGTGCTGGATGTGTGGATGCTGAGGGGACGCGATTACGTTAATATGGTGCAGAACCTCGCCGATGAAACATTCACGCCAAAAACCGGCATCAAGGTTCGGGTTAACCTGCTGAAGGACGAAAGCCAGCTCGTGCTTATGAATGCGGCGGGAATGGCGCCTGATGTGGCGATGGGCGTGCCGCAGGATACCCAGTTTGACTATGCGATTCGGGGCGGGATTTACAACCTGAAGCAATTCCCGGATTTCGACGAATATGCGAAGCAGTTCTCCCCAGGGACATGGCCGGCTTTTTATTATGACGGCGGGTACTACGGTGTTCCCGAAACTCAGGAGTTCCGGGTGCTGTATTACCGGAAGGATATTTTACAGCGGCTCGGCCTGAAGGTTCCCGATACATGGGAGGACCTGTACAAGATGCTGCCGATTTTGCAGCAGAACGGAATGAACTTTACGCCGGTTGAGCGCAACGTCTTTTTGCAGATGCACGGGTTTGAATATTATACCCAGGACGGGTCCAAGACAGGGCTGACCGCCGAGAAAAGCTTCGAGGCATTCAAGCAGTGGACCGATCTGCAAAATAAATATGCGATTGACCAGCAAATGGACCGGTTTTATCAGCATTTCCGCGATGGCAGCTACCCGATGGGGGTTGCGGACTTGAGCACCTATTTGCAATTAAGCGTCGCAGCTCCCGAGCTGAACGGCTTGTGGGGGGTCGCTCCAATTCCGGGCGTTCGCCAAGAGGATGGAACGGTGGCGCGCTGGATGGGCGGCAACATGCTCTCGTCGTTTATTTTGCAAAACGGCCAGCACAAGCAGGAGAGCTGGGAATTCCTGAAATGGTGGACCTCCGCCGATATTCAAGCGCGCTACGGTACAGACCTGGAAACGCTTAATGGCGTGACGTTCCGCTGGTTTACCTCCAATGTAGAAGCATTTGCCGAGCTTCCCTGGAAGGATGATGACCTCAATGCCATTCTGGAGCAGTGGAGATGGTTCAGGGAAATTCCGAACGTGCCGGGCAGCTATTTGATGGAGCGTGAGATAAACAACGCCTGGAACCGGACTGTCGTGGACGGAATGAATTACCGGACATCGCTTGAAACCTCTGCCAAGGAAATGGATGGGGAAATCCGTCGTAAGCTGCAGGAATTTAAATTTCTTGATAAAGAAGGCCGCATGATTCGTTCCATGAATTTGCCGGTCATTACGAAGCCTTGGGAAGGGGGCGACCGATATGTTAAAAAGTGAAGCGCAGACGATGCCCCAAGTACATTCTTCCACGAGCAAGGTGAAAAATAAGAATCCGTCCTTTCTCCAGGTGCTTTGGTCGTACCGTACGGCGTATCTATTTATCGCGCCATTTATGATTTGTTTTATTATTTTCATTTTTTTGCCGGTATTGTCGGCCATTATTCTGAGCTTCACCTATTATAACTCGATTCAAAAGCCCGAATTTATCGGCTGGGAGAACTTCCGTTACATGTTCTCCCAGGACATGCTTTTACTGAAATATGCCCTGCCGAACACGATTACGTTCGCGTTAGCTGTCGGGATCGGCGGGTATGTTTGTTCTTTCTTGGTTGCATGGCTCATTTCCATTTTGCCGGGAATTTACCGCAAATGGTTTGCGCTGGCGATGTATACGCCTTCTCTGGCGGGCTCCATCGCAATCGGAATTATTTGGGTTCCGATGCTGTCTAGTGACCGGATTGGTTATCTGAACAGTATTTTGCTGGAATTCAACTTGATCAGTGAGCCGATTTTGTGGGCAACGAGCAAGGATAATTTGATGACCTCCATGATTGTCGTCACGTTGTGGAAAAGTATGGGAATTGGTTTTCTGGCCATGCTGGCGGGGATTTTGAACGTCAACCAGGAGCTGTATGAAGCCGGCCGACTGGATGGCATCAAAACCCGTCTGGAGGAAATTTGGCACATTACGATTCCGGCGACGAAGCCGCAGATGCTGTTTGGTGCAGTAATGGCTATCGTCGGCGCCATTCAGTCCGGGGAAATCGGTCAAGCCTTGTCCGGGATGAACCCGACGCCGCAGTATGCGGGGCATGTGCTTCTGACCCATATTCATGATTATGGATACACCCGATTCGAGCTCGGTTATTCAACGGCGCTGTCCGTGCTGCTGCTTATTTTCATTTACTTTGCGAATAAGCTGTGCACGAAGCTGTTCGGCACGAAGGAGGGAGAAGAATAATGAAAACAGCAGGCGCGCTGCGATACGTCATGTTTTGGCGCAGGCGGAAACGGTTGAACAGGCTGAGCAATTTGGAGAAAATCTCCTTTGTCATTCTTGTGTTCATGAGCATCTTTTTGCTCCTTCCTTTGTTTTACATTTTCAACCATGCTTTCAAGCCATATGAGGAGCTGTTCATTTACCCGCCGAATATTTTCGTGCGAAATCCGACGTTCCAGAACTTTGTGGAGCTGCTCACGGTAACCAAATCGACGGCGATTCCGATTACCCGTTATTTGTTTAACAGTGTTATCGTCACGGTGCTTGCAGTCGTTGCGATTACGCTGGCCAGCGCCATGTGCGCCTATTCTATCTCCAAGCTGAAATTTCCCGGGCACAAGGTTGTATTTTCCTCGATTCTTTTGACCTTGCTGTTCGTTCCGGAAACCGTATCGATTCCGCGTTACCTGATTGTAAGTAATCTGGGGATTTTCAATACGTATTTGGGGCATGTGCTGCCCCTCGTTGCGGTGCCGACCGGTGTATTCCTGATGAAGCAGTTTATTGATCAGCTTCCCAATGAACTGCTGGACTCGGCCAAAATAGACGGCGCGAAGGAGTTTACGATTTTTATCCGGATTGTGCTCCCGGTCGTTATGCCGGCGATCGCTACGGTCGGAATTATTGCATTTAACTCGGCCTGGATGAATACGGAAACGTCCGAAATTTATATGCAGGACGAAGAAATGAGAACGTTCCAGTTCTATGTATCGACATTGACGAGCGGATTGGCGAACAGCGTGGCTCGTCAAGGGGCTGCGGCGGTGGCAGCGATGATTATGTTCTTGCCGAGCTTTATCATCTTCATGCTGTTCCAGACAAAGGTCATCGCTACGATGGCGCATTCGGGTATCAAATAATCCCAGGGAGTGAAGCCAATGAAACCATCGCAGGAGCCTGCGAGCATGATGAAGCTTTGGTACGAGAAGCCGGCGAAAGCCTGGACAGATGCTCTCCCCGTCGGCAATGGCCGGCTGGGGGCGATGATTTTTGGCAAAGTCAATACGGAACGGTTGCAACTGAATGAAGATTCGGTTTGGTACGGCGGGCCTGTTCACGGGGACAATCCGGATGGACTGCGCTATTTGCCGGAGGTTCGCCGACTGCTCATGAAGGGCAAACAAATCGAGGCGGAAGAGCTTGCCCAGATGGGGCTGATGTCGATTCCCAAGTCGCTTCATCCCTATCAGCCGCTCGGCGAGCTTCAGATTTACCATGATGGAGAAAAGCGTGTAATTTCAAATTACTATAGGGATTTGGACATTGAACAGGGGCTTGCTCATGTTAGCTACTGCCTGAACGATGTCCGGCATGTGCGGGAAATATTCAGCAGTGCCGTGGATCAGGTCATTGCTGTCCGTATCCAGTGCGATTCCCCGATGAAATTAAATTTGCGGATGCAATTGAGCCGTCGGCCGTTTGATGAAGGGACGCAGCGTATTACGCATGATACCGTTGTGATGAGCGGGGAATGCGGGAAGAAGGGCGTCACCTTCTCTGCCGCCGTCAAAGCGGTTTCAGAAGGCGGGACCGTAAACGCCATCGGCGATTTTCTGACCGTGCGCAATGCTGAAGCCGTAACGATTTATGTGGCTGCCGCCACCACGTTCCGGCATGAGGACCCGCAAACCGAATGCGTCCAGCAGGTGGCTCAAGCAGCCGCTAAAGGCTATGAGCGGGTGAAGCGCGACCATGTGGCGGAGCATCAGGCCAAGTTCCAGCGGGTGAAGCTGGAACTGGGGCGGCCGCAGGAAAACCAGGCGGCCGCCAAGCTGCCTACGGATGATCGGCTGCAGCGCTTTAAGGATGGCGGGGAGGACCCGGGCCTGTTTGCGCTGTTTTTCCAATACGGCCGTTATTTGATGCTGGCGAGCTCCCGCCCTGGGTCCAATCCGGCAAATTTGCAGGGACTTTGGAATGAGAGCTATACGCCGCCGTGGGAATCGAAGTATACCCTCAATATTAATACGGAGATGAACTATTGGCCGGCTGAACCGTGCAACTTGTCCGAATGTCACGAGCCGTTGTTCGATTTGTTGGAACGGATGCGAATTAACGGCAGAAAAACGGCGCAGAAGATATACGGCTGCCGGGGATTCGTGGCCCATCATAACACGGATATGTGGGGAGCTACCCATATTGAAGGAAACTTTATGCCGGGTTCGATTTGGCCGATGGGCGGGGCTTGGCTATCCCTTCATCTATGGGAGCATTACCGCTTCGGCCAGGATGAGCTGTTCCTTCGCGACCGGGCCTATCCGGTGATGAAGGAAGCGGCGGAATTTTTCCAGGATTTCCTCTTCGAGGACCATCGCGGACGGCTTGTAACCGGACCGTCGGTATCGCCGGAAAACAAGTTTATCAGCTCCGATGGCAGTGTAGGTACCCTTAGCCTCGGACCATCGATGGATACCCAGATTATTTACACCCTGCTCCGGGCATGTATGGAAGCGGCAAAGCTTCTGCAAACGGATGAGGAACTGTGCGAGCTGTGGGAATCGATGATTCGCCGGCTGCCGCAGCCGCAAATCGGCAAGCATGGTCAGCTGCAGGAATGGGTGGACGACTGGACGGAGGTTCATTTGGGCCACCGCCACATTTCTCATTTGTTCGCCCTTCACCCGGGAGAAATGATTCACCCAAGATATACACCGGAGCTGGCGCAGGCTGCAAGAAGAACGCTGGATCGGCGTCTGGAAAACGGGGGAGGACACACCGGCTGGAGCAGGGCCTGGATTATCAATTTCTTTGCCCGTCTGGAAGAAGCGGAATTGACCTATGAGCACCTTCGGCTCTTGCTGTCGCTCTCGACGCTTCCGAATCTGTTTGACAATCATCCTCCGTTTCAAATTGATGGAAATTTTGGCGGTACGGCCGGGATTGCGGAAATGCTGGTACAGTCCCATCGGGGCGAAATTGCGCTGCTGCCCGCGCTGCCACAAGCATGGAAGCAGGGCCGGGTTCAAGGCCTGCGCGCCAGAGGCGGCTTCGAGCTTGCTCTCGAATGGGCGGATGGAGAGCTTACCCGATGCCTGATTCGCTCCGAGCGGGGCGGATTATGCCGGATTGGTTGCCGCAAGCCAGAGGCGGCGCTTCTTGTGTCAGCTGACGGCGCTCAGGTAGAAGCGGCAAGCAGCGAGGGTCTGACGGAGTTTCAGGCTGCGCCGGGTCAAGTGTATGAGCTTCGTGCCGAAAAGCAGCTTCAGGCTGCTGCAAGAACGAGGGCCCCTCGTAAAAGCAAAAATGGATAAAATAAGCCTACTTCAAGACCATCGTTTACGGTGGTCTTGTTTTTTGAAAACGCTAACGTGGTTGAATCCTCCCTTAAAAGAGCATAAACACCCTATAAACGAAAACCGACACTAATGTAATGTAGAAATTGAGGTGAGACCAATGAATTTTATTCGACCGGAAGATTATTTGCCTAGGAAGCAGCATATTCCCGACCTAAAAAAGTACGGAATAGGGCTAATCGGCTGCGGAAGCATTGCCAATACTGCGCATTTGCCGGCCTACAAAAAATATGGTCTGCATATTGCGGCATGCTGTGACGTGAATGAAGAAGCCGCACGGGCTACAGCGGAGAAATTCGACATTCCGTTCTGGACGACAGATGTGAACGAGCTGCTTGCCAGGGAGGATGTCGGGGTCATTGACCTGGCGATTCATCCCGAGCCAAGACTGAAAGTGCTGCAATTGATTGGTCAGGCGCCGCGTCCGGTGTTATGTCAAAAACCGCTCGCTCTGGATTTCGAGCATGCTGCACTGCTCAGCTCGGAGGCGAAGCGTCTAAATATTACGCTCAGCGTCAATCAGCAAGCCCGGTGGGCTCCGGCGCACAAAGCGCTGAAGACCGTGCTGGAACAGGATTTAATCGGAGAAGTATACAGCATTCACCATGATATGCGTTCCTTCCAGGACCAAGCGGGCTGGTGGTGGACGAACATGAAAAACTTCAATATTGTCGACCACGGCGTGCACTATGTCGATTTGTGCCGTTACTTGAATCCGACACAGCAAGAATGGTCTCGGGTACATTGCACAACCGCCCAATTGAACGGGCAAAATGCCATCGATCCGCTCATCTATTCGGCGAACATCGAATTCGGACCGAAGGGCGGACGGAACCCGCTGATGGGTTCCCTGCATTTCAACAACATCGTCAAGGCCAATCGTTCTCACAGCAACACCTGGTGGGTTGACGGGACGGAAGGCAGCCTGTGGTGCACACAGGATACGCTCTATATGGCGCTGAACAAGCACAAAAACGTGGTTCATGAAATCAAGCTGAAGGGCAGCTGGTTCCCGGATGCTTTCGCAGGCTCTATGCTTGCTTTTATGACTTCCCTTGAGCAGGGAGAGCTTCCGCCGGTTCCGCCGGAGGATAATCTGCAAACAGTGGCGCTGACCACGGCTATGGTGATTTCCAGTCAAGAAGGACGCGTTGTGGAAAGTACGGACATCTTCGGAGGGAGTGGGCAAGGATGAACCGTCTCGGTTTTATGAGCTATATCTATATGGGCTGGACCGTGGAGCAGATGGCCGCGGATGCGCGGAGTCACGGAATGTCGCTCGTGCAGCTGGATCCGAAGCAGAAGCTTCAGCTAATGGATGATCAGCCGTTCTCACAGGCCCGGGCTGAAGCAGTGCGCGAGAGCTTTGAGAAACAAGGGATTTCTATCGTCGGGCTGTCGGGCTACACCAACCTGATGAATCCGAACCTTCAGAAGCGTGAAGATAAATTGGTTCAATTGGAAAAGATGATCGACCTATGTCCGGTATACGGAACCCGGTATATCGCAACTGAAACGGGAAGCCTGCATCCGACCAACGCTTGGCGGGATTATGAAGGCAACCGTACACCGGAAGCGTGGGATGAGCTGCTTCGTATTGTGGACCGGCTGCGCAGCCGGGCGGTTAAAAACGATGCGGTGCTTCTGCTGGAAGGCTTCGCCTTGAATATTTTGGCTACAGTAGAGCAGGCCGTCAGCCTGGTAGAGCAGCTGGGAAGCGAAGGACTGGGGATTATTATGGACCCCTTCAACTATTTGACACAAGAAGATCTGAAGCAGCAGGATGCCGCGATGACGAATATTTTTAATCGTATTGAGGCGTACGCCCCGATTGCTCATGCGAAGGATACGCTTTACTCCGAGGAAGGTTTTACTACGCCGCGCGTCGGTGCCGGATATGCTGACTGGAACGTGTATGCGAAGCTGATTTCCAGCCGGATGCCGGAGGTGCCTCTTATTTTGGAGCATGCCAAGCCTGAAGAGGTGGCTGAATGCCTGAAGCTGGTTCATCAAGCCTTTGCGAATGCGGCGGCGGAGAAAGCGGATGAAGCCAATGGCCGCTAAACCGAGATTAGGCATTCAAGGACCGGTAATCGCATGGCAGGACCCGTGGGCGGGTGAAGCATCCGATACCATTATGCGGACCGGAACCGGGAGTGTATGTCCTTCACAAGATCCGATTCCGTCAACGGAAGCATTTGTGGGGGCGCTGAAGGAGCTTCAGGCGGATTTTTATGTACATCATGTAATCCCGGGTATGGATGCGGACCCCGCACTGCTGGAGGATATGGTGAAGTCCGGATTGGACATTTGTCTGGGCAACGAGTATGGCAACATTAACGGCCCTTGGGTTGAGGATACGAACCGTTATGATGTGCCGGATGAGGCATTGATTGAGGCGGCGCGTTCGGGGCGGTGCATCGGGCTGCTGTATGATGAGCCGGAGCATCTGCAAATTAATGCCGGTCAGTACCGCAAGGACGGCTGGTATCCGCACTGGGGAACGACGGACGGCTTGACGCTGGAGGCATCGCGTGCGCGCGTAGAGCAGGAGGTGCGTACGCGCACCGGCCATGTGCAAAGTGTTCTGAGCCAGCAGGGCTTGGAGCCGTCATCGGTGCCGCTCATTTCAGAGCACGTTTTTCCGGTGATGTTTCATACGTTTGCCCGGGCGGGAATGGACCTCTGCCCTAAGATTATGAAGGAATCGTTCCAATCCTTGCAGATGTCCACTGCGCTTGGGGCAGCCAAGCAATATGGCCGGAACTTGTGGATATGTGCCGATTTATGGGGGCCTGACACGGGAACCTGGTTTACCCGTTTTCCAGGCTTTCCTGGGCATTCGCCTGAAGAATTCGCTTCGGCGCTGCGCATGGGCTATTACATGGCTCCAAGCCATTTGTTTACGGAAAATGTGGATGTGCTGCTGCAGCATACAAAAGCAGGATTTAAAACAACGGAATTCGGCGAGGTTTGGCACGAATTCGTTCATAAATTTATTCCGGAGCATCCGCTATCCTGGCATCATTCCCAGGTGGATGCGGATATTGCAGTTATTCATTCCGATGATGGCAATTACGGGAAAAATGACAAATTGTACGGCAATCGGTCGCTGGCCGGAGACGAGTATTCCCAGAGTGTGTTTCATTTGTGGCATTTGATTAGCTATGGCACAGTGCCGGCGCACGGAAGCTGCATGCATATTCCGGGTTATCAATTCCAGCGCCACGAGCTGAAAAAGCAAGTGAAGCTGGATCAGTTTCCGCTTCAACAAGGCTATATCAGCAAGGAGCGGAAGCCTTCGCATCCATTGTTTTATCCGACGCATAACGTTGTTGTGTTTGACGAGTTTGTAACCGCGGAGCAGTTAGGCCGGCCGAAGCTGACGCTGGTTGGCGGCTCCAGCCTTTCGGCGGAGGCTTTGCAGGCGGTTGTCAAGCGGGCGGAGGAGGGCGGAACGGTTGTGATCGCTTCCTGGCTGCTGCCGGATGACTGCCCGGCACATTTAAAGCGGAGCGGGAATCTTGGAACCGGCCGCTGGGAAGTGACGAGCGATTTCCTGGAAGACCGCGTACGGGAGCGGGTCGCGCCGTTTCTCGGCGAAGAGCGCTGCTGGACGCAGCGTTTTGGAACAACGGAGATTCGAATGTATCCGAAAGACAAGGACGGCTATACGCTGGACTTTGAAGTTGTGACCGTGTAAACGGGATTGTGTTCGGTTGAGGGGGAGACCAGATTGGATCAAAGCGTACATCATGATCCGTTTGCGGAGATTGCATTCCGCGAGCATCCGGGGAACAAAGAGGAGCTGCGGGAAATACCGCCCGCGGCTTTTGACAAAAAATATTTTATTTCAGGGTCGGAAAAAGCAAAAGATGCCTCCGGACTTTCGTATGAGGAGCAGCTTGCGCAGTTTCATCAGGCTCTGCCGCTCCTGCGCGAGAAGTACCGGCCTTTTATGAGCAATTTGACGCCGGCCCCCGCTTTGCAGCGCAGGCGGCAAGAACTGACGACATTTCAATTCCGGTACCAGACGCCCGCAGATGCGGAGTTCAGTCAAGTGCTGGAGGGCGGCGGTGAGTGGGAGACCGTCACGATACCTGATTTCCGGGGACCTACCGGAGACGACGGGAAATGGACCGGATTTTACCGCAATGAATTTTCTTATGATCAGGTTCCTAGCGGAAAGCGGGTCTATCTGACCTTTAAGGGTGTGGATTATAAGGCGACGGTGTACCTGAATCAGAAGTGCCTCGGCAGCCATGAGGGCTTTTTCGCCCCGTTCGAGTTTGATGTGACGGCGTATTTGCGGGAGCACAATACACTTGTTGTAGAGGTGCACAATGATTACCCGATGATGGGGGTAAACGGCACGAAGCTGGACGGGGATAAGATGTATGCGGCAACCGGCCCCGGCTGGGACGATCCGCTTACAGGCTGGAAGCACTGTCCTCCAGGCGCCGGGATTTATAACCGGGTATATCTGGAGGAGCGGCCGGAGCTGTTTGTTCAGGATGTGTTTGTCCGTCCCGATATTGATGACTGCTCTGTTGAGGTATGGATTGATGCGGTAAACACCACGGATCGGCTGATGGAGAATTTTGAGCTGCAGCTGACCGTTATGTCCAAGAACTTCGCAGATTCCAGTGTAGGTCCAATTTCATTCGAGGTTCCATATGCCGGGCCGGGGATGAATTACTATCGCTATAAAGTGGAGATGCCGTCCTTTAAGCTGTGGGAGCCTGAACGGCCTTATCTGTATTTGGCTCGGGTCGAGGTTATCGATGGCGGCCGGAAGCTGGATTGCTGGGATCGCACCTTCGGTATGCGCAAGTTTCATATGGATGAGCAAGACGAGCCGAAAGGCAGGCTTTATTTGAACAACGAGCCTGTCATTTTGCGGGGAGCCAACGAAATGGGCCACCTGCAGCAGTGTGTGATGAATGACGACTTCGCTCAGCTTATTGACGATATTTTAATCGCGAAGCTGGGGAACTTGAATTTTTACCGTACGACACAGCGTCCGGTACAAGAAGAAATATACGATTATTTCGATATGCTCGGCATGATGCATCAGTGCGATTTGCCGACCTTCGGCTTTATCCGGCGCAGCCAGTTTGTAGAAGGGGTACGCCAGGCGGCTGAGATGGAGCGGCTGATTCGCAGTCACCCGTCCTCTGTTATGGTGTCATTGATTAATGAGCCTTCACGGACTGAGAAACGCCGCAAAGGGCACCGCCATTTGCACCGGAATGAACTGGAAGCTTTTTTTGTAGCTGCCAGACAGGCCATTTACGTTGAAAATCCCGATCGTGTCGTCAAGAACGCAGACGGGGATTATAATCCTCCGACCCGGGAAGGACTGCCCGATTTTCATTGTTATAATCTGTGGTATACCAATAACGGCATCGGCGTAGGCAAGATGATTAAAGGCTACTTGCCTCCACTGCAGCAAGGCTGGAAGGTCGGCTGCGGGGAATACGGCGCTGAAGGCCTTGATAATTACGAGCTGATGATGAGCCGGTATCCGAAGGCATGGCTTCCGGCCGACATGAATGAACGCTGGCTTCCGAGCCGGATTGTGGCCGCACAAACCTACGGCCTTCATGGAGACTGGTTTGCGGAGCAGGAAACGATTCAGGATTGGATTAAAGAAAGCCAAAAGCATCAATGCCTGGCAACGAGGCTGATGACGGACGCTTGGCGCAGAAGAGCGGATGTTATTGTTTCGACTGCCATTCACCTGCTGATTGATGCCTGGCCATCGGGCTGGATGAAAGCGCTGGTCGGGGTGGATCGGATTCCGAAGCCTGCTTATTTTACGTATCAGGCATGTCTGGCTCCGGTACGGGTTCATTTACGGAGTGACCGCTGGAAGGCCTACGAAGGCGAAACGCTGGAAATTGAAGCCTGGCTGCTGAATGATTCGGCGAGAGCCTATGAGGATTGCCGGATCGTCGCTACTTTAAGAGACGATACCCGGGATTACGGCAGCTATGAAATGGCTTGTCATCTGAATACGGCAAGCTCCGCATATGCCGGATCGATTCGCTTTACGGTCCCTCCGGTGGAGAATCGCTCCAATCTGTACATGGATGCCTGCCTTGTAGATGAGGACGGTCAGGTGCTCAATATGGAACGATTTACATTGGAGGCGTTCGCCAAATTAAGCGCTGCAGAGCAGGGACAGCCGGTGTACTTCGATTCAGAGTCCGAATTGCTGTGCTCGCTGCTGGGGCTGCCGGGTAAAGCCTTCACTGCCGGAAGCTTAGCCAATAAAACGCTGGTTGCGGCTTCGCACGAGGCATTCGACGCTCACCGGGACTCTATTCTGGAAGCTGTCCAGCAGGGCGCCACCGGGGTGCTTATTTTGCGGAATACCGACAATACCCCATGGCAGATTGGCAGTGAGGAAGTCCGAACCGTGAAGCTCAGGGAATTGTATACCCTGTCCCTTCAAGTGGACTTTGCTCGTCAAAACGGGCTAAAGCCGGATGATCTGGCCTACTTGTACAATTTGACCAATGACCGGATAGACGCATTGTCCAATTGTTACTTGCAGGGTGAAGGCATCGAGCCGCTCGTTTTCTCTTATCTGGCGCAAGGAGAACCCAACGGCAAACGGAAGCTGCCGCTGGTTGGGAAAAAGGCATATGGCAAAGGTGAATTTGTATTCATTTGTTTGCCGTTGACAGGGCGTGTAGGCGTCAATCCCGGATTAGACCGGTTACTGCATTCCATTTTACTGAAAAAAGAGGAGGGAGAAGCGTGTACGCCGTTGTTAGCCGAAATCAGCAAAAACGGGTCGAATTAACCATTCAGCCTGAGCAAATCCGGTTGAGCTTGAAGCAGGCTGGCGAGGCTTCTCCTTATTTCACAGCCAATCTCCAGGATATGCTTTCCTACTCGACCGGCAGACCGTGGCGTCTTGAACGACGTCGGCTGGAAGAGGTCCGTGTGACGTCTCAGGAGGATTCGCTACTGTTGACCGGCAAGCTGGCAGAGCTTACATTCCGTCTTCAGCTTTCCTTTGATGAACATCATGTGCTGAGAGTAAAAGCGGCTTGGGACAATAGAACCGCCCGGCTTGTCACCGATGCGGCAGTTGGAATTGTGTTTCCGCTGCAGCATGGAAGCAAGGAAACCGTAACTATACCGCACATGATTTATAACAATAATCCTTCCTCCGATCCGGATCGCATCGTTCCCCGGCTTGGCGCAGGTCCAGGACGAGGCTTTATTTGCGAGGAGCATCGCCTTCCGATTCCGGGCGTCAACGTGGAGTGGACCGGCGATGGGCAGGAAACCCGCTATCTTTCATTGTTTGCTGTTCCTTCATTTGTGGAGCTGGCTGACGGTACAGTGCAGTACGGATCACTTGGCGCTGTCGAGTCGGACGATGTAGATCCGGAATTGGTTCTTGCGGCCATGAGCGGCGTGCTGATGTTCAACGGGGAGCACGATGTGTACTGTATTGCCAAAAACATAACCGAGCGCTGCGATAAAGGCTATCTTGATTTTCCGCCTGGCTTCTCTCTTTCGAAGGAGCTGGCTCTGGACTGGGGACATGCGGAAGGCCGGGGCCGCGGCTTCCGGGAAATCGTCCGTACAGGTCACAAGCTATTTGAACCGGAAGGCGCGAAGCCGCTTTCCTTGGAGGAGCTTATCCGGCTGAAGTCCGCTGCAATGGATGACCGGTGGCGGACGAATGCCCAAGGTGCGGCAGGCTATATCAAATTTTCCGATTCCAATGTATTCGGCAATGTTTCCAAGCATCCCCTTCACTATATGTACGGCTGGACCGGGCAGTGCCTTCGGCTGGCCTGGTGCGATGCGGAGCTCGGCTTCCGCCTCCAGCAGGAACAGCGGATTAAACGCTGCGAGCAAGCGATAGAGTTTTATTTGCAGGGCAGCCGTACCGCAGTCCCGGGTATCCGGTACAGCAGCTACCGGTTGGAGGACGGAAGCTGGGAGCATTTCCGGCGCGGCGGATTGCCGGTTATCTCCAGCCGGGCGCTGGGGGAGACGATGTCTGATGTGGCGGATATCGTCATGCTGTTTCAGGCTAACGGGAAGGCGGTTCCTTCCCACTGGATAGAGGCACTGTGCGAGGCGGTGGAGTTTTTTGCCGGTTCGGTGCTGCCATCCGGTATTATAACCGTTGCATGGCAGCCGGATGGCGGGCCAGTGGATGAATTAATTACAGCCGCCGGACTGCCTTGTCTGATTGCTTTGGCCAAATCGTACCGGATTACTGGGAACGAGCGATATTTGCATGCGGCTGAGGCTATGATGCGCTGCTACTATGAGCTTCATGCCGAAACATTTGCAAGGCCGTTTGCGCGTTCCACACTGGACGCCAAATGTGAGGATAAGGAAGCCGGCATGTACTTTTTCCTGGCTGCCTATGAGCTGTTGAACCTGACCCGGAAGCCTTGTTACCGGGAATGGGCTGAACTGGCAGCAGATTGGCTGCTGACCTTCGTTTATGTATGGAATCCGGTGTACGATCAAGGCTCTGCGTTCCGCACGGCAAATTTCAAAGCGGCGGGCTGGCCCGGGGTCAGCGTGCAAAACCATCATCTGGATGTGTTTTTCCCCAGCTTTGCCTTTTGGCAGTTTGGCCGCTTGACCGGTAGTGCGCTGTATGAGCGTATGGGCCGCATGGCGCTGGATGCGATGGGCCAGGGAATTTGCACGCAGCCGGGCGAATGGGGCTTCACGGTTACCGGTGAACAAGGAGAAGGCTTCTTCCAGACAAACTGGAATCACCGCGGTCACGGAAACAAGTGGAACCCTTCGTGGGTCATTGCACTGGTTCTGAGCAATGCACTGCAGTTCCAACAAGCTATACCTTTTGAAAATAATAGGATGAATGAGGAACGGAGGATATCCACATGATGGAGAAAAGCAAGCCAGACTGGGAAAACCTGGAGGTTCTAAGCCGGAACACCGAGCCTCCTCATGCCGGATTACTTCCGTTTCAAGATGCGGATACTGCGCTCAATTATGAACGGTCGGCCTCGGAATTTTATCAATTGCTGAACGGGGATTGGAAATTCAGCTATGCGGCAAGCCCGGCTGAGGCCCCGGAGCGCTTCTATGAACCGGCGGTTTCCTTGGAGAGCTGGAAAACGATCCCTGTCCCCGGCAACTGGCAAATGCACGGCTACGGCCGTCCGCACTATTCCAGCAGCTATTATCCGTTTCCTATCGACCCTCCGCACGTCCCGAAGGAAAATCCGACGGGCTGCTACCGTAGAAGCTTTTACGTCTCGGAGACCTGGAATGACCGGCAGGTTTTCCTCGTTTTCGAGGGTGTGGATTCCGCGTTTCATGTATGGGTGAACGGGGAGCTTGCAGGGTATGGGCAGGGCAGTCACATGCCATCGGAATTCCGGATTACCGGTCTGCTTCGTCCGGGGGAAAATGTTGTTGCTGTCCAGGTTTATCAA
>NZ_JBBBNV010000006.1:143118-143615 GCF_037137075.1 Paenibacillus sp. y28
CGATGTGTACTTAAAAGCCGCGCCGCAGGTTCACATCCGGGATGTGAAAACGCAAGCCCGCTTTATCCCGCAAGGGGAGGATGCGGTGCTTGAGGTCCAGCTGACCGTGCGGAACTATGCGGATGCAGGGCAAGCCCGCAATCATCAGGTTGGCCTGCAGCTTCTTGATGAGGGCCGCCAGCCGGTTGCAGCCGAAATCCGTCAGCGGATAGTATCGGTTGAGGGCGGAGAGGATGTCGTCGTTCAGGTGGATATCCCGGTATCGGCCCCGCGCCGGTGGTCGGCGGAGGAGCCGAATCTGTACGCACTGTTGTTGACGCTCGAAGATGAGGAAGGCCATGTGCTTGAAACAGGAAGCGTTTTCGTAGGCTTCCGGGAAATTCGAATCGAGCGGGGCCAACTGCTGATTAACGGCAAGCCGGTTATTCTCAAAGGCGTCAACCGTAACGAATTCCATCCGGATCTCGGTTTTGTCACTCCGGTGGAATCAATGCTGG
>NZ_JBBBNV010000006.1:143721-175815 GCF_037137075.1 Paenibacillus sp. y28
CATCGACGAGGCCGATTTGGAAACACATGGCTGCCATTTTATTGATGACGAGAGCCATCTGGCCAAGGATCCTGCCTGGAGAGAGGCATTTCTGGACCGGGCCCGCCGGATGGTGGAGCGCGATAGAAACCACCCGTCCATCATTATTTGGTCGCTTGGCAATGAATCGGGCTACGGGCCAAACCACGATGCCATGGCGGAATGGGTAAGGCAGGCGGATACAACACGGCCGATTCATTATGAACGTGCTGCTGATGCGCCGGTTGTTGATATTGTAAGCAGCATGTACCCGCCCCTGGAGGATGTTATTGCAGAAGGGGAAAAAGACGATGAGCGGCCGTATCTGCTGTGCGAATTTGCTCATGCGATGGGCAATTCCGTCGGCAACCTGCAGGAATATTGGGATGCCGTCTACAAGTATCCTCGACTGCTTGGCGGAATGATTTGGGAATGGACGGATCACGGTATCCGGCAGAAGACACCGGAAGGTGAAGAATGGTTTGCTTATGGCGGCGATTTCGGAGACTATCCGCACAGCGGAACGTTTTGTCTGGATGGGCTTTTATTCCCGGATCGTAAGCCTAAGGCCTCCGTGCTTGAGGTGAAGAAGGTGTTCGAGCCGGTGAAGGTAGAAGCGCTGGATGTGCAATCCGGCGTAATCCGAATTCACAACCGGTACGATTTCTTGTCGCTGGGGCATCTTGCGGCATCCTGGACGCTTTATGGCGACGGGAACATCATTGAGCAGGGGACGCTGGAGCTGCCCGAAGTACCCGGAGCCGGAGAAGCGGAGCTTACGATTCCGTATTCAAGCAAGCATGTTCAGCCGGGGGGCGAGTATTGGCTGCGTATCCAGTTTACGCTTCGTCAGGCGGCACTCTGGGCACCGGCGGGCTATGAGGTGGCTTGGGCTGACCTGCCGATTCCGGTTCAGGAGCAGCAGCTTCCTTTGATTCCGTTAGCCTCCATGCCGAAGCTGGCTACGCAGGAAGATGGCGCTGTACTGCACATTAGCGGTCAGGACATCTCCATTACCTTTGACAAAAATCGCGGTCAACTGACCGCATTCGAATATAACGGAACTCCGCTGCTTGCGGCAGGACCGAAGGTGCATGTATGGCGGGCGCCTACGGATAACGATACGCGGCAGGCTAAGAAATGGCGGAAGGCAGGCTTGGACAAGCTGGTTTCGCGCGTGCAGGACGTCACCGTGACCAGGCCTTCCGAACAGGCGGTGCAGGTCAAGGTGGAAGCTTCCTTAGGGGCCGCCGGTTTAGGTGTCGGATTCAGGACACACAGCACGTACACCTTTTATGGGACGGGCGATGTTACGATTACAACAAGAGTGGTTCCGCAGGAAGGCTTGCCGCCGCTGCCGCGGCTCGGTCTGCAGCTGGCGATGCCGGACAGCTTTGACCGGTTCGCCTGGTTCGGTCTTGGTCCTCACGAATGCTACGTGGACCGTAAGGAGAGCGGCCGGCTTGGAGTATACGAAGGAACGGTACAGGAACAGTTCGTTCCCTATGTTCATCCGCAGGAGAACGGCAATAAAACTGACGTCCGGTGGGCGGCGGTGACGAATTTGACCGGGCTTGGCCTGCTCATTTGCGGGGCCCCTCTGCTGGATGTGAGTGCACGTCATTACACAGATGAACAGCTGACCGCCGCCGAGCATACATATGACCTGGCTCACTGCGGTCAGACGATTGTGAATATGGACTACCGTCAGGCGCCGATTGGCAATCATAGCTGCGGGGAAGCCCCACCGCTGGAGAGCTACTTGCTGCACGCGAAGGAGACCGTCTTTACAGTGCGGCTGAAGCCGTTCTCAAACCGTGGAAGCTCGCCGATGAGAGCGAGCAGGCAGCAGCCCCAGCCGATTGCGGAAGGCGAAGCGCAGTCTGGAACTGAAGAACGACGACAGGAGGTCGGCTCATGATTAGCCGCAAATTCCCGAAAGTTTTGTACGGCGGCGATTACAATCCGGAGCAGTTTCCCAAGGACATTTGGGACGAGGATATGCGGCTGTTTCAATTAGCCGGAATTGACATCGCCACAGTCAATGTTTTTTCTTGGGCGCTTAATCAGCCGGATGAGCATACATACCAGTTTGATTGGCTCGATGAGGTGCTGAACAAGCTGCACGAGAACGGCGTTTATGCGTGCATGGGAACAAGCACCGCCGCGCATCCCGCATGGATGGCGCGTAAATATCCGGATATTTTGACAGTCACGGCTGATGGGAAGAAGCGCAAGTTCGGCAAGCGGCACAATTCGTGTCCGCATAGTCCGACTTACCGGCATTATGCAACGGCCATGGCGCGGAAGCTGGCTGAACGGTACCGGGATCACCCTGCGGTGCTTCTATGGCACGTCAGCAACGAAATCGGCAACCGCTGCTATTGCGAACGCTGCGAGCAAGGGTTCCGTGAATGGCTGAAGAAGCGTTACGGCACGCTGGAGGAACTGAACCGGGCCTGGTATACCCGATTTTGGAGCCACACGTTTTATGACTGGGATGAAATCGTCCTGCCCAGCAATTTGAGCGAGGGGATGGGCGGCGGATCGGATCAGACCGCCTTCCAAGGCATAACGCTGGATTTCTACCGGTTTAACTCCGATAGCTGGCTGGATTGCTATTTGCTTGAGGCAAATGCCATCAAGGAAGTGATACCGGATGCTATGGTCACCACGAACTTTCAAGGGAACGGGACCTACAAGCCGCTTGATTACTTCAAGTGGGCGCCTCACCTTGATGTCGCTGCGCTGGACATTTATCCCGAGAATCATACGCCTGAGAGCTACATGGCGCTCCGTTACGATTTAATGCGGGGCATTAAAGACGGGGCTCCCTTTATGCTGATGGAGCAAACGCCCAGTGTGATCAACTGGAAAACCGTAAACCCGCAAAAGCGGCCGGATGTCATGCGCCTGCGCAGCTATCAGGCGATTGCCCGGGGTGCGGAGTCCATCATGTTCTTCCAGCTGCGGCGTTCGCTTGGGGCCTATGAGAAGTTCCACGGCGCTGTCATTGACCATGTGGGACATGAGCATACGCGCATCTTCCGGGAATGCGCCGAGCTCGGGCAGGAGCTGAAGCAGCTTGGCTCTGTTCTGCTGGATGCCCGGCAGCCTAGCAAAGTCGGCATCCTGTTTGATTGGAATAATTGGTGGGCGGTGGAGCTGGGAGGCGGTCCTTCAGCGCATCTGAAATATTTGGATCAGGTTCAGCATTATTATGATGCCTTCTATGACAGCCGCATTCCGGTGGATGTCATTCATGAACAGAGCGATTTCAGCCAATATGAAATTATAATCGCGCCTTTGCTGTATATGGTGAAGCCGGGAATGGCCGAGAAGCTGGAGCAATTCGCGAAGCAAGGCGGCACCTTCGTGACCACCTTCTACAGCGGAATTGTCAATGAAAGCGATTTGGTGACTGCCGGGGGATATCCCGGAGAACTCCGCAAGCTGCTCGGAATCTGGGTGGAGGAAATTGATGCCATGTTCCCTGATCAGCGGAACACCATGGTGCTGAATGCTCCTCTTGGCGCATTGTCCGGAGAGCATCCATGCAGCCTTGTATGCGAAGTGGTTCATCCGGAAGGCGCAGAGACGGTAGCGGTTTTTGGCAGTGACTACTATCAGGGCTCGCCGGCGCTGACCCGTAACCGGTTTGGGGAAGGCGAAGCATGGTATGCGGCTACGCAGCCGAGCCGGGAGTTCATCCGGTCCTGGATGAGGCGCTTATGTGAAGAAAAGCAGATTAAGCCGCTGCTGGACGTACCGGCCGGAGTAGAGGTCACGAAGCGGGAAAAAGACGGTGTATCATATGTATTCATTTTGAATCATACGGAAAAGCCGCAAATGATTGCTCTAGGCACGGGCCGGTACGAGGATTTACTGACCGGACGGAGCTTGAGCGGGGACCAGGAGCTGGCCCCGAAAAAAGTAATGCTGCTTCAACTAACCTCAGAAAGCAAGTAACAACACTGCTGCCTGCCGTGCTATAAGCACTGGCGCAGGCAGCGGGGTTTTCAAATTCGATAAGACACAACGAGGCAGAGAGGAGGTCATCGCGTTATGAAACCGTACGAAAAACTGCGTGAGCTGTTCCGCGCTCCGTCTAGAGAGTATCGATCCCTTCCCTTCTGGGGCTGGAATGATGAGCTGGATAAGGAGGAGCTGGTTCGTCAAGCGGAGCAAATGAAGGAACAGGGGATGGGCGGATTCTTTCTCCATTCCCGGGATGGTTTGGAAACCGCTTACATGGGTCCCGAATGGATGGATTGCATCCGTACAACGGTGGATGCCGCTGAAGCGCTTGATATGCAAGTATGGCTGTATGATGAAGACCGCTGGCCTTCCGGGTTTGCCGGTGGGCTGGTGCAGGAGCGGGGCGGAGATGCGTTCCGTGCCAAAGGGCTGACGATGGAAGTGGTGCGTCCAACCGGCGGAGAGGACTGGTCCGAGGCTGTTGCTCTGTTCAAAGCTGTTATTGATGAAGAGCGGGGGCTGTACCAATGCCAGCGGATTATGGATTACAATGCAGCAGCTGTTTCTGAAGGGGAAGTGCTGCTTGTGTTCCGGGTTGAGGTTTCCGTTCGAAGCGCCTGGTTTAATAATGAGGCGCCACCGGATCATTTGAACCCGGATACCGTCAGCGCATTTATCGATATTACTTACGAAGCATATAAACGGGAGGTCGGTGACCGGTTCGGCACCACCATTCGCGGCGTTTTTACAGATGAGCCGAGTATTCATGACCGTCACTGCAAATTTACGGAAGGGCGCGGCTGGCTCCCTTGGAGCACCTCGTTTCCGGATTTTTTCCAAAGCAGAAGAGGCTATGATCTGCTTGATATCGTACCGTATGTGTTTTTCAACGGGGAGCATTCCCCGCAGGCCCGCCACGATTATTGGTGGACTGTTACGGAACGGTTCAGCGAAGCCTTTTCCAAACAAATCGGCGATTGGTGTGAGCAGAATGGCATTGCCTTCACCGGCCACTATTTATGGGAGAACAATATGGGCACAGCCACCCGCGTTTGCGGTGCGGTGATGCCCAATTACCGGTTTCAGCAAGTTCCGGGCATCGATTTGCTGAACGAGCAAACGAACGAGTACATCACGGTCAAGCAGTGCTCCAGCGTGGCGAACCAGTACGGACGCAAATTCGTGCTCAGCGAGACGTACGGCTGCACGGGCTGGGGATTCACCTTTGAAGGGCAGAAATGGGTTGGTGATTTCCAATATGTGCTTGGAGTGAATCTCCGGTCGCAGCATTTGGCGCTCTATTCCATCAAGGGCTGCAGAAAAAGGGATTACCCGCCGGTATTTAACTACAACACAAGCTGGTGGAAATATAATCACGTCGTGGAGGATTATTTCGCCCGGCTGTCCGCCATTTTGTCCGAAGGCCAGCCTGTCCGGGACGTACTGGTGCTTCATCCGTCTACAACGGCCTGGTGCCGGACAGGAACGGGACCTTACGGCTTCCCGGCGCGGGGCAAAGACCGCGATGTATCGGCCACGAATCACTTCGGCCATGAATTTAATGCTTTTCTTGGAGACCTGCTTCGGGCGCATTACGATTTCGATTTGGGTGACGAAATTATCATGGCCGAAACCGGCTCGGTCCGCCAGGGCAAGCTGGCTGTCAACCGGACGGAATATCGGGTGGTCATTGTTCCGGCCATTCTGACGATGCTCGCCAGCACCTTCCGGCTGCTGTCCGACTTTGTAGCTGAAGGCGGCCGTGTCATTGCGGTTGGACCTGCACCGGCTATGCTGGAAGGGCGGCCTTCCATCGAACTGGAGGAGCTGTTCAAGCATCCGGGCGTACAGATGGTTCAGGACACGCAAGAGGCTGTGACAGCCCTGGAGGCGGTGCTTCCCCGGAGGGTCAGTCTGGTGAACGGCCGGCAGGAGCAGGCCCGTGAGCTGCTCTATATGCTCAGAGAGCAGGACGATTGCCGAACGTTGTTCGTCGTTAATAACGACCGTGAGGGTACGCATCGCGTGCAGGTGGCTTTTGAAGGACAGGGACGTGTCGAGGAATGGAACAGTTTAACCGGAGAAGTAACGGTCATTGACGCTGAGGTCCGTGATGGGCGGGTACATTTCGAGGCGGTGTTCGCACCGGCGGATTCCAAGCTGTACATATGCAAGCCTGAGGCTTTGAATCAAGCCGAACCCGGCAAGACAGGGGCCGATTTGGCGGCAGGCCAGCTTCAGGCTCAGACGGCACCGCTGCCTTATGAATTGGGGCCGGTTCGCGGGTTTACGCGGACAATGCCTAACGTGCTGACACTGGACATGTGCCGCTACCGCATCGGCAGCGGAGAGTGGTCCGGCGAGATGGAGGTTTGGCAGGCACAGCGGGCGATTCGGGATGCGCTGGGTATGCGCCAGGTATACGGCAACGGACTTGAGCAGCGGTACCGCTGGATTGGCGATGAGCTTCCTTCAAACGGCACTCCGGCAGCGTTCATCTTTTCCTTTGAAGTGACAGATGTGCCGGTCAACGGAGCATATCTGGTGGTAGAAGGGGCGGCGCAGTATGAAATTCACTGCAACGGCCTTCCTGTTGCAAATGAGCCTGCCGGCTGGTTTCTGGACAGAGCCTTCCACAAGGTGCCGCTTTCCGGGCTCCAGCAGGGCGTCAATGAACTGGTATTGTCCTGCGCTTACCATAATCGCATGGAGGTCGAAGATATTTTTATTGTCGGCGACTTTGCGGTAACCCCTGAGCGGAAAATGATAAGCGAACCGGAGCAGCTGATGCTTGGAGACTGGTGCGGACAAGGATATACCCACTATTGCGGCAGCCTTGTTTATCATTTCGAGGCTCATCTGCCCAAGCAGGATACCGGACGTGTTCTGCTGGAAATCGGTGATTATGCCGCAGTGACCATGGAAGTACGGGTCAACGGACAGACCGCGGGCCATCTGCCTTGGCGGGCTGCCGGGCCGCTGGATATTACCTCCTGGCTTCAAGCGGGAGACAACCGGATTGATATTGAAGTGATGGGAAGTCCGCGCAACATGCTCGGCCCATTCCATCAAACGACCGGCGACACATCAACAACCAGCTGGGCGTCCTTCCGCAAGGAAGGCATTCACTACACGCCGGAGTACAAGCTGCATCCATACGGCTTATTGGGTAGCCCGAAGCTGTATCGGTTTAAACAAATGGAGGGTTGAGCATGAAACTCAGACGTCACAAGTGGAAGCTGCTGCTTTCCTTAATCGTCTTATACACGGCGCTGCTTCCTTCGAGCATCCAGGCGGCGGTGAAGTATTCTACCTATACGAAGGATAGCGAAGGTCAAATTATTTGGCTGCAGCCGGCCTATTTCCCAATTGATGTCATCGGTGAGGACCTGATGATTCCTGATCCGAGCAAGCCGACCGTTCAAATCAGCTCATCCATGAAAAATCCGAAGGATATCTATGTGGACGCCAAAAATGAAGTTTATATCGCGGACACGGGAAATAACCGGATTGTCCACATGACGGAAAAAGGGCAGCTGATTCGGTACATTACGATTCCGGAGAGTCCGTTTAATAAACCGGAAGGCGTATTCGTAACTGCTGAGGGCGATATTTATGTCGCCGATACTGGCAATAAGCGGGTTGTCAAGCTGGATAAAACGGGCAAACTGCAGAGTGAATTCACACAGCCCGATTCCAAATACATCCCTGAAACGTTCGTGTTTGACCCGGGCAAGGTGATGGTCGATGAACGCGGATTTCTGTACATCGCTGTTCACGGCGGATATGAGGGTCTCGTAATGCTTGATCCACAGGGGAAATTCCAAGGCTTCTTCGGTGCGAACCGGACGGCGCTTTCCCCGCTGGACGCACTCAAGCGTATGCTGTACACGAAAAAAATGTATGCCAACGAAGCAGCAAAACGTCCGGAGACAATCAATAGCGTGGCAACGGACAAGAACGGCTACATCTACACAGTTACGGGCGGTATGACCAAAACCGACCAATTGAAGAAGCTGAACATCAAGGGCAATAACCTGCTCCGCAGCTCCAGTAAGCCGTTCGGAGAAATTGTGCCGTGGGATGTCCCGGTTGGCGCGGTTTCCTCTGGTCCGCAGCTTATCGATGTTGCGGTGGACCACAATGATAACATGATCGTTGTGGATTCCCAGTACAAGTACATCAGCCATTATGATGCGGCAGGCAACCTGCTTTATTTTTGGGGGGGCACCTCTGCAATCGGTTCGTCCCAGGTGGGGCTGCTGAAAAGCCCTGTTGCTCTGGATGTGAATTCCCGTAACGAATTGTTTGTACTGGATGATCAGGAAAATATCGTTCAAGTGTTCCGCTTGTCCGAATTCGGCCAAAAGGTAACACAGGCGAACCAAATGACGCTTGCGGGAAAATATGAGGAGAGCGAAGAGCCCTGGAAAGAAGTGCTGCGGATGAATTCCCAGTTTGCCCCTGCAACACTGGGTCTGGCCAAAGCCGCTTTTAAAAAGGAACATTACGAAGAAGCACAAAGCCTGTTTAAGGAAGCGGGCGATCAGCAAGGCTATTCCGATTCCTTCTGGCAAATCCGGATGATGTGGTTCCAGCGCAACTTCTCCCTGTTCGCCAGTATTCTGGTATTCGGAGGCCTGTTCTATGCGATCTTCAACAAGCTGACCGCGAAAAGCAAGTTCCGGGAAAGATGGCGCAACCGTCCGAAACGACAAATCCAGTTTATGGTCAATTTCAAGCATGCGCTGTACATTATGAAGCATCCTGTGGACGGCTTCTCCGCCTTGCGTTATGAAGGGAAGGGCGGTTATCCCAGCGCGCTTCTGATTCTTGCCATTGTCTACGGCTCCTTGATTTCAAAGCAAGCAATCACGAGCTTTTCGTTTAATAACACGGCCAAAATCGATTTGCTTTCTACATTTACCCAGTTCTTTATCGTCTGGATTGCCTGGGTTGTGGCCAACTATCTAGTCAGCTCCATCTATCGGGGCGAGGGCCGGTTCCGGGATATTTTTATCGGCAATGCATATGCACTCATTCCGTATATGATTATCGGTATTCCGCTGGCCATTATCTCCAACGGCATGACGATGAGTGAAGCATCCATTTACGGCTTCATCGATAATGGAATGATGGTCTGGATTTGTCTGCTGATTTTCTGGAACATTCAATGCATCCACAACTACACAGTTGGTGAAACGGCGCTTAATATCGTATTCACCGTCTGCACGATGCTGGTTATCGGCTTGCTAATCTTCATTACAGCCGGTTTGACCAACGATTTCATTTCATTGCTTTATGAGATGTACCAGGAGGCGACGTTAAGATGATGATTTGGATAAACAAGCTGAATAAACCCGCTGTCATCGTTACGGCGCTTCTCTTGGCTGTGTTTCTCCTGCTCCTGACGCAGGTCGATATCGAGTTCCGCAAGCCGAAGGAGCCGCTGAATGCGCAGCAGGTCAACAGTGCGGCTCCGGCCGCGGCAGCGACCGTGGCCCCAGCACGGCTGCCTGAAGAAAGCGAATTTAAGCAGGTTGCCGAATCGGCTGCGCTCCGGTTGAAAATGGACGGCAATACGGGCCATTTCATCGTGGAGGATAAGCGGAACGGAAGCATGTACCGCTCCTTCCCGAATCCGGAAACATGGTCCCAGGAGCAAATTTCAGAAACCTGGAAGAAGCATCTGGTGTCCCCGCTGATGGTCCAATATGTAGATTTCTCCAAAAATGTGCTGCAGGCGAAGGAAACGAACCTGGGGGCCGAAAACGGGAAAATCAAGGATTTGAAGACAATACCGGACGGCTTCTCTTTGACCTATGAGCTGCCTGTAACAGGCTTCACCATCCCGATTGAGGTTACGATTCAACAGGATTATGTTCAGACGAAAATTGTTCGCGACGGTGTAAAAGAAACGAACATGGGTCTCATCTGGGTACGTCTTTTCCCGTTCTTCGGAGCGGAGTACACGAAGCAGGGCCAGGACGATTACCTGTTCGTTCCTGACGGCTCCGGGGCATTAATCCGGTTTAAAGAAAACAAGCTGAACGTAAACAAGCTGTATGATGAAACGGTATACGGCCAGGATCAAACATTTGCCGGTTTGAGCAACAACCGCAACAGCATTATTATGCCGGTGTTCGGGATGAAAAGCGGCAGCAAAGGCTTTACCGCAGTCATTCACGACGGCGATGAGTATGCCAATATCGTGGCATCCCCTGCAGGGGTGCTTAGTAACTATAACTGGATCGCCGCTCAAATGACATTCCGGGCCAGCTTCATTCAATTTACGACCCGGAATACGAACGTGCCGGATTCGTGGGGCTATGTTGATTACAACCGGGAAGCCTCCTTCGGAAGCGATCGGACAGTCCGGTACTACATTCTGGACAACAAGCAAACGGATTACACCGGCATGGCGCAGGCGTACCGCCAGTACTTGATTCAAGAGAAGGGGGCAAAGCCTGAAGCAGTGAACAATCCGGCTCTGCCGCTCTATGTCGATATTATTCACGGGGATCGAGAATCCGGGCTAATTTACGACAAATACTTGAATCTGACAACGACGGACGAAGCGGCCGATATGGTCAATGCCCTCCAGCAAAAAGGCATTACCAACATGTCCCTGACCGTGAGGGGCTGGCAGGAGAACGGCTACAGCGCTTATGGACAAACGTTCCCTGTCGATTCGCGCATCGGCGGCGATAAAGGACTGAAGGCCTTTATCGATAATGCACACCGCTTCGGTTTCCCGGTCTACTTGGAAACCGAATATGCGCTTAATAACACGAAGGCCGGCGGGTTCGATGAAAAGTATCATGCCATCGTCAACCTGGCGGGACGTAATATTACGGTAGGCGGTTTGTTTAACCGGGAGCGGACGCCTGCAGTCAGCTACAAATTCGCTGAAGAAGTGATGAAAAAGGATCTGGCCCGCTTTAAGGAGCTGGGTGTGGACGGGCTGGCATTGAAAACAATCGGGCAGCGTCTGTTCAGCGACTTTAACTCCGGCTTTGGTTCGCAGCGAGATGAGGCAAGGGATGTGCAGGAACGGATGCTGAAAACCATCAAGGAGACGCTTGGCGGCGTCAAAGGCTTCTCATCCAACCTGTATGCCGTGCCGAATGTGAACTATATCCAAACGCTGGCATATGACCATTCCTACGACTTGTTCTCGGATGAGGCGGTGCCTTTTGTACAAATCGCAACCCACGGCTTGATTAACTACGCTTCCGAATACGTCAACAACCGCCAGGAGGACGTACACGACTTTTTGCGGGATATTGAGTATGGTGCGGCGCCTTCGTTTGTGTTCACCCGCGCGGAAGCGAAGCAGTATGTCAACTCGTTCGGAATTCGTTACTACAACACGCACTTCCCGGACTGGGAGGACTTTGCTGTGAAGCAGTATCAGCGTTATAACGAAGCCCTTGGGGATGTGCAGAATCAATTTATTACCGGTCACAAAACGCTGGCTCCGGGCGTAAAGGAAACGACCTATGCCAACGGTAAACGGATTATCGTGAACTACAATGCAACGCCTTATCAAAATGGGGACGTAGTCGTGCCAGCTGAAAACTTCGTGGCCGTGAAGGGAGGGGGAAGCCGATGAAACGCAAAATCAGACTAAGTGCATCCCTCAGGGAATATCTTGAAGGCTCCCTGTTTATCGCGCCATGGTTTATCGGATTTATTATTTTTATGGCGTTCCCAATCGGGTACTCCCTGTTTATGAGCTTTCAGGATGTGACGATCACAGCATCGTCCACAACCACCAAATATGTGGGTCTGGCTCATTATCAGCGTATTTTGTTTGAAGACGGAAGTATTTTGTACAATCAGCTGCTGCCGTTTTTGCGCCAGGCGCTGTTTATGATTCCGATCATCGTCATTTTTGCGCTCATGATTGCGATTATTTTGAACCAGAAGTTCCCTGGGCGGGGATTTTTCCGGGCCATCTTCTTCCTGCCGGTTATTTTGGCAACAGGGGAGGTCGTGAAGGAGTTTTTGACACAGGGCGAAGGCGACCTGGGCTTTATGTCCAAATACAACGTGTCCGGTCTCATTACAGCGAATTTGTCGGCCACCTGGTCCGGCCCGCTTATCTCGCTGCTCGATTCCTTCGTACTGATTTTGTGGTATTCCGGGGTGCAGATTTTGATTTTCCTCGGCGGACGTCAGACCATCTCCAATTCAGCCTATGAAGCGGCTCGTATTGACGGCGCAGGACCGTGGGAAACGTTCTGGAAAATTACGCTTCCGGCGATGACACCGTTTATTTTGCTCAATATGATTTACACCATTATCGATTTGTTCACATTCCCGACGAACCCGATTCTGAGCAAGGTCCGGGAAAGCGAATACGGTCCGTACAGTGCATTGATTTGGATTTACTTTATTATTATCAGCTTCTTCCTGGCGATCATTTTCTATATTTTCAGTCAGGCGACCAAATCCCAGAAAGCCTCCGCTTAGGCTTGTACAGGCGGTAAACGAAGCCAAAGAATGGGCCTTGCGGCCGGATGCCGCAGGGTCGCCGGCTTCGAGAGTGCAGGGCGGTGCTTGCGGATATTGTTTTGCCGATATGGTTTAGGAATGGGAAGTGGCAAGAGAGAGTACTGGTACAGCCTGAGGGCAAACATTAGTTTAGGGGTGATACGATGCTGGGAGTAAAGCTGAAGCGTGAGCAGTCCGGTACGATGCTTCTGTGGCTGAAGAAGACCCGCTATACGCTGCTGGGCAGAGAAGCGGACAAAGGTTTGCTGTTTAAATTGTTTATTTATTTGATTTTGCTGGATACGGCCTACATTTACTTGAAGCCGATTCTGCACATGATGACGACTATGGTCAAAAATGCGGAGGATCTGCTTGATCCCGCAGTAGTCTGGTTTCCGCGCACCATTTATTTGGGGAATTTGCAGGAAGCCTGGGAATGGATGAAGTACCCGAAGGCGCTTGGCATCAGCTTGACGCTTTCTTTATCTGTTGCGATTCTGCAAACGATTTCGTGCGCGGTGACCGGGTATGCGTTTGCTCGTCTGCGGATTCCGTTCAAAAAGACCTTGTTTTTCTTCCTGCTGCTGACCTTCATTGTGCCGATGCAGGTTACGATTTTGCCTAACATTATTTATGCGCGGGAATTGGGTCTCCTGAACACCATTATTCCGATTATCGTCCCGGCCTTTTTTGGTCTTGGTCTGAAGGGCGCGCTGTTCGTTATTATTTACCGGCAGTTTTTCTCCACACAGCCTAAGGAGCTGGAGGAAGCGGCCCGTATGGACGGAGCCAATGCGTTCAAAATTTTCTATAGGGTCATGATGCCGCTGGCGAAGCCGGCCATTCTGGTCGTGTTCCTGTTTTCCTTCGTCTGGACGTGGAACGATTTCTATCTGCCGAGCATGTACTTGTCCGATATTGAAACGGCGCCGTTATCCATGGGGATTTCGCGGATTGCCTCCGCGCTGCGTCAGCAAGCCGAGGTCTATGGGCCTTCCGTTACGGATGAAGCGATTCGGATGTCCACCACGTTCCTGATGATTATTCCGCCGATGCTGCTGTATATGTTCACCCAGCGTTGGTTTGTTGAAGGCGTAGAGCGGACGGGTCTGGTGGAATAGTACCATTCTAATGATGAAGGAGTGCGCTGGAAGTGAAACGATTGTTCATTCTGATGTTGGCTGTCGGGCTGCTGCTGTCTATGGCTGCATGTTCGTCCAGCTCCGAGACGGCGTCGGCAGACGCTGAGGGCAAGAAGGTGCTTCTTGTCCGTGCCAGGGAAGGGGGGGGCGAAAATCCGCTCATCGACCATTTGAAAAAGTTAGGCTACACGGTGTACGATGTCGTTGATGCCAATCTGTCCATGGATCAGGCAAAGGATTATGATGTAATCTATGTCAGTGATGCGGTCAGCTCTTCCAGAATCGGCACCCGGCTAAAGCAATCTCCGATTCCGGTTGTAATGTCCAAAACACAAACTGCGGGTGTGATCGGAATGGCCGGAGTAACCAACTACGGCGAAGCTGACGGTCTCAAGTCGATTCAAATTGAAGATAACAAGCATCCGCTTGCCGCAGGCTTGAAGGGCGAGGTGGCCGTTTATAAGGATAACGGTAAAATATCGTACGTTCAAGGTCTGGGCAAGGATGCCAAAATCATTGCGCAGGTGGAAAGCGGCGGACAAAAAAGCGCTGTGATTTATGCTTATGAGAAGGGGGCCAAGGATGCCTCGGGGGAAACCGTTCAGGCGCGCCAGGTATTCTTCTCTCTGCCGGGGGGACATGTGCCGAATTTGACGGACGAAGGCTGGAAGCTGTTTGATGCCGCAATCGCTTGGGCGGCGCAAAACGGTAAAAAATAATGGGGGGTTTTTATTCATGAAACGTTTAATCGGTTTGGTATTTGCTGTAGTGATGCTTTTTACATTCACGGCCTGCACCTCTGATGTCCCCAAAAATGTAAAAGACGCAATGAATCAGCCGGATTCCCAGAATACAAGCAAATCCTCCAGCACGGACAATAAAGTGTTGTATGTTCAATCGAGGGAAAATGCCGGAGACAGCATTGCCATTAAACGCTTGAAGGAAACACACGGTCTGGAAGTGACTGTGATTACAGACAAAGAGCTCACCATTGAGAAAGCTCAGGAAGGCTTTGCTCTTATCTTTGTCGGTGAATCTGTCAATTCCGGAAAAATAAGAAATATTTTTGTTAAATTGCCTGTACCGGTTATTTATGCGGAGCCGCAATCGCTGGGGGATACCGGAATGACGCTGACAGAGGCGTTTGGCAAGCTTGATGCGGGCAACGTAGCGAAGACCATTACCATTAAAGACAGCAAGCATCCTCTGGCAGCAGGTCTGCAAAATGACGTGGATGTATACAAGGAAAAGGGAAAAATGGGCTATGGCGAGCCCGGAGCGGAAGCGATTGTTGTCGCCACCGTGCCGAACACGGATAACCAAGCTACAATCTTTGCTTATGATAAAGGGGTTAAAAATGCCAAGGGCGATCCGGTTGTAGCCCGCGAGGTGTACTTCTACCTGTTCAACGGGGAAGAGATTAACCAAACCGAAAACGGCTGGAAGCTGTTTGATGCTTCTGTACGCTGGGCAATGGGCAAGTAAGGCAGGCGATTGGGGATAAATAAAAGGACAGGCCGTCCCGGTTCGGGGCGGCCTGTTTGCTGATTTTGGAGAAGAGAAATGCCGGTTAGTTGGAAGAGATGCCTATCGTCTTCGTAGCCTCATCCCAGCTGACTTCAGCGCCCAAGGCTTCGCTTACAAAGCGGAGCGGGACCATGGTGCTGCCGTCCACGAGCTGCGGCGGGGCATCAAGTGTAATAATTTCTTCATTGATGGCTGCCGTAGCAGAGCCGATAGTAAGCGACACGGTCGTCTCTCCTTTTACTGCGGTTACGGATTTGGTTGCCTGATCCCAGTATACATCGGCTCCAAGCGCTTCAAAAATCATACGAAGCGGGACAAAGGTGGTATCGCCAATCAGAGTCGGTGCAGCCTCCGAGGTGCGGTCATGACCGTTAATAAATAAGGATAGCGATGACTGCTGTGACGACGAACCGCCTTTCAAAACGATCGTCCCCAAATTTGAATTATCCGACCAGGCTTTATTTAATTTGTCGTTCCATGTAATTTTGGACTGCGGGTAACGGCCGTTTGCGCCGTCAGCCGCGTTGTAGTCCCCGCCGATGTCATTGTCGGTAGCATGAGCGTCGAACAAAGCTGTCGCTCCGACCGAGGGCTGCATGCCGACAAGAGACCATGGAATGGCGGCTTCCAAGGTGTATCCGCTGCCATAATCATGAAGCGCATAGTCAATTTTACTCAAATCATACGAGTTCCAGGATGGCGGTCCGTACCATCCGCTAATTTCCTTGCTTCCGGCGTGCCAGAGAGCGGTAATATATTTTTTGTCCATGCTTGGAGCCAGGTAAAATAGCACGTTATCATCAAAATGAACTTCTTTCCGGTCGTTCTGCTTCATCCAGGAAATTCTTTTTTGGTCCTTAATATCAATCAGCAAATAAAAATTGGTTTCATCCCACAACGCCTTCCAGTGGCCGGAAAAGTCATCTGGCTCTTTGACGGGATCGAGCTTCTCATGGTCATGAATGGCAACGATGTAATTGGACATGTTGTACGTAACCGCCTGTTCCCAGGCTGCGTCGTCTTTTCCGTCAATGACAGGCTTTGTAATCGCTTTCATAACATCGCTTGTTTCAGCCGCAAATGCCGGGGAAGTAAGAGACATCAGTAATACGCTGCTGCACAGCATGGAAACCATCTTTTTGCTCAAAAAAAACACGCTCCCTTATCTATTAATCATCATTAGCAAATCAATTCCAATATATGGTTTGCGAATGTAAATTAATATAGGGGAACTCTGCTTTTTTACAGGCGAAAACATGCGATGCTTGCGAGAGGGGGAAGTATGGCTAAGTACGGATACTCCACCATGAAAAACCGGATGTAGGTTGATCATTATGAATCCATACCGGTAAAGATGCGATAAATAACCTATAAAAAGAGAATCCCCCCCCAATGAACTGACGAATGAATTGCAATAAAGTAAAGTTATAAAAGGCAGGCGATGGTTTACTGCTAGGAATCCTCATTACTGTAAGAGCTTACATCGCTTAGTTCTGTTTCCAAGACGGCAAGCCGTCTATCTGGCCACAATTACAAGCGCTTTCACGAAGAGTGGTTTAAAGGGGGTGAGGCCGATTTATTTGCGGCCCCAAACACGTTGCCAAAAGGGAATTCCACTATGGTGCAGGCTGCATTGTGTACCATTAACCAAAACGTATGAAGATGGCGTTCATTAACGTACTATACACGGGAGGTCAATCAATCTGATGAAAAAGTTCGCAGCATTATTTTTATCCATCTGTATGACAATTACATTGCTGGCGGGTTGTACAAAAGAAACTGCCGAGACTACAGCTACTCCTGACGGCGGCGGCGCGAAGAAAGAAGAAATTTTCATTTATACGGTTTATCCTGCCTTCTATGCGAAGGAAGAAAACTATGAGAAGCATATCGGCCAATACTTGAAAAAGAAATTCCCGGATATCTCCTTCAAGCATGTTCACTGGGACAATCCAGGAAGACAATACAAGGATCTGATTGCGGCAGGTACGATTCCGGACATTATTATCGATAATGCGCGCGGTAACCTGCAAAAGCAAATTCTGAAAAACGAGCTTGATTTCGATATGAGCGATCTGATCAAAAAATTCAACTTTGATACGAGCAAGCTGAACCCGGCGGCATTTGCCCAAATGAAAAATATTTATCCAGACGGGCGTATTATCGGCTTGCCGTTCCAGCTGAGTGACTTCGTTCTGTTCTACAACAAAGACATTTTCGACAAGTTCGGTGTAGATTATCCGAAGGACGGCATGACCTATGACGAAATTTATGAGCTGGCCAAGAAGCTGACCCGTGTGGAAGGCGAGAACACGTACAAAGGCTACCAGCAGCACCCTGGCTTGTACATGACCTACAACCAGCATGGCTTGTCCCCGCTCAGCCTTACAGAGGACAAAGCGGATTTGAGCGCGCCGGGCTGGAAAGCTGAAGTTGACAACCTGCGCCGTTTCTATGAAATTCCGGCGAACCAGTTTACCTCGGTAGACGACTTCCCGAAAGGCAAAATGGCAATGAGCGTTCACGTTTCTGAGAAAATTATTCAATGGTATGAGCAAAACAAAAACCTGAACTTTGATATTGCTTCCATGCCTTCGTTCTCTGACATGCCTAATACCAAGGCACAACCAAACATGTATGCTGCTTATATTACAAAACAATCGAAGAATAAAGATAAAGCGTTTGAGATTATTTCTTACCTGCTGTCTGAGGAAATGCAAGTTGAGTTTTCCAAAGAGGGTATTGTAAGCCCGCTGGAAAGCAAAAAGGTACAAGAAGCGTTTGGTAAGAACCTGCCGCAAATGCAAGGCAAGCATACACAGGCGATTTTCGCCAGCAAAAATGCAATGCCGCCTGCAGCGCGCGCCGCTGGCCTGACGTATGTGGACGTTCCGCTGCATAACGTATTTGCGCCGTTAATTTTCGGTGAATCCAAGGATTCTGTCACCGCGCTGCGGATGATTCAAGAGCAGACAACCAAAGGCATTGAAACCGAAAAGGCTGCCAAGTAGCTTCCTCTTCCGGGCTTCTCCTTCTGGAGAAGCTCTCTTGTTATGGATTGAAAAGAGCCGGTTTCATGATTAAAACAACCTATAATCTCGAAAAAGCGACCTAATGTTTCTCCATTTTTTTCAGTATACAATAATTTTTATAAGCGCTTTCATTTTGCTGGTGATCAAGCAAAGCTTCATCGAACAGTTTATTGACAGTTTATTTAAGGGGGAATTTTTCTTTATGAAGCGGTATTTAATGCTTATTGTTGCTGCGTTGATGATTTTTTCAATGGTAGCTTGTTCTTCTTCGGAGGGGCCGAAGTCTACGCCGCAAGCCGAAACGACTGCATCTCCTACGCCAACGTCTACGGCCACGCCTGCGCCGTCTGAATCGCCGACTCCAACACCGGATGCAACCACATCCCCGGCGCCGACGGAATCTCCTGCGGCAACTGCAGCTCCTACAGCAACGGTTACACCGGATGCGGCATCTCCTGCACCGACAGCAGCTCCTACGGCGGCACCTCAAAAATCCGAGCCGGCCAAACAGCCTGCTTCTAAGCCGGAAGCCCCCGCAGAGAAGGCGGAAATTTCTCCGCAAGGGAAAAAATTGCTTCTTGTCGGCAGAGAGCGCTCCAATGGTGAACTGACCGTCGAAGATAAAAAAGTAGCGGACCGTATGAAGGCGCTTGGCTTCAACGTGACACAAATGGTCGATAAAAGCTTCACTCCAAGCTCTGCAAACGGCTATGATTTGCTTTACATCAGCCAAACCCTGAATTCCAAGTACATTAAAGACGGCGTAATGAAGAATACGGCGGTTCCGACCGTATACGTGAAAAATCATGGCATGTTCTATTTGGACCTTTCCTCAATTGAAGAGGGCGCCAATATTAACTATGCTACCTCCATCGATATTGTTGACCCGAATCACAAGGTTGCAGCCGGCTTGTCAGGCAATGTAGTCGTGCTTAAAGAATCCGTAAAAGTCGGTGTAGGCTATGGATTGCCTGGCAAAGAAGCAAAGGTTATTGCGACAGGCGCTGGCGATAAAGGTAAAGCCACGATTTACTACTATGATAAAGGTGCCAAAGGTGATGGCGGCTATACAACGAAAGCGCGCATCTCGTATTTCTTCATGAACAATGGAATGGATGAGAATATGACCGATGCCGGTTGGAAGCTGCTCGACAACCTTGTTGTTTGGACACTACAAAACGGCTAAGGGATGACGGATAGAGGGCAACCCCTATTCATGGAAGTGTGGTGAAAAGGCTTTGTTTTTCACCACACTCTTCTAAATCTTGAATAAGGGGTGACATGCAGGTCGTCATATTCCGGTGGGAGAATTTAAGAATGAACAAAAAATGGATTTCTTCTTTCTTGGCTGCAGCATTGCTTGTTGTATTGACGGGCTGTTTTGGTTCTCCTTCCGAGCCCCCCCCAGGTGCAGGGCAAGCGGCGGCATCGCCGGATAACGAGCTGTTTATTTACACAGTAAATCCGCCTTTCTATGCCAAGGAAGCCGTGTTTGAGAAGCAGCTGGGCCAATTTATTAAGAAAAAATTCCCTGACATTACAGTGAAGCATGTACATTGGGACAACCCTGGCCGGCAGTATAAGGACTTGATTGCCGCGGGGACAATTCCAGATATCATCATCGATAATACCCGGATGAACGTGCAGCGGTGGATTATTGACAATGATTTGCAGGATGACATTTCCGAGCTTATCAAAAAATACAATTTTGACACAAGCAAGCTGAATCCGGCCCTGATGGCGCAGATGAGAAATTTGACGCAGGACGGGAAAATTTATGGCCTGCCGTTTAACAACAACGATTTTGTGCTCTTTTACAACAAGGATATTTTCGATAAATTCGGGGTTGATTATCCGAAGGACGGCATGACCTATGATGAAATTTATGAGCTGGCCAAGAAGCTGACCCGTGTTGAAGGGGAAATCACCTACAAGGGCTTTTCGCAAAATCCGGGCCACTACATGAATTACAACCAACTGTCATTGTCTCCGCTTAGTTTGACGGAAGATAAAGCAAGCCTCAGCACGCCGGAGTGGAAAAAGGTTGTGGATAACCTGCGGCGGTTCTACGATATTCCGGCGAATCAGTTCGATACGGTAGAAACATTCGCCTCCAAAGGCAATATTGCAATGGCCGTTGCTACCGTCGATCACATCGTGTCCTTTGTGGAACAAAACAAAAACCTCAATTTTGATGTCGTGTCCGTTCCATCGTTTGCGGAAGCACCGAATACAAGGTATCAGCCGAATGTGTACTCGATGTATATTACGAAGCAATCGACCAAGAAGGACCTCGCTTTTCAGGTGATGGCCGCCATCTTGTCCGAGGAGCATCAGATTGAGCTGGCTAAAGAAGGGCTTATTGTACCGCTGGAGACGAAAGCCGTTCAGGAAGCATTTGGCCAAAACCTGCCTCAAATGCGGGGCAAAAATACGCAAGCGATATTCCATGGAAAAACCGCGATGCCGCCTGCCGCACGCGCAAACGGGCTTCTCTGGTATGATGTTCCGATGCAAAACGTATTTGCACCGCTCATATTTAAGGAATCCAAAGACTCGGTTACGGCATTGCGTATGATTGAAGAGCAATCCACCAAGGGAATTGAAGCGTTAAAGGCGACGAAAGAAGTTAAAAAGTAAAAGTCTTCTTGTATTTTGAAGGGAGGTTGATGCACCAGGGGAGACGATGCTTGCTCCATCCTATTCGAAGCAGCGTATTAAGCAAAAGCCGATTGTCCAATCAAACTTTGGAAGGTGATTGAAATGAAAAGAGCAATATCTTTATTGATGATGTGCTTCCTGCTGTCTATGACATTGCTGCAGTTCGTCAGTGCGGCGGATCCTGCAACGGTCACAGTTGACCAATTCAAGGATTTGAAGGACTTGCCCAAGGATGAAAAGGATAAATTTGATACCTTAATTAAAGGTGGCGTTTTCAGCGGACTTACGGACGATACGTTCGGTCTGGATGAGAAAATGACCCGCGCGCAGTTTGCCAAAGTAGCTTCGATCATTTTCAAGCTTCCGACGGAGTCTGCCGTTGCGGCTTCTTCTTTCACTGATGTGGCTGTCGACCATTGGTCCGTAACCTATGTTGAGGCTTTGAAAAAAGCCGGCTTGACCAACGGTTATGATGCCACAGGCAAAATGTACAACCCGGAAGGTCTTGTTTCCCGCCAGGAGCTGGTTACGTTCCTGATTCGCGGATTAGGGCTGGATGATGCAGCAAGCAAAGTTACTCCTGTTACAGACAGCTCTGTAGACGACTGGGCGAAAGGCTATGTTTCCCTGGCACTGGAGAAAAAGCTTCTGGCCGCACAAGCGGACGGCAAATTCGGCGGCACCGAGCCAGCCACCCGCAAAATGCTGGCTCTGGCCAGCTTCGAGGCGAAGAAGCTGTTTGGAGGGGAAGCTGCAGCAACACCGGCTCCTTCTGCAACACCGGCGCCTACAGCCAGCCCGTCGCCGGAAGCAACACCAGCACCTACGGCATCGCCTGAGCCGACTGCATCTCCAGAGCCGGCAGCTACGCCTGCGCCAGGTAAAACTTCTTTTGCAGGTAAAAAGGTAATTATCACCAGTGACCGGGATGGCGCAACAAAATTACGTAAAGACGAAGATCCTTTGATTAACCGTTTGAAGGCACTTGGATTTTCCGTAACTCATATTCCCAGCACAGATATTGGCAGTGAATCGTTCCAAGGATACGATTTGATCGTTTTTGGCGCTTCGACAAACTCGAAATATATCGTTCAGAACTTGGAGAAATTAAGCAGCGTAAAAACGCCGATTCTATTTAATAAATATAATGGCTTCGGTTATATGGGTTACTCTTCAATTGCGGAAAAAGGCGTAATTAATAAACAAACGACGATCACCATTACTGCTCCGGATCATCCGATTGCTGCCGGACTCTCGGGAGATGTACAAGTGTACTACACCGAGGATCAGTTTACGTATGCTCTTCCAAGCAAAGAAGCGACTGTTATTGCCAGACCGAAGGGAGACAACGACAAGGCATTAATTGTTGCCTATGAGGTAGGGACCAAAAACCTAACGGGCAAAACAACAACGGCCCGCATCGCGAATTTCCCGTTCGAGAGGTCTACAAATATTACTGATCTGGCTACAGACGAACTGTGGATGCTGTTTGATTCCACTGTTACATGGCTGATGGGCAGTAAAGAATAGGTTTGTTTTTTGCAAAACTCCAGTGCGAACTGGAGTTTTTGCCTTGACAACAAGCATCTCCGGCCATTCAGCGGTAAGTTAGAACCATTAGAGCGATCTACCTCCTCCAAAAAGTGAAAACCTCCCATTTCAGCACACACTCGAACTAAATCCCCTACAATATGAAGCGAATAGCCTATAAAATGCGGCAAGTCCCCTAATTTTAAGATAACGCTTTCATTGTAAAATCGTTGTCATGAACCGACTCAGGAAGGGGGTGTGACAGCATGGAGCAGCAGCAGACAACCTCAGCTCCGCTTGTTAAAGCGGTTGACATCAGTAGAGTGTTCGGACGAGGGAATGCCGCCGTTCAGGCTCTAAAAGGTGCCAGTCTTTCGATATGTCCCCAGCGCCTTGTTGCTCTTCGCGGCCGATCAGGTTCAGGTAAAACAACGCTTATTAACATTTTGGGCGCTCTTGATAAACCGACGGACGGCAAGGTTTTTTTTCAAGATGCCGAAATCAGCAAATGGTCGGAGAAGAAACGAAATGATCTGCGGCGTGTGAATATGGGCATTATTTTCCAATCGTTTGCACTCGTTCCGCTTATGACCGCTTATGAGAATGTGGAGTTTGGCTTACGCATAGCAGGAGTACCTTCATCGCGTCACAAGGAATACGCGGAACGGGCGCTTGAGCTGGTTGGCTTGAAGGCGAGAATGAAGCATAGGCCCTTTGAATTGTCGGGGGGAGAGCAGCAGCGGGTCGCTATAGCAAGAGCAATCGCCCACAAGCCGTCGTTAATTATTGCAGACGAGCCTACGGCCGAGCTGGACAGCAGGATGGGGATGCAGGTGATGAAGGTGTTCAAAAATTTGGTTGAGCACGAAGGCATGACGATTATTTTGACAACGCATGACCCGGCGGTTATGAGTGTCGCCGATCAGGTCTACGCACTGGAGGACGGTCAAATTGTGGAAGAAGTCAAGTAGATTGCTGCTGTCGGTAGTTGGAGCCGGCTGTATGGCGGGGATGCTTGCGGGCTGTTCACTGCTCCCGATGGAGGAAGAGGAATTGAAGCCGCCGCTTGCTCCCCAAGTGAAGGAGACCTTAACCATATATGAAGTGAAGCGGGCAAACATTGCCAGGCAAATAACCGGTGTGGCGACGTTCGCATCGGATAAAACAGATTACCTGTATTTCACAGAATCCGGTCCCCGGCTGGTGAAGCTGAATGTGAAGCTGAATGACAAGGTGAAGCCGGGAGACATTCTGGCTTCAACGGAGACTACGGATATTGAGAATAAAATCCGGCTGCAGGAGATTTCCGTTGAGAAGAGCAAGATTGCATTGCAGCAGGAATGGATCGGAAAGGATAGTGATGATCCGGCCATTCGTTTGAAAAAGCTGGATTTGGAAGGTGCGCTTCTGCAGCTGCAGACCCAGAAGGATCAGCTTCAGCGTTCGCGGCTAGTCGCCAATCAGGCAGGTATCGTAACAGGCCTTGAAGCCATCAAACCGGGTGATCAGGTGACGGCTTATACGCCGATTATTACGATATCCGATCCTTCCCAAATGAAGCTCGTTTATACGGCTTCCAGTATGAACGATCTGGCGGGTGCGGAAATTAACATGGAAGTTGATGTCAAAATCAAAGATCAGATATATCCGGGCAAGGTTGTGCAAACACCGATGAGCGCTGTACCAAGCAGCAATAAAGCGATACAAGACAAGAATAACAAGTCCTTATTTATCGACGTTCCGGGTTTGCCGGAGGATATTACGATTGGTTCACAAGCGGATATTACCGTTAATCTTGAAAAAAGAGAAAATGTCATTGTCATTCCAAGGGCAGGCCTGCGCAGCTATATGGGCCGCGACTATGTGCAGGTGCTGGAAGGGGAAAGCCGAAAGGAAATTGATGTTGAAAAAGGCATTGTGGCCGCCAGAGAAGTGGAAATCCGCAAAGGTATCAGCGAGGGCCAAAAAATAATTTTGGCCAATTAGGGGGCTGCAGCTTTGGCTTTATTGATTATGATTTTGCGTAAAATGGCCAACAACAAATGGCTCGAGCTGAGCCTGTTATTCGGGCTCGTTTTATCTGTTTCCCTGGCAAGCACGATGCCCATCTATACGAATGCTATTTTGCAGCGCTTGCTCATTCAAGAGCTGAAGCAGCTGCAGACCAATAGTAATCAATACCCCGGCATTTATTGGGTATCTGCCATTATGTCCGCTGAAGAGAAGGCGGACAGCAAAACGATTGCCGAATCGGATGAATTTCTGGAGAAGACGGGAAGCAAGTTCGGTATTCCGATGCAGTTTTTTGTCCGGGAACGGGCAAGCAAACGGTACGGCATCGCACCGAAGGAGCCTGATAAGGTAGATGTAAATGTGCAGCGATCGGCAGACTTGTCTGCCATTGAAGGAATTGAAGGTCATATTCGGCTGGTGGACGGCCGCCTTCCGGCCAAGGAGCCGGTTGATGGCGTGTACGAGGCCCTTGTTGTAGAGCAGTCCTTGACTGAGTTGAGCATGGTGCTGGATACCGTATTTGTCATTCAGGACGAAACGATGCAGGAACCGGTCTATGTTAAACCGGTAGGGGTCATTGACCGCAGCGATTACTCGGATATTTATTGGTATAACATTCCAGGCAGCTATAAGAACAGCTTTTTAATCAATTTCGATTTGTTTGAAAAGGATATCACTCAGCGTGGTGTTTTGAAGCTGCAATCCAGCTACTGGTATTTTGCCTTGGATTACGCTCAAATGACGCTTGCTACAGCCAGCCGCTTTTTTGATGCAGACCAATTAATTTTGAACCATATGCAGGACAGGTATGAAACCAACAATAAAAATGTGCCTGCACTGAAGACCTTGGGCAACTATTACGTGAAGGAAGCGCAGCTTCGGCTAATGCTGTGGTCGCTGAACGTGCCTGTGATGCTCATGCTGGCGTTCTACTTGTACATGGTGGCTAATCTGATTACTGAACGGCAAAAAACGGAAATCGCCGTTATCCGAAGCCGCGGGGCGAGCCGGCTGCAAATCATTTTCAGCTATTTGGCCGAGGGCCTTATCCTTGGCGCTGTCGCATTTTTGCTTGGTCCGCACATCGGAGTTTATTTGACAAAAGTTCTTGGTGCCTCCAGCGGATTCCTGGAGTTTGTGCAGCGGGCCAAGGTGGATGCCGGTGTAAATGCGGACGCATTTATGTACGCGGTTGTAGCCGTTGTTTGCTCCTTGATTATGACCTTGATTCCGGTTATTCTTGCCACCCGGGTTTCCATTGTCGGACATAAGCAGCAGTCGGCCCGGATGAACAAATTGTCCTTTTGGCACAAATATTTTATCGATGTTATTTTAGTCGGAGTTGCAATTTACGGCTTATATAATTATAAGCTGCGTATTAAGGACATGGTGTCACTCGGCCTTAAATCAAGCGATTTGCGGATCGATCCGCTGCTGTTTTTAATTCCGGCCTTGTTTATTCTAGGCTCCGGGCTCATCATTCTCCGGCTGTATCCGTTGTTTATGCGGCTGGTTTATTGGGCAGGTCGCCGTTGGTGGCCTTCATCCCTGTATTTCACTCTAATTACGGTCAGCCGTTCTACCATTCAGTATCAGTTTATTATGGTCTTTCTCATTATTACGATTGCCACAGGGTTGTTCAGCGCGAGCGCAACCCGGACAATGAACAAGAACACCTCGGACAAAATCCTTTATTCCGCAGGTGCAGACATTACGATGCAAATTCGATGGGAAAACGATGCGCCGCCTATTATTTTATCTGGTCTGGAATCCGAGGAAGGAGAGGAGGAAAGCACGGAGGAGACGCTCACCCCGCCTCCCAAAACACAATATTCCGAGCCGTCCTTTCTTCCGTTTACACAGCTGCCGGGAGTTGACCATGCGGCCAAGGTATTTATAAAAAAGGATGCAAGCTATTCGAAGGGCAAGGCGACTGAAAAAATTCAGCTGATGGGAATCGAGACGAATGACTTCGGACAAACGGCCTGGCTGCGATCGGGACTGCTGGATCACCATTTTTATGAATACTTGAACCTGATTGCAAAGAATCCTTCTGCTGTGCTTATTTCGCAATCTATGGCGGATGCATTGAATCTCAAGCCCGGCGATACCATTACGGTCGGGTGGGCGAACGTGGAGCCGACGCCATTCATTGTTTACGGTGTGATTACGTATTGGCCTTCCTGGAATCCGAATCTTGCACCCAATGATAATGATTCCGTGCTTAGCAAGCTCGGCGGGACGACCAAGGTACAGAAGCCGATGCTGGTTGTAGGCAACCTGTCTTACATTCAGAATCATATGGCCTTGGAGCCCTATGAGGTATGGCTGAAGCTTAAGCCTGATGCGAGCAGCCAGGCAGTGTATCAAGCAGTGGCCGATCACGGCTATGATATCCAATCTGTCAGAGATGCGAAGCAGGAACAGATTAAAGCCGTAAAAGAACCGTTCCAGTTGGCCATAAACGGTGTTATGACGCTCGGCTTTTTAATTTCTGTATTTATTTGCTTCTTCGGGTTTTTGTTGTACTGGGTACTGACGCTTCGTGCAAGAACACTGCAGTTTGGCATTTTGCGCGCGATGGGGATTTCATTTGTGCAGCTGATCCTGATGCTGGTCGGAGAGCAAATTCTGGTGTCCGGCGCGGCAATAATCATCGGTATTGTTTCCGGGAATGTGTCGAGTCTTTTGTTTGTGCCGTTGTTTGAGCTGTCCTTCGATCCGGGCAAGCAGGTGCCGCCATTTAAAGTGACGTTCGACCCGATAGATCAAATCAGGCTTTACTGGATCGTGACGACGATGCTGGCCATCGGATTGTCTGTGCTGGCTTACATTGTGTCCAAAATACGCATTCATCAGGCGGTCAAGCTGGGAGAGGATTAGGATGATTCATTGCGATGGGCTGGTCAAAATTTATAAAATCGCCGATTTGGAGGTTGTTGCTCTGCAGGGGCTGGATTTGCAGGTGGAATCCGGCGAATTAATGGCTATTATTGGGAATAGCGGCAGCGGCAAGTCGACACTGCTCAATATGCTGGGCGGTCTTGACCGCCCCTCTGCCGGGCAGCTGACGGTGGACGGCAAAAATTTGTTGACCATGTCGGAGAAGGATGTTGTACGTTACAAGCGTGAAACAGTCGGCTTCGTTTGGCAAAACAATGGACGCAACCTGATACCCTATTTGACTGCACTCGAAAATGTTGAGCTGCCAATGCTGCTTCAGGGCAAGCGCAAACGGGAGCGTGCTCTGGAGCTGCTCGAAGCTGTGGGACTCAGCCACCGCAGAAACAATAAGCTGAATCAGCTGTCAGGCGGGGAGCAGCAGCGGGCGGCTATCGCAATTGCTCTGGCCAATCATCCGAAGCTGCTGCTGGCCGACGAGCCGACAGGCTCGGTGGACACGAAGATGGCGAATCAAATTTTGGATTTATTCCGGCAGCTGAACCGGGAAATGGGGCTTACCGTCGTTATTGTAACCCACGATCCGATGCTGGCGAAGAAGGTTGACCGCGTCGTTGCCATCCGCGACGGCAAAACCTCCTCAGAAATGCTGCGCCGTAAATCTTATGAACAGGAGCTGATTCATTCGGAGGAGGGGGTGGAGGAACTAGAGGGGGAATCCCATGTGGAGTATGCAGTTTTGGATCAGGCGGGAAGACTGCAAATCCCGACGAATTATTTGGAATCGATCGGCGCTGATCGGTCAAACAAGGTTCAAGTAATTCTAGAAGATGGGAAAATTGTACTTCTTCCTCCAAAATAACTAGAGACGGAAACAAATAACCTATAATTATGCAAGGAATCCCCTATAACAGAGGTGTTATCCCATACTATGGTATAGATAGTTAATAATGAACTAAACGAAAACACGCCAAAATGAAAAGGTTGAAATTAATGAGGAGGTGGTTAGGAAGACGGAGAGTAAGCTGGTTGTTGAAAATGCCCCTCGTCAGAATAAGGTTGTCCAGACATGAAAAATGTACGGGGTGCGGGAAACTGAATTGATCTCAAACAAGGTGGGTGGATTTAAATTGAAAAAAGCAACTTCTTTATTGTTATCTGCATTTTTGTTGTCGTCCTCTTTAACACCGTTTGCGTATGCCGAAGAGGCTGCGGAGCAGGTTGTTAGTAGTGAAGAAGCCGCTGCTGCGACAGACGCTGCTGATTCCAGTGCACAAGCATCGGCGGAAGAAAAGAATGTGAAGCTCTCTGAAGACTATGAAGATTTGAAAGTGCTTTCACCGGAGATGCGTGAAGCATTTGATTTTTACATTCGTGCCGGGGCGTTAAAGCCGGATTCGGATGAGCGCTTTGGAGCAGATTCGGATGCGTATCGTCAAGAAGCGGTAGATGTCATTAAAGCAAGTTTGTTGTTGCCAAATGATGAAGCGCTTACAGCGGGAATAGTGGCTTCCTATGAAGCCGTCTTAAATGAGCAATTGTTTAAGTTGGGAATTACAAACAGCGACGGGATTCAGGTTCAGCCTGAGGAACGGTTAAATCGGGAGAGTCTTGCTAAATATTTGATTTATGCTCTTAAGCTGGAAGGGGAAGCCCGAAAAGTTATCCCAACGGTGGATACATCCACACAAAATAAGGATAATGTTACTAAAGCTCTCGCGACGATAGTTACCTATGCCTTACAAAAAAGCTTGCTCTCGATTCAAGAAGACGGTACAGTGCACGGATCTGATCGAAATGCCACTGTAAGAATGCTAGTACAAGGCGCTTATGAAGCCAGGAAAATCTTTGAGAAAATGAACAGTAGCTCAACAGTCTCGATCGTGGAAGCTAAAGCCTCTGGTGCGCAGAAGGTGGATGTTGTTTTCAAAAACAGTGCTCCAATCCAAAATGTGACGCTGACAGTGAAGAACGGCGATACAGTGCTGAAGAACAGCGGAGTTACCTGGTCAGGTGATGGAAAGACAGCCACTATCACACTGGAGAAGAAATTAACTGCGGGAGACTACTCGGTGGAATTAACGGGTGTGAAGGCCGAGATGGTTGATGTTGCTAAGGCGGAATTCAAGGCTGAGGACGAGCAGGTAACGAAGCTCGAGTTCGCTAATGGGACGGACTACTTGCCGCGTTCCAAAGTGCTCGTGCAGTTTAAGCTGATGAACCAATACGGTGAAACGATATACAAGCCAACAAGCCAGTTTGACATTAACATCGGCCGAGACTACAGCATGAGCTACAGCAGCTTGCAGCAAGCTTTTGAGCTTGATTTGAGCAGCGCTAAATGGAACGATCGTCTCATGATTAGTATTTATGATGAAGAGCATAACTTGCGTTTGTACAAAGTTTTTGAAATTCAAGATGAGGCGGTCGTCTCCAAGGTTGAGACCGGAAATTGGATTTATAACGAAGGTAGAACGTACTTAAGACCTAGTGATAAGGCGTATTTAGAGTTTAAAGCTTATGATCAATATGGCTATATGATGATTAACACAGATGAACTGAATAATAGTGAAAGTCTGATTAAGTCCTTCATGGGCGATAAAATTTTTGAAAAACAAAAGGATGACCAGCATATTTTCGAAGATATTAATCTGGATAACTATCCAGAAATGGTCTTTCAGGTAAAACCTGAATCTGAGATTGATGGTGATTCCGTAACCACACTTCGCTTGACCGCATTGGGGTCCGGTGAAACTGTCACTAAGGATATCAGTGTTGTGACGCCAAAAAAACCTGCGTCAGTCTTTATCGCAGATCCGCCGATTTTGGCTAAAGGGGATGTAGATAAAACTATTGACATTGAAGTAAAGGATGCAGAGGGGTATCCTTTATCGGCTGAAGAAATCGATGCTTTGGTGACTAGTGGGGAGCTGAAAGTCAGCCGAACGGGTTCTATTGAACTTGGTTCAAAATCTGATAGCATTGGTGGAATTAAAGGAAGAACACTTCGAATTAAGGAGGTGGAGGATACTGGAACTGCTTCTGTTGAGATCACACTGAAGGGTAAGCAGACAGTAACAAAGGAGCTTACCTTAAACGCTCAGAGATTGCCTTCAAAAATTGTTTCGGAAGTTCCCAACTTTAACGCAATTATTGGTCAAGGGGCTAATACAAAATTCATTATTTATGATCAATACAATGAGCAAATTACAACTGACTACAGCGACTTCAAGGTGGATTTAAAGCTGGAGAAAATGTCGGGTGACAGCGGCTCCTTTACAACGACGACATCCAAGTTTATTATGAATGATACCATTCAAACCTTGCGAAAGACTCTGGCAGAAGTATCGGGTACAACGATCAAGATGACCTCCGCATCGGGTAAAAAAGGTGCTTACAAGCTAACGGCTAATGTTGTGAAGGTTGATTCTGATGCAAATGCTGTGTCTACAGTTCTGTCAGCAACAGCAAAAGGGGAATCGTTCCAACTTAAAGAACTTGCTGATGATTTACGTATAGTTACAGATAGTGAAACGACTTTCTTCGCCTTCGGCAAATACTACCTGGATCGCGGTATTACTAGAAAGAGAGAAGATAAAGACCAATTGGCGGATCAAACAGAATCAACTTATTTATTTGCCAAGCATCCATCTTATACCTATTTGTATACGGGTTTAAAAGTCATCGATAAATTTGGCAATGAAATTGGTTTTGGTGCAACTCAATATGCTGTGACCGATATTACCGTACTTGATACCAGTATTGTGGCGGTTGATAAAACTAACAAAAAGCTGCTCGGCCTTAATCCTGGCACCACGAAAGCATACTTGACGCTGTTGACGCCTAAAGGAACAAGATCCATAGAGACTAACTTGACTGTTTTTTCAAGTGATTTGATTTTTAAAGACTTAGTGGCTCAAGATAAAGCAACCAATGTAGCAGTCAATGATATTAATGGACGCTATGTGTGGGATAGCAAATTTATGGGCAGCAACGGCATTATTGTTACAGATGATTTGGATAATAAATTTTATAGAAACACGGGAACCTATAATGCTTCGAGCTCTACATTGGGGTATACCAATAACTTGACTCCATTCTTTGATATTTTCTCTGTTCGTATTGCACTGAGTGATGTGGAATATGTAGCTGGAACTCAAGAAGCAGATAAGGATACGTTCTACATGACCAGCGACTACAAATTGGTTTATCAGAAAAAAGACAGCAGTAAGGCAAGAAATTTAAAAAGCTTTAAAATTACCGTAACAGCCGGCCACAAGGAAAAATCAGCTATTTATACGGTTACAGGCTCATAATGGATTTAAATACCCCTGCCGGTTTATTGGCAGGGGTATTTTTATAGTAAGCGTCTAACAAGAAGGTGTATTCCAATGCAGTCTAGATTTTGAGACAATTCCGTTAGAGTAGTCGTTGGATTTTTTCGACCCTACTCGAAAAACTCTAATGGGAGTGTGTCCAATTGCAAACTGTAGAGATGAGGAATCGCTATCGACTCCAGCAGTGGACCGAGATCATTCGTGATTGCCGTTCCAGTGGTCAGACCGTGGTTCGTTGGTGTGCCGATCACGAAGTCAATGTGAAAAGCTATTACTACTGGCTTCGAAAGATCCGTGAAGCTGCGTGTGAATCCCTTCCTGCATTCTCCTCCCCGAATGAACCAACTCTCGTACCGGTCCCTCCATCTTTGCGGACGAACGCCCCACGTTCCGAAGCGAGTCATGAACAAGCGGCGATCATCCTTCGTACGGATGCCGTTACGATTGAAATTCATC